>CAIPXZ010000404.1 GCA_903869075.1 uncultured Myxococcales bacterium | reverse complement strand
TCGCCCCTGGACTTCCTGCCGCCCGGTTTGACAAACGGTGCGCCCGCAGCGCTCGCGGCCAGACCTCGGGCGCCTTGGCGGACGCCCCACGCCGCTGCCCCTTGACCCGCCGGCCCTCACACCGCACTCTTGGCCGCGCAACGGGCCGCATTTCCCGCGCCCAGGGACACCATGACGGCTGGTCGACGCCAACGCACCGCACCCTCTGCCGCCATCTCGGCTGGTGACGCCCCGTGAGCAAAAGCATCCCCAGCGTTCGCAAACGCGCTTTTGCCATCGCCGCGGTGCTCACCTGCTCGGCGTTGATGCAGGAGCTCGCCGGCATCATCGGCACCAGCGGCGTGGTCTCGGACGCCGGCGTCGACCCGCTGCTCGGCCTGTGGGTGTTCGACGCCGTCATCGCCGTCATCTGCGCGCTGGGCCTCGGCCTCATCATCGACCGCGCGCCGCGCCGCCGCCTGGCCATCGCGCTGCTCGGCGTCTTTGGCCTCGCCTACGTCGGCATCTGGGCGTTGCGCGCCTACGGCGTGCCGGCGGCGACCTGCTATGCCGTGCTGTACTCGATCAACAGCGTGGAGAGCCGCCTGGTGCCGCTCACCGTCTGGGCGCTGGCGCGCGACATGATGACCGACGACGAGGCCATCACCTGGTTTGGCCCCATCAACTCGCTCAGCTACGCCGGCTCGTTCATCGGCGGCGCGTTCGCGATCTGGGCCGGCCTGGAGCACATCGCCGCGGATCCGATGATCGCGATCGGCGGCTTGAGCCTCATCGGTGCGGCGCTGGCGCTGCGGCGGGTCCGGGCCTTGCGCCACGTCTCGCTGGCGGATCCGGAGCCAACGCCGGACGATCCCGCCGAGCCGTCGCACCACACGGACTCGCCGCTGCGCTACCTGCTGCACTCGCCGGTGCTGCGCAGCGTGTCCCTGCTGCTGCTGACCAACGGCATCGCCGAGACGGCAGTCGCCCACCACGTCATTTCGGCGATGTACGGCAAGTCCAACATCTGGTCAGCGGGCGAGATGGCCGAGCTGCAGGCGCCGTACGGCGAATACCGGATGTTGATCTGCGCGGTGGCGGCGACGGCGGGCTCGGTCATGCCGGCGTACCTGGTGCGGCGGCTGGGCTTTCGCCGCGTGTTCATCGTCACGCCGATCTCGCTGCTCATCGCGCTCGGCGCCGTGGCGATCTGGCCCGGCGAGGTCATGGCGATCGGCGTCAGCACGTTCCTCGTCGTCGCCGGCGCTGTCGAGAGCCCGGCGGTCAGCGCGTACCTCGTGCGCACGCCAGCGCACCTGCGCGGCCGCGTGGCGGCGTGGGTGGAAGGCAGCACGTATTCGATGGGCTACATCGTCGGCTCGGTGATGATTTTGCTGCTGCACCAGCAGCTGCCCGGCGGGCTGATGCACGGCGAGCTGGATACCGAGGAGATCAGCCTGCTGATCGCCGCGGGGGCCAGCGCGCTGGCGTTGGTGGCGATGGGCTGGAGCCTGCGCACGCCGCGGGCAGAGCTGGCCTGACCGTCAGCCGCCGTCGCGGTAGCGCTTGAGCTCCGCCTCGTCGATGCCCGCCTGTTCCAGCCACCGGTACACCTGCTTGCGGTGCCGGCCATAGCGCCGCGCCACGTTCTCCAGCACGCCGTGCTCCTCTTGCAGCGCCAGCCGCAGCGCCGCCGGATCCGGCGCTTCCACATGCTCCTGCGCCTGCTTGGCCGTGCCCAGCCGCGCCGTCGACTCCGGCTCCGGCTTGGCCACCACCTGCCGCAGGATCGTCGGCGACAGCACCGACCGCGGCACCGGCTGCGCGCCAAAATGCCGCCGCAAGTGCACGAGCGCCGCGGCGAATTCGCGCAGGTTATCGGGCCAGTCGTACAGCAGCAGCGCCTCGACGGTCTCCTCGTGCAGCACCGTCGGCCAGCCCACCAGCTTGCCGGCGTTGTCGCGCAGCGGCAGCAGCGCGTCGGCAAACTGGAACAGGTCCATGCGCCGCTCGCGCAGCGGCGGCAAGGCGATCGCGTGGGTGTGAAAGCGCGCCAGCAGGTCGCGGCGGAACCGGCCATCCTGGACGCGCGCCGCCAGATCGGCGTTTGTCGAGGCGCAAAACCGCACGTCGATCGCCTCGTCCTTGGCGCCGCCGACCGCGCGCACCGTCCGTTCTTCCAGCAGCCGCAGCAGCTTGGCCTGCAGGTGCAGCGGCAGCTCGCCGATCTCATCCAGCACCAGCGTACCGTGCTGCGCCTCGCGCACGCGCCCCGGCCGCGCCGCCAACGCGCCGGTGAAGGCGCCCGCGACGTGACCGAACAGCTCGGCTTCAAACAGGGACTCCGGGATCGCCGTCGCATTCACGCGCACAAGCTTGCCCTTGCGGCCCGAGCGCACGTGCAGCTCATGCGCCGCGTGCTCCTTGCCGGTCCCGGTCTCGCCGTGCAGCAGCACCGGAAAGCTGTCGTGCGCCGCATCCTCCAGCGCCGCGCGCAGCAGCCGCGCCGGCTCCGAGCGACCCGGCAGGTCGACCGTCGGCTCGCCGCACTCCGGCCGCAGCCCGGCGTCGCGCTCGAGCACGAGCACATTGGCGCCCAGCCGCAGCACCGCGCCATGGCCCACCAGCGCCTCCTGGATGCGCTGCCCGGCGACGAAAGTGCCGTTGGAGCTGCCCAGATCCGTCACCCGCAGCAGCTCGCCCGACGTGCGGGCGATTGTCACGTGGCGCCGCGACAGCGTCGAATCGTCGATGCGCAGCGACAGCGCCGCGTCCGGCACGCGGCCGATTTGCGTCCCGTCGGCAAACGGGCCATCGCGGGTCATCTGGAGGATCGCGCCGCGCCACTTGGCATCCGGCGAAGCAATGACGTGCAGGCGCCAAACGGCCGACGCAGCAGGCGTGGCGCTGCCAGTGGCGTTGAGCACGCGGTCCGTCAAATCTGCAGGCATGGTCGTCAATTCCGCGGGCGACTTGGGAGCGCGAGCGCGGAGCGTGCAGCAGCAGCAGCGGTTCGGTCAAGCGAAAGTCCCGTGACCGCGCCGGGAACTGCGACGCCGGACCGCGCCGCTGGGCGCCTAGCGGCCGCCGCGCAGGGATTTGGCCAGGCGGGCAACCTGCATGAATTCACCGCGATAGCCAAAAGGATCCGCGCCCTGGCTGCCGGCCGCCAGCGCCAGCATCTGGTCCCAGCCAAAATCCCCCAGGTACGTGCCGCCGCGCAGCAGCTGGCCAAAAGCCGCCACCGCCGCGGCAAAGCGCAGGTCCGCGCTCGCCTGCTGGGCCTGCACCTTGTCGCTCAGCCGGCGAATCGGCACCTCCAACAGCTGCGACGCACCGCCGCTCGGCGCCTTGTAACGCAGCCGCAGGAACGCCAGCTCGGCGTCCGCGCCGCACGGCGCCGCCACCGCCGCTTGGCCGCCATAACGCAGCGGATCGACGGCGCCTTTTTGGCCCACCGGCGTCACCTCGTACAGCGCCGTGACAACCGTGCCGGCGCCGACTTCGCCGGCATCGACGTTGTCGTTGTTGAATTCCTCGCGCTTGAGCGCGCGGTTTTCATAGCCGATCTGGCGGTATTCAAGCACCGCCGCCGGGTTGAATTCCACTTGGATTTTCACGTCTTTGGCGACGACGGCCAGCGTCTGCGTCATTTGGTCGACGAGCACTTTTTGGCCCTCGTTCAGCGTGTCGATGTAGGCGTAGCTGCCATCGCCGGCGTCCGCCAGCTGCTCCATCAGCCGCTCGTTGTAGTTGCCAACGCCAAAACCCAGCGTTGTCAGGGAGATGCCGGTCTGGCGCTTTTCCGCCGCCAGCGCCTTGAGCGACGCAAAATCGCTGATTCCGACGTTGAAGTCGCCGTCCGTGCCCAACAAGATGCGGTTGATGCCGCCACGCACGAAGCCCTGCTGCGCCATGCGGTACGCCGCTTGGATGCCCGCCTCGCCCGCGGTGCCGCCGCCCGCTTGCAAAGCATCGATCGCGTTGAGGATTGTCGCCTTTTCAGCGCCGCTCGTCGGCTCCAGCACCACGCGCGTGCCGCTGGCGTAGGTCACGAGCGCGACACGGTCCTGCGGCCGCAGCTGATCCACCAGCAATTTCAGCGACTTTTTGAGCAGCGGCAGGCGCGCTTCGGGCTGCATCGAGCCCGACACGTCGACCAAGAACACAAGATTGGCCGGCGGCAGCTCCAGCTTGTCGACATCTGTCGCCCGCAAACCGATGCGCACCAACAGGTTGTGGCTGTTCCACAGGCACGGCGCGACCTCCGTGCTGACGGCAAACGGGTGGCCGGCGGTGCGCACGCCGGGGTAGTCATAGCTGAAATAATTGATCATTTCCTCAACGCGCACGGCGTCCGGCGGTGGCATGCGGCCTTCGCGGATCAGCCGGCGGACGTTGGCGTAGCTGCCGGTGTCGACGTCGATGCTGAACGTGGAGACCGGCGTCTCGGCAACGCGGTGGATGGGGTTGCTGTCGATGGCGCCGTATTGTTCGCGCTCCTCGCGCGGCGGCGGCAGCGCCGGTTCGTCGGCCCACGCCTGTTTGGCATACTTCGCGTAGCCGCCGCCACCCGCCACAGCGCCAAGGCTCCCCAGGGCGGAGACATCCATGCGCGCGCCGAACGCGTGCGGGCGATCGGCGCGCTTGCCGTCGGCCGCGGCTTTCTCCACCGGCGCGGACGGCGCGACGGGCTCCGGCGCGGCAAACGCCTCCGCTTCCACGACCGCCTGCGGCTGCACCGGCGGCGGGTCCGCGGGCGCCGTCATCGCGGCAGGCGCGGGCTGGGCGGCGGGCGCGGGCGCGGCAATCGGCGCGGGCGCGACGTCTGGTGCCGGGCGCGCGGCACAACTGGCAAGCAGCAGGCTGGTGGCCAAAATCTTGACCCGATTGGCATTCATGCGGTCTCCTGGGCGTGAGGGAAGCGGCGGCGGTTGCGCGCCACGCCCATTCAGACGCTCCAGAGTCGACGGCGATCTATGCGCCCGCAGGTCGGCCACGCGCGCGGCACCTACACGTCCTGCGCCAGCCCGGGCAGCGCGATGTTCTCGGCGCCGTACAGCCCAACGGCGATCGCCAGCAGGTCCTCCGGCCAGCCCAGCTCCAGCCGCAGCTGCTGGCCGCTCCGCGGGTGCTGAAAGCCCAGCGCGTACGCGTGCAGCGCCTGCCGCGGCACCTTGGCCAGCATTGCCGCGTCGCCCAGCGTCCGCGCGGTCTTGGCATGCGGCCGCACGCCGCCGTACAGCTGGTCGCCGGCGATCGGGTGGCCGGACTCCGCCAGGTGCATCCGGATCTGGTGGCTGCGCCCAGTCTCCAGCTGGCAGACAATCAGCGTCGTCAGCGCCGAGCGCGCCAGCACCGTCACGTGCGTCACCGCCTCCTTGCCTTCCGCGACCTTGCCGGTAAAGCGCTTGCGCTCGGTCGGATGGCGGCCGTGCAGTGTGCGAAACGTCAGCTTGTCCTGTGGCAATTGCCCAAGAACAATCGCCACATACCGGCGCTCGATGGCGTGCCGCGCGAACAGCGCCGCCAGGTTCTTCATCGCCGCCTCGTTCTTGGACACAACCAGCAAGCCGGACGTGTCTTTGTCGATGCGGTGCACAAGCCCGGGCCGGTACTCGTTTTGCCCCTGCATCGCGCTGATTTCCGGCGCGTGGTGCAGCAGCGCGTTCACCAGCGTGCCGTCCTCGTGGCCCGCCGCCGGGTGCACCACCAGCCCGGCGGGCTTGTCGATGACGAGCAGGTCGTTGTCCTCATACACAACCGTCAGCGGCAGCGCCTGCGCCTGCGCCGACAGCTCCGGCCGCGGCTGCACCGCCACCTCGAACACGTGCTGCTTGTTGACCAGCAGGCTCGGCTTGAGCTTGGTGTTGGCCTTGGCGGCGCCGGCGATGAGGCGAACGTGTCCAGCGGCCAAGTGCTCGGTGGCGCGCGCCCGCGAGAAGCCCTCGATGCGGCTGCACAAAAGCGCGTCCAGCCGCGTGCCGCCCTCGTCGGGCCGGACTTCGATGCGGATGGGGTCGCTCACGGCGCTTGGGGGTCCTCAGCCGCTGGCGCCGGTGCCGCCGGCTTGCCCGCGACCTTCTCGCGCACCTTCAGCACTTCCGCGGTCTTGTCCGGCATGTCCTTGGCCCACTGATCCAGCAGCTCGCCGGCTTTCTCGCGCGGCATTCCGACCTGGATCGCCACCTGCATCTGGTGCGTCGCCTCGGCATAGTCGCCGACGTGCAGCAGCGCGTGCGCATACCCCTGTTTTTGCTCCGGATAGTCCGCCCGGGCCAGCTCCGCCGCTTCCTTGAAGTGCGGCAGCGCCTCGCGCCACTTGCCCAGCTTGCCCAGCACCTCGCCCAAGTCCGTGGCCCGGTTCATCTTTTCCTTGTCCTTCTCCTCGTCCGGGCGACCGTCGTTGGCCACCGGCTCGTCGTAGAGCAGCGTCAAATACGTCGCCAGGTCCTGCCATTTCTCCAGCTTGCGCGCCGCCGTCACGCAGTGTGTCAGCGTCGTCTTCCACGAACCCAGCAGCTGGCCGCCGTCGTCGGTCGGCCAGTTCGGCGACTTGCGGTACTCGGCATACGGCTGAATCTGCGGCGCCAGCACCTTCAACTCCTCGTCATACTTGCCTTTTTCCTCCAGCCACGCCGCGCGCACGTTCAGCGCAATCAGCTCGTCCGGCTTCAGCTTGATGGCGATGTCGATCGCCTCGTTCATCTTCTTGTCGTCGCCCAGGCGGCGGTTGAACATCGCGAGGTTGACCCACGCGTTCAGCAAATTCGGATACAATTTCAGTGAGTTCTCGATGCTGTGAATCGCATCCTTGGTCCGCCCCAGGCTGTTCAGGTTCAGGCCTTCGATGAAGTGGTTCTGGAAGTCGTCCGGGTTGAGCGCGATCGCCCGCTGGATCGCCACGAGCCCGGCTTGCGCGCGGCCGCCCTTTTGCAGCGCGCGGCCGTCGGTAAAGCCCAGCTCCGCCACCAACCAGCGCTGATGCAAGCCTTTTTCCTGCGCTTGCTCCACCGACAAGCTGCGGTAGCTGTCCAGGTTCACGTCGCCCGGCACCAGGTAGATCGGCCCGAGGAATTTCAGGCCAATCACGCCCAGCGCCAGCACCGCGCCGCCCAGCCACATCGGCGTCACAACGGCGTGGTTCTCGCCTTCGCCAAAGAATCCGCGCTTGTAGAGCATTGCCTCCGCGCCGGCGATCGTCGCCAAATGCAGCGCGAACAGGAAAGTCGGCCCCGGCAGCGCCAGCGGGAACGACGCCATCGCATCGCCGCAGATCGCCACGAGCGACGCCAGCGACGCCAGCGCGCAAAACGCCAGCCACGCGTCATCTTCCTGGTTTTTGCCGTCTGGCTGCGCGGCTTTGCGCACCGCCCGCAGCGTCAGCCAGCCGGCCATCGCCAGCAGCGTCAGCAGCGCCAGCAGGCCGTGCACGCCGAATTCCGAACCAAACTGCAGGAAGTCGTTGTGCGCGCGGATCGGCTGCTTGGCGATGTTGAACATCTCGTTCTTTTCGCGCTGCGTCACGTACTGCGGGTAAATCACACGCCAATTGCCCGCGCCACCGCCCAGCGGCTTGGCCTTGATGGCCTCCACCGTCGACTCGGCCATGCCGATGCGCCAGCGGTAGTGGTTCGCCTTGCTGTCCATGAACGAGCGCACAAGCTCCGGCACCGACATTTTCTTCTTGTCGTCTCCCGAGTTGCCGTCGTCCGGCTTGAAGTGGTCGCCGACCGCGACGATCACCAGCAACGCCGCCGCCACCACCGCCGCTGTCTGCAGCACGCGCTTTGTCGAGGCGCCAAACAGCACCGCCAGGCCCGTTGGCGCCGGCGCCGCCTCTTCGCTCACCGCCGCCGGCCGCCGGCCAGCCCACAGCACGCCCACCACAAGCACCAGCGCCGCCACCAGCACGCCGCCGCCTGCGCCCAGCCACGCCGAGCGTGTCACCGTCAGCAGCAGGAAATACAGCATTGTCACAAGGCCGATGGCGCTCGCCACGCCCAGCACAATGCCCTGCCACAGCCGCCCGGTCAGGATCCAGCGCACGCACAGCGTCAGGATCGCGTACGCCGCCGGCATCACCGCCACGATCTCCTGCGCCGCCATGTTGCGGTTGCCAAAAGTCGAGCCTGGCATCGTGATCAGGTTCCAGTGCGGGTCCGGCAGCAAGCCGCGGATGTTGTGCTGCTCACCGATGCCAATCAGCGAAACCAGCAGTCCGCCCAAGAGGTTACCGGCGATCAGGTACCACAGCCGCTTGGGCGTCGTCAGGCCCAGCAGGGCGATCACGAAGATCACCGCCGCCGCCACCCAGCGATGGGCATCGGTGCGCGCAAAAATCGACAGGACACCGCCGGTCTGTGCAGGCGCGATCCACACGCCGCCGCCGATCGCCAGCATCAGCACCAAACCAGGCCAAATCATGGGTGTTTTTGGCAGTTTCAGCGGCCGACCCGCCAGCGCCAGCGCGCCGGCCAGCAGCACCAGCCACGCCGCGGCTTCCGCCAAGATCATCTGCTTGGGCAGCTGGAACAGGTCGCGGATGTGCGGCTCGACCTTGTACGGCAAGTACGCGCAGACAAAGCCCAAAAACAGCGGCAAGACGTGATCTTTCCAGTCAAATTCGTCGCTTGTCACCGGCGGTCGCGGCGCGGTGGCGACCACCTTGCGCGCAGTCGGCAGCTCAGCGTCGACGCCGTCTTGGCTCTTCAAGTCTTCAGGACGATTGCGAATCTTCTTGGCCACGAAAGAACTCCTGGGCTGTCACCAACCGCGGGCAAAAGCGCGCCGAAGTGTAGCCGATCGCCACAAAAACGCACGCGCGGCAAAAATCGACCAAAACTGCCGCGGCAAAATCCGCCACGACGCGAATACCTGTTTGGACTGCGCCACTCGACAGGTGCGGACACGCTGGAGGACACGATGGGCTTTGACGGTCGGTTGGGACTGGGCAATCAGGAAACGCGGCGGCTGCAGGTGGTGCGCGACGCGGTGGCGGCGACGGTGTCAATCGCCCGGCTGGCCAGCCGCTCGCGCGATCGCGTGGGCGAGGAACTGACGCGGCTGGGGGCGCTGCAGGAGCTGGCGGCGCTGACGCCAATCGCCTGGCGGCAAGCGGCGGCGGAGCGGCGAGAGGAGCTGGCGTTCTGGCTGTTCAACGTGGCGATCGGCCTGGCGGCGACGGGCGAACACCGTGCCGGGCTGGCGTTGTTGGATGCGCTGCCGGGTGTGCCGGCGGGTGCCAACGGCCGGCGGGCGCTGTTGGCGGAGCTGTGCGCACAGGAAGTACGGCAGGTGGCATAGCACGCGCCAAAGGAGGCGATCATGGGCGAGCAAATCAAGTGGTTCGTGTGCGTGCCGGCGCCGGGCGGCTGGCGACAGGTGGCGGTGCAGCGGCGGCTGGTGCTCGGCACCAGTCCTGGGTGCGATCTGCGGCTGGCGCGACCGGGCGTGGCGCTGCAGCATGTGCGGTTGCAAGTGGTGGACGAGCGGCTGGAAGCCTGCGACCTGGCGGGCGGCGGTCAGACGACCCTGGCGGGGCGGCCGTTGCCGGCGCGGCCGACGGCGCTGCGGTCGGGCGAAGTGCTGCGGTTGGGCCAGCTGCCGGTGCTGGTGCTGCAGTCGCGCGGCGGCGCGGTGCAAGTGGGCGACCTGGGCGCGCGCGCGCCGGCGCTCGTGCAGGCGCTGCAGGAGCTGGCGCTGGCGGCGACGACGGCGTGGCCGGTGCTGGTGACCGGTGAGTCCGGCGTGGGCAAGGAACTGGCGGCGCGCGCGGTGCACGAACTGTCAGCGCGGCGCGACGGGCCGTGGCTGGCGGTGAACTGCGGCGCGCTGGCGGGCGATACGCTGGCGGCGGAGCTGTTTGGCGCGCAGCGCGGCGCGTACACCGGCGCCACGGAGAACCGCAAAGGCGCGTTCGAGCGGGCGGACGGCGGCACGCTGTTCCTGGACGAGATCGGCGAGCTGCCGCTCGACGCGCAGGCGATGCTGCTGCGCGTGCTGGAGGTCGGCGAGGTGCAGGTGCTCGGCGGTCCGGTGCGCAAGGTGGACGTGCGGGTTGTCTGCGCGACGCACCGCGACCTGAC
>CAIPXZ010000403.1 GCA_903869075.1 uncultured Myxococcales bacterium | reverse complement strand
GGCCGTTTTGTCTGCAGGAGCCGTGTCATGTCCGCCGAATTGGAACGTGAAATCCGCCGCCGTCGCGCGTTCGCCATCATCTCGCACCCGGACGCCGGCAAGACGACGATGACCGAAAAGCTGCTGCTTTTTGGCGGCGCGATCCAGCTGGCGGGCGCGGTCAAGGCCAAGAAGTCGCAGCAGTCAGCGCGGTCGGACTGGATGTCGATTGAAAAAGAGCGCGGCATCTCGGTGTCCACGGCGGTGATGTCGTTTGAATACCGCGATTTGGCGCTGAATTTGCTGGACACGCCGGGTCACAACGATTTTTCCGAGGACACGTTTCGCACGCTGACCGCCGTCGACTCCGTGCTGATGGTCATCGACGCTGCCAAGGGCGTGGAAACGCAGACGCGGCGGCTGTTGGAGGTGTGCCGGCTCAAGCGCACGCCGGTCATCACGTTCATCAACAAGCTCGATCTGGACGCGATGGAGCCGATGGACATCCTCGACAACCTCGAGAAAGAGCTGGGGATGCAGACCACGCCGTTCACCTGGCCGATTGGCATGGGGCCGGACTTCAAGGGCGTGTACGACCTGCGCGATAAGACTGTGAATTTCTACCTCGCGGCGGCGCGCGGCCGGCGCAATGAGCGCGAGATCCTGCACACGCTGGACGGTCCGGAGGCCGAGGAGCTGCTGGGCAAACATCGCAAGCAACTGGTTGACGAGATTGAGCTTTTGCAGGGCGCGGCGTCGCCGTGGGACGAGACTGCGTTCCTGCGCGGCCAGCTGACGCCGGTGTTCTTTGGCTCGGCGCTGAACAACTTTGGCGTCAAGGAACTGCTCGATTGCTTTTGCGACCTGGCGCCGCCGCCGCAGCCGCGCGAGACGCTGGCGCGGATCGTCATGCCGGAAGAGGAGAAATTCTCCGGCTTTGTCTTCAAGATCCAGGCCAACATGGACAAGAACCACCGCGACCGCATGGCGTTTTTGCGCGTGTGTTCAGGGACTTTCCGCCGCGGCATGAAGATCGTGCACGTGCGCACCGGCAAGGAGCTGCAGGTCCGCAACGCGATGACGTTCCTGGCGCGCGGCCGCAGCATCGTCGAGGAGGCTTATCCTGGCGACATCATTGGTATTCCCAACCACGGCACGATCCGCATCGCCGACACGTTTACCGAAGGCGAGGTCCTGCAGTTCACCGGCGTGCCGAGCTTTGCGCCCGAGCTATTCCGCCGCGTGCGCTTGCGCGACCCGATGAAGGCAAAGCAGCTGCAAAAAGGCCTGGAGCAGGTGTGCGAGGAAGGCGCGGCGCAGCTGTTCCGGCCGCTGATCGGCTCGGATTACATCGTCGGCGCGCTCGGCGCGCTGCAGTTCGAGGTGATCGAGGCGCGGCTGCGCGACGAATACACGGTCGACGCGGCGTTTGAAGGCATGGCGCTGCAGGTCTGCCGTTGGGTCAGCTTCGACAAGCCGGAGCTGCGGCGAACCTTTGAGAATGCCTACACAAAGGACCTGTTCCAGGACGGCGCCGGCAACTTGTGCCTGCTGACCGAGACGCGCTTTCGCGCCGAGTACATCGCGGAGAAGAACCCCGGCGTGCGGCTGACGACGACGGTGGAACTGCACTGAGCGCCGGCAGCGCATTTGCCGCTTGAACGCCGCGGGCTGCAGGTCTAGGCTTGGCCGCGAGACGGCGCGCGCCGCTGAAACCCGCGCGTGGCCATGCACTTGCACCCGGAGGTCGCGATGCGCCAGCTTCTCTTCGGGCTTGTTTGCCTGATCTTCGCGCCCGCCGCGCTCGCCCGTCCGCCCGCGCGGGGGCCGCAGCTGATCGAGCCGGGGCTGTGGGCGGTGCGCGGCGCGGGTCCGGTGCTCTGGCTGACGGGCGGCAACTACTACCCCTGCGCCAATGGCCTCTGGGCGACGACGCGCGGCGCTGACGCCGGCTGGTTCCATTTGGCAACCAAGCAGTTGCCCGACATTTTGCGCTGGGGCATCGACGGCGAACGCCACGCCGAGATCGGCCTGTGCCCCGGCGATGACCTGCCGCCCAACATGGCTGCGCAGCTCGGGGGTGCCAGCGTCCTTGTCCGCGCTGGCTTGCCGCGGATCGTGCGCACCGGCGCGGATTTTGCCGGATGGTCGGCGTCACCCGCGCCGCGCAACGAGGTCCTGCCGCCGGTGCCCTACTCGCGCAGCTACATGGCACCGGTGCACGGCCGCCGCGGCAGCGCTGGGTGTCGGCGCCGGTAGCGACTGGCCGGTGCCGCTTGCGTCCGCACGCCGAGATCGCTACGGTGCGGCGGTCGGTCCCAGAATCCAAGGAGCGTGTGCTGATGCGTCTGAGCCTGTGTTCGTTGCTCGTCATCCTCGCCGGGTGCACCTCGCCCGCCGCAACGCCCGTGGGCTGCGACTTGCACAGCGCGCTGGCGTCGCCGCCGGACTGGACTGGCGCGTGCGCTACGGCGCAGGTGGATTGGCAAGATGGCCGCTGCCTGGACCCGGCGTGGCAAGTGCCGCTGTGTGGCACGGCGACCGTCATCGACGGCGGCGAATTCGGCGCCGCGCACATCCCGCTGCCGCTGCCGATCACCTACAGCGACGATCCGCCGATGTCCGGGCCGCACCGCGCGGAGTGGCCGTATTGGGGCGAGTACGCGTTCTTGCCCAAGCAGCGCTGGCTGCACGGCCTGGAGCATGGCGCGGTGACCATCCTCTACAACCCGTGCGCGCCGGATGACCTCGTCAATACGCTGCGGTCCTGGGCGCAGTCAGTGCCCGCCGATGAAGCTGGGCCGTTTCGCTGGCTGCTGACGCCGTATCCCGGGCTGGACTCGGCGTTTTCGCTTGTGACGTGGAAGCACCGCCTCAAGGCCAACTGCTTTGACCCGACGGTCGCCGAGATGTTCCGGCAAGCGCACTACCGCAAGGCCAGCGAGGACGTGCCGTACGACGGCAGCTACGCCTGCCTCTGGGTCGGCCGCAACTGCGGCAGCGCCAGCGTTGACGTCGACGCCGTGGACAGCAAGACGATGAGCGGCCTCACGGATCGGGACAGCAAATGAAGCGGTGTCTGGCCCTGACTGCGCTGGTGCTGGCGTGCGGCGAGCCGTACCAGAATCTGCCGTTCAAGCCGGATCCGTCGCTGTGGGCCATCAGCTGTGATGACCTGGCGATCGATTGGCAGGACGCCACGTGCAAGGACCCGCTGTGGCAAGCGCCGGTGTGTGCGGCGGCTGTGGCGCACGACAGTCCCGACGCGGGGCACGCCATCGTTGGCCTGCCGACGTCGCTGACCTACACGGACTCGCCGCCGCTGACCGGACCGCATCGCGCCGATTGGGCGCGCTGGGGCGAGTACGCCTACCTGCCGCCGCAGGTGTGGCTGTACAACCTGGAGGTCGGCGGCATCGTCGCGCTGTACAACCCGTGCGTGGCGCCGCAGGTCGTCGACGATCTGCGGCAGTGGCTGCGCAACAAGCCCAACGATGACAGCGGCATCGCGCGCTGGATCCTGACGCCGTACCCCGCGCTGCCGACGCCGGTTGCCTTGCTCGGCTGGGGTCACAGCTCGGCGGCGACGTGTCTCGACGGGCCGACGGCGGACGCATTTTGGCAGGCGCACTACCGCCACGGCCCGGAAGATATCGCGCTGCCGGGGACGTACGCATATGCGTGGCTGGGGCGTTCCGGGGCCTTGTCGACCGCGCCAGCCGGCACGCCACCCAACTGTGCCGCCGATGCCGGCACAACCGACGGACCGTAGGCGGTCACACCACCGGCCGCGCGCCCATCGTCCGCAGCCACACGTAATGCGACGCCAGCGCGCCGCGCAGCTGCGGCTGCACGCGGTAGTTCAGGCCATGGTCCCGCGCCGTCGCCGCCACAAGCTTGGCCAGCGCCGGGTAGTGCATGTGGCAGACCTTCGGGAACAGGTGGTGCACGACCTGGAAGTTCAGGCCGCCCATGTACCAGTTCAACAGCTTGTTTTCTGGGGCGAAATCCACAGTCGTGCGCAGCTGGTGCGTCGCCCAGTCATCCGTCAGGCGGCCATCCGCCGGCGCCGCGACCATCTCGGCCGTCGTCACGCAATGCGCCATCTGGAAAGTCGTCGCCAGCGTCACGCCGGTGACCGCACACACAAGAAAATACAGCGGAATCACCTGGTACCACGGGTACAGCGAAAGCGGCACCACGAACGCCAGCGTCACGTGCAGCGCCTTGCCGCTCAGCAGCACAAGCCAGTCGCGCGCCGCCAGCTTGGGCAGCGGCAGCGGCCCGACGCGACCGAGCGCGATGTTGTAAAAGTCGTCAAAAAGCACCCATTTGGGCAACAGCAGCGCGTACAGCGCCCACATGTACAGGTGCTGCGCGCGGTGCGCCGGCAGCCAGCGCTGGTGCGGGGACATGCGCGAGAGCACGCCGAGCTCCAGATCGTCGTCCAGGCCGCCGATGTTGGTCCAGGTGTGGTGCAGCGTGTTGTGCTTGGTGCGCCAGATGAACGAGCTGGCGCCCATGCAGTCAATCGAATAGCCGACCCAGCGGTTGACGTGCGCGTTGCGCGACCAGGCGCCGTGGTTGGCGTCATGCATCACGCCCATGCCGATGCCGGCGATCGCCAGACCCATGCTGACCGCCAGCGGCACCTTCAGCCACCACGCGCCCGGCAGCAGCACAAGCGCCACCCAGGACAGCAGGAACCACGCCCAGATCACTGCGGTCTTGCGCGCCATCGCCGCCAGCCCGCGTTCTTGCTGCTGGGTGTCGGCAAAATAGCCGTCGGCGCGGCGCTGCAGCTCGCGGGCAAACGGCGATTCCCGACCAAATTTCACAAGTTTTGCGCCACGCGCGGTGTCGGCGGTGACAATGATGGTTGCTGGCATCCTCAGCTCCTCGGCTCACACTGTGCTCTCACAATACCTGTCGGGCGGCTGAACTGTCGCGGGCCCACACGCAAAATCACGCGGCGATCGCGCTGGTGACGCAACCGTGACACCGTTTCTTCGCCGCGCCGCAGCGTGAACCGCAGCGGCAGAGCCTACGCTGTCCGCCGGCCCGCGCAACACGGGGGCCAGCCGCGTGATCCCGAATAGTGATGCGGCTTTTTGCCAAGCAGCGGGGTGGTTCAGTGACGAACTTGTGGCGCAATGTGAGCGCAACAGCGAATTTGCCGCGCGTGGGGCTTGTTCCGCGCGTCAAAAAGTGTAGTTTTGGCGGTTGGTCCGGTGCTTTTGCCGCGCCACCTGACGGAAACTTGTGAGAAAGATGACACCACTTGCATCCCTTCGG
>CAIPXZ010000402.1 GCA_903869075.1 uncultured Myxococcales bacterium | reverse complement strand
CAATCAGCTGCCGGAGGTGGGCGCGCGAGCGCTCGCTGTCAACGGTAGGGCGGCGCGGCGGATACGCCGTGGGTCCGCGCGAATTCCGGGCCGCGAAAGCGGCGCGGAGTTCCTGGTGGGGTGCGTCCGGCGTCAGCTGGGCGCACAGTGGGGGAGGCTTCGGCTTGGCCGCGTGGAGGCCCGGCGCGAAGCCCCAAGTGCGCCTTATGGGGGCGTCAGGGGCCGAAGCGTGCCTCCAGACGCTTGAGCAGCGACCCGTGGAGCCCTTGGAAGTCGCGGCCCGACATGGCCAGTATCACGTCCCCTGGCGCGGCGGCGGCGGCCACGAATTCGACGATGTCGCTGACCGCCGGAATGTAGCTTGCCGGCACCCCAAGCTGCTCGATACTGCGGCACACCGCGCCCGCGTCCATCGTCTCCTCAGCCGTCAGCTTGTCGCCTTCTTTGAACAGCGGCTGGCACAGCACGACGCGGTCAGCCTGCGCCAGCGCCTGGGGGTAAACGGTCTCAAAGACCTTGCGCCGGGAAGTGTTTGATTCTGCTTCAAAAATCGCCCACAGCCGTTGCCCGGGATACTGCCCGCGGATCGCCGCGACCGTTTCCAGCACCGCTGTCGGATGGTGGGCGTAGTCGTCCATCACCAGCACGCCGCCGACAATACCGCGAATTTCCTGACGCTTTTTGACGCCCTGGAACGCGGCGATCGCCGCTTGCAGCTGCGGCACCGTCGCGCCCAGGTCCAGCGCGAGGGTCAGCGCCGCCGCGGCGTTCAGGCAGTTGTGCTTGCCGGCCATCGGCGACTGGAAGCGGCCGATGAGCGCGCCACCTTTGACGCCCGGCAGCGGATCGCGGCCGTTGACCGGTGCGGCGATGCCCTTGAACAGCGAAAAATCGGCGCCTTGCGGGCCGATGCCGTGCAGCTGGATCTCGATGTCCAGCGGCCGTGCCGGGTCCTGGCACGGCACCGCGGCGGTCTGAAACCCGTAGCGCGCCACCCGCCCCGGGCAGGCGCTGAGCACGTCGGTCACGCGCTCGTCCTCGCCCCACGCCACCAGCAGTCCGTCGGCCGGAAACAGGCTGGCGTAGAGGCGAAACGCGCGCTGGACCGCGGCGAAGTCCGGGTAGATGTCCGCGTGGTCAAATTCGCACGACGTCAGCACGCCGTGGTGCGGCCGATAGTGCACGAATTTCGGACGCTTGTCGTAATACGCCGTGTCGTACTCGTCGCCCTCGATGACAAACGGCTTGCCCTCGCCCAAGCGAAAGCTGGTGCCGAGGTTCTTGGGCACGCCGCCGACGAGCAGGCCCGGCGACAGGCCGGATGCCTCCAGGAGCCACGCGGTCAGCGACGTCGTCGTGGTTTTGCCGTGCGTGCCGGCGATGACGGTCGAGGTGCGCCCCGGCAGGATCCACTCGCCCAGCGCTTCGGGAAAGCTGCAATACGGCAGCTGTTCATCGCGGACGCGCTGCGCCTCCACGTTGTCGCGCCGCACAACGTTGCCGATGACGACAAGGTCCGGCCGCCAATCGAGGTTCGCCGCCGACCAGCCCTCGTTGAACGGGATCTGCCACTTCAGCAGCTGCGCGCGCATCGGGTCAAAGACCGTCACGTCCGAGCCGCGCACTTCCAGCCCTTTGGCCTGCAGCATCCCGGCGAAGTTGCCCATGGCCGAGCCGCCGATGCCGATCAGGTGGACTTTCTTGACGCTGGCGTAGTCGACGGGGGGACGCGGTTCGGGGACGCGCTCGGCGGGACCGGGGATGAAACTCATGACGACCTCGTGGCGGCAAGTGCCGGCGCCGATGACACCACAAGTCGATTATCTGTCAATTTGTCGCGCAGGCCGGCTACGGCAGCAGCAGCCGGACGGTCACCGGGTCGGTCGGCGTGGCCTGAAAGCGCCAGATCCACACGAGCCGGCCATCGGCGGTCACAGCGACGTGCGGCGCGGACTGATCGCCCGCAGATTCCCCACTAGAAACAACGTCTTCCGGATCGGCAAACGTGCCGTCCGGCGACAGGACGCGCTCCGACACGTCCAAGCCGGCGCCAGCGCTGACCGACTGCGGCGAGGTCCAGCCGATGATCGCCCCGCCGTTGGCGAGCTGGGCGATGGTCGGATCCGCCTGATCATTGGTGACAATCGTGTCGACAGCGCTCGGCTGGCCCGTCGGTGCGCTCTGCGCGTCCGCCAGCCGCATGCCAATGCCGACGCCGCTGCTGTCCGTGCCGGCACCGGCCCAGATCACTGTGAAACCTTTGGCGAACTGCGCAATTGCCGGGCGCGCCGCGGTCAGGTTGCCAGCCGAATACTGGAAGATCGCGTTCATCGGCGCGCTGCCGGCGCTGAACAAATGGCCACGGACGCGTTGCTTGACGCCGCTGTCCACGTGCACCCACACGACGGCGAAGCTGCCGTCCGGACGCATCGCCACCGCGGGCTGCGTCTGGTCGTTTTGCACCGGGTCATCGGCCGTCTGCCCGCTCGGGTCTTCATTGGCCAGCAGCAGGTCGCCGGCGAGCTGGCCGTTCACATCAAACCGCTGCGCGCCGATGCCTTTGCTGCCGTTGCCTTCCAGATCCGTCGTGGTCCACACCGCCACGAAGTCGCTGCCGTTGCTGGCCAGCGCCGGGTCGGTCTGGTCGCCCTGGGCGTCATTGGGCGCATTGGCGACGAACGCCGCGGCCTTGGCTGTGCCGTTGCCGTCGAAGAGGCGAATGTAGATATCCGCGTCGCCCGCCACTTTGGACACCCAGGCCAACGCGAAGCCGTCGCCGACGGGCGCGATGGCCAGCTGCGATGCCTTGATGGCGGTCGCGGTGCCGTAGACGTTGGCGCCGGTGAGGCTGGGGCCATCGGGCACGCCGGCGCCGCTGAACAGCCGCAGGTTGACAGTCGCGACGGCGGAGGTATCGGTCAGCCACGCGGTCGCGATCTTGCCGTTGCTGAGCACCGCGGTCACGCCGCCGTAGCCGGACGCCGTGTCGCTGACGGCGACGCTGCCGGTGGGAACGCAGACGCCGTCACCGGAGCAGTGGTTGCCTGTCGTGCAGCTGCCTTTGGCGGCGACGCTTTTGCCATCGGCGGCGCACTGCTGGATCTTCGTGGCGTCAGCGGGGTCGCAGCGCAGCGCGTTAGGCGTGCACAAGACGCAGGCGCCGCCGACGCAGACCGGCAAGCTGGAGCCGCAGACCGTGGGCGCGCCCCAAGTGCCGGCGGTGCAGGAGGCGACGCTGGCCGAGGTGAGACACCGCGTCGCGGCGTCGTCGGCGAAGACCATCGCGCCAAAATCACCAATCGCGGCGCACTGTTTGGGCTTGACGGTGCACGCCTTGCCGGTGCCGCCCAGAACGGCAACGCAGGTGCCCGTTGTGCAGTCGGCGTCGCCTTGGCAAGGCGCGGCGGGCGGGCAGACGTTCAAGTCGGTCTTGCCGTCGCAGTTGTTGTCCAAGCCGTCGCAGCTGACCTCCGTCGCTTCGTAGCCGGCGACGCTCTGGTACACGCACATCGCTTTGGCGGCGACGCAAGCGGCGGGCACGCCAGCACTGCACACGCCCGCAGTCTTGCAGGCGGACGCGTCCACAACGCCCTCGTCCGTCAAGCCGTCGCAGTCGTTGTCCTTGCCGTCGCACTTGGTCTCGACGGCCTCGTACACCGCGGCAATGGCGGTCGTGTCACACTTCCAGGCGCCCGCCGTGCACGTCGCGCTCGCCAGCGCGCAGACGCCCTTGCTGCAGCCGCTCGGCGTGGCGTCGAGCGCGTCGGGCTCGTCGGTCTGGCCGTCGCAGTCGTTGTCGATGCCGTCGCAGAGCGTCTCGGTGGCCTCGTAGCCGGCGATGTGCGTGTAGTCGCACGTCGCCTTGCCGGCGGTGCAGGTGACCGCGGGGCCGAAGGCGCAGACGCCCTGCGTCTTGCATTTCGCGGACTTGGCGCTGACAGTCTCGTCCGTCAAGCCGTCGCAGTCGTTGTCCTGGTTGTCGCACAGGGACTCGAACGCCTCGTACTGTTTGGACTTTGTCAACGCGGCCCAGTCACACGTCCACACGCCGTTGCTGCACAGCGCCGCGGCGCCGGCGCAGACGCCCTGGCTCGGGCACGGCGATAGGCTCGGCTGGCCGAGGTTGGTGTCCGTCTCGCCGTCGCAGTTGTTGTCCTTGCCGTCGCAGCTGACTTCGGTGCTCTCGTACTTCGGCACGGCGTCGTAGTGGCATGTGAAGACGCCGGCGTCGCAGCGCTTGACGATGGCGTCCTTGTGCGCGCCGCAGACGCCCAACGCCGAGCAATCGCTGGTGTCCTTGGCCTCGAGCGGCAGTTTGCTGCCGGCGAGGTTGTCGGTGATGCCGTCACAGTCGTTGTCCTGGCCGTCGCAGCTGACCTCGAACGCCTCAAAGCCGGCCACGCCGCTGTAATCGCACGTCGCCACGCCGCCGCTGCAGACCTGCTTGACGCCGTTGGCGCAGACGCCCTGGCCCAGGCAGGTCAGCCCGCTGACGGTCAAATTCGCATCCACGATGCCGTCGCAGTCATTGTCCTTGCCGTCGCAGGCGGTCTCGACCGCCTGGTAGTCCGGACCGCCATACTGGCAGTTCCACGCGCCGTTGGTGCACGTCGCCGCAGGCAGCCCGGCGCACACGCCCGCGCGCTTGCAGGTCGCGGCGCCAGGGCTGAGGTTGTCGTCGGTCTTGCCATTGCAGTCGTTGTCCTTGCCGTCGCAGCTGACCTCGGACTCTTCGTAACCGGCGACGCCGCTCCAGTCGCATATCCAGCTGCCGGAATTGCACACGGCGTGCGTGACGTTCTGGCCGGCGCAGACGCCGACCGCCGGGCAAGCGCCCTTGGGCGGCGAGACGCCTTCGTCAGTCAAGCCATTGCAATCGTTGTCCAAACCATCGCAGAGGGTCTCAATGGCTTCGTAGTTGGCTGGCTGCGTCAGCGGCTTGCCGTCGGCGCCCTTGGGCACCGTGCCCGTCGCGGTCCAGCTGCCGCAAACGGCGACGCCGTCGGGCGACGTGCACGTCGCGCTCCAGCCGGTGCAGACGCCGCTGGCGCCGCACGGGTTGGGATCGCACGGATCGGTGGTTGATTGTTTGGTGATGCTGACCTGACAGGCGCTGAGCGCCAGCGCGGCCACGCAGCCGAGCAGCAACGCTGGCACGCGGGTTCGACAATAAGCGGCAAGGCGACGGGACATCGGAGCTCCTAGAACGACCACGTCAGCGAAACATGGGACGGCGCCACGCCAATCATCGGCACAGCGGCGGCAAGCGGCGGCGCCTCGACATCAGCGTGGCGGCGCGACGGCGCGGCGTCGGCGTGCGGCGCGAACAGCCACCAGGCGGCACCAGCGGCGACAAGCACGCCGCCACTGACGATGAGCGCGTTCGCCAACGTGGCATTTTGCTGGGCCGATGCGGCGTAGCTGTCGATTTGCCCGCCGTAGCCGGCTGCCTTGGGGCTCAGGCCATTGGCGGCGCTGGCGTTGCTCATGGCTTGCCAGCCGAACCAGCCGCCCGCGCCCAGCGCAATCACGCCAAGGCCCGCCACGGTGTAGGGGCCAACCTTATGAATCCACGCGGTTTTATCGCCCGGCTCAGCCGGCTTCTCGACGCCGATCGGCGGCTTCGCATCCTGCCGCGCCACGGGCTTGGGCTCTTCCACCGATGGCGGTGGCTCGACGACCTTGGCGACCTCCGCCGGCTTCGGCTTCTCGACCGGCTTCGGCGGCTCGACGACCTTGGCGACCTCCGCCGGCTTGGGCTTTTCGACGGGCTTCGGCGGCTCAACGGGCTTTGGCGGCTCGACGACCTTGGCGATCTCCGCCGGCTTGGGCGTCTCGACGGGCTTTGGCGGCTCGACCGGCTTTGGCGGCTCGACGACCTTGGCAACTTCCGCCGGCTTAGGCGTTTCGACGGGCTTGGGCTTCTCGACGGGCTTTGGCGGCTCGACGACCTTGACAACTTCCGTTGGCGGAACGACCGGCACGACCGGCACGACGACCAGCGGCGGCGGGACGACCGGCGCTTCGGCGACCACGGGCTTCTCGACCACCGCTGGCTTTTCGCTCGGCGGCGGCACAAGCACTGGAACTTCCTCGCCTTCCGGCTGTGCGGCGACCATCGTCGGGTTCTGGTCCTCGGGCACCAATGCGATGGCCACGAGGTTGCCTTCCGCGCCCACCTGCACCGTACGCAGCTCGCTGCTGAAGCTTTTCGCCGTCGTCTCGACCGCCCACGTCCCAGGCGCCAGCCACGCGTGACCCGAGCCAATCAGCACGCGCTCTGCGCCGCGGCGATTCTTGCGGTCGGCGCGGCTCAGCTCCACGCGCGCGCCTTCCGGCCGCACGAGGATCGCGACGCGCACGAGCCCCGCCTGAATTTGCGGCGTGACGCGCTGAATCAGCTGATCCATCCGCTGTTTTTCGGCGACGCTCAGATCGCGCGCCAGCGCCCGCGCGGCCGTTTCGCGCGCTTCCGCATACAGCCGCGCGCGTTCCTGCGCCTCAGCCTGCTCTACGACCCACACCGGCTCGCCGCCCAAACGGGTCGCCGCGCGCCAGTGCTCAGCCGCCAATTGTTCAAGTCCGGCGCGGGCTTCCACGCGGGCCAAGGCCGCCAGGCGCACCGCTTGGCCGTAGCGCTCCGGCCCAGTCGGCCCGTCGGCGTCAAGCCGCCCCGATTGCACAACGGTTTGGGGCGCTGAACCGCACGCCGTAAGCCCGCTCAGCGCCAGGACAAGCACACCGAGCACAGCCCGCTTGCACGTGCGAGTCGGGGGCAGCAGCATGGAGGGTTTGGAGCGCGCACAGCTCATCGACGGCAGACTACGGGCACGCCTTTGGGGTGTCAACGAAAGTGGCCGCAAAATTGCCCTGTCGGCGCGTCATTGGCGGCTACTTGCCCAGCGCGGCCTTCATCCGCGCCAGCCGCGGCGCGACATCGCCATCCAGGCCAAAAGTCCGCCCGGCTTCCTTGAACTGCACGCTACCGGCCACGTCATCCAGGCCGTGCTGGCTGAACGCGTGCCGCTGCACACCCATCGCCAGTTCCATCAGCCGCGGCACGTTGCCCTGCGCCTTGGCGTCGGCGTAGTTCGCGCGGAACGCTGGTTCCTCAAAACCCCGCACAATCTCCTCCAAAATGGCCACAAAGGTCGCTTTTTCCATCGCTGGCCTCAATCGTCGGGGTAGATGCGCACAACGCGTCCAGCGTCCTTGTACTCGCGTTCGCCGGCCTTGGCGAGAAGTGCATGACTGAGCGGCACTTGAGCGTCGCGCGCCCACACCGCCGCCCGCAGCACAGCGTTCTGGATTTGGCCGCCGGTCAGCTCCCAATCCACAGCCAAATCGCGCAGTTTCAGATCGAGCTCCTGCGGCGCGTCGGCCGGAATCATCACTTGCCAGAGCCGCGCGCGCTCCGCCTGCTCCGGCGGCGGAAAATGCGGCTTGAAGCGGATGCGCCGCAAAAACGCGCCGTCGATCGCGTCGGGATGGTTGGAAGTGAGGATCACGACGCCGTCAAAATCCTCAAGCCTTTGAAGCAGATAGTTCACCTCCAGATTGGCGTAGCGGTCCACCGACGACTGCACGTCGGTGCGCTTGGCAAACAGCGCGTCCGCCTCGTCAAAAAGCAGAGCAATTCCCGCATCTTGGCTGGCATCAAACAGCTTGGACAGCCGCTCCTCGGTCTCGCCGATGTATTTGGACACCACGCTCGCCAGATCGACGCGGAACAGCTCCAACCCCAGATCGCGCGCAACCAAGCCTGCACACAGGGTTTTACCGGTTCCGGACGGCCCACTGAACAGCGCTGACAGCGCCCGGCCGTAGCCCATCGTGCGACCATAGCCCTGCTCATCCAGCACGAAGCCGGCGTGGCGGCCAAAGCGGACCATCTCGTCCAGCACTTCGCGGGTGTCGTCCGGCAGGATCGTCGTGTTCCAGCGGCCGCGCACGTTGACGCGCGTCGCCAGCCCCGCCAGCCGCGAACTCGCCACTTCACGGCACGCCCGCTCGACGTCGCCCATCTGCAGGCGCGTCGCGCTGGCGTTGCGCGAAGTCGCGGCCGCCAGCGCCAGGCTCGCCGCCAGGTCAATCTCGTCCACGCCAAACTTGTACACGCTGATCGCCGCCACCGTATCGTCCAATTCTGCTGGCACCATGCGCTCTTGTAGCCGATTCAACCACAGCGCCTTGCGTGCCTCCACCGCCGGCGCGGCCGTCGGCAGCTCGACGCAGCCCAGCTCGCGCAGCAAGCCCAGACGCGCCCGCGGCGACAGGTGGCCGGACTCCACCGCGCGGCCGACGTGGCCGTGAAAAAACAGCGTCGTCGTCTCGCGGTCCAGCAAATGCAGCAGGCTGGCCAGCCGCTCCGCGCCGTGCTCGCCGTGGTCGATCGCCTCAGCGTGGCTGAAGAACACGCCGGATCGCGCCAGCCTCGCCCGGCCGAGCACCGCGCCCAGCCGCGTCAGATCGCCCTCCAGCAGCAGGTCCAGCCGCACTTCCAGCAGGCCCTCGCCCAGCGTGGACAGCGCCTCGCGCGCCAGCCGCAGGGCGCCTGCGCGCTCCGAACCGACGACGAGGAACCGCCGCCGGCCGCGAAAACCGCGCGTCAGCGCATCCTTGAGCACCGGCGTCAACGGCGGGGAAGCCGTCTCCGCGCGCAGCGGATGCGCCAGCACACCGGTCATGTCATCCAGCTCCGCCGGCACGCCCAGCAGGTGCCGGCAGACCCAGCGCGCCGCCTGCCAGTGCGTCGCCTGGGCGTCGTCGCCCGCTACGCGCACCAGCCCATAGCGGCGCAGCGTCGCGTTTTGCGCCAAATCCGCCAGCACCGCCGCACCGCGCGCCGCGAACGGGTCGAGCGCGTGCAGCAGCAGGTCCTCCGGCCAGGCCGCCTGCGTCGGATCACGCCACAACGCCCTGTAAAGCCAGAGGAATTCCGGAACCAGCGCCGGCGCCAGCAGCAGCCACAGGGCGTCACACGCGAGGTCGTCGAGGACAAAAGCGTGGCGCAGCTCGTCAAAACGCCGGGCGGCATCGCTCGGCGGCGCGATCGCGTCGTACCCCGGCGCCAGCTGCGCGTCCAGGCGCTGCACGAAGGCCTGGCGCTCGGCGTCCAGCGCTTCACCGCGCAGGCAACGCAGCGCCGTCGCATCCAGCGTCGCCGCCACGCCGGTCGGCCACGGCGTGCGCGTCGGGTCATCGCCGGGCCGCTCCCACGGCCGCAACACCGCGAGATAACGCTGCAAAAGCCCGCGGACGCGCTCCAAATACGGCGCAAAATCGACCGCCGCGCCCGCCAGCCACGGCGTCTCCACCGCCGGCGCGTCGTCGCCGTCGCGCAACAGCTGCCGCACCAGATCGAGCTGCGCCGCACTCAGCGATTCCGTCGTAATTTCAGGATCAATCCGCGCCTGCAGCAGGATCGCCTTGGCGCGGGCGCGGCTAACGCCCGGCAGCCAGGTCAGCGCCGTCTCGATCGGCCGGTGCGGCGGCAAGCCTGTCAGTCCGAGTCGTGCCATGGCGCGAAGCTAACGCCGTTCCGGGCCGCCTGCAATCAGGCCGGCCAGGTGGCGCGCAAGACGATGCTCTCGTCGCGATCCGGCCCGACGCTGATGAGGTCGCAGCCGATGCCGGTCAGCGCTTCGATGCGGCGGATGTAGGCGCGCGTGGTCACCGGCAGCGCGTCAAAATTCCGGCAGCCGCTGATGTTTTCCTGCCAGCCGTCGTGCCATTCATAGACCGGCACAGCGCGCTCCAGATCCACGGAATGGCTGGGAAAATCGCGGACGGGGACGCCGTCGATGGTGTAGCCGGTGCAGATCGCAACGCGCTCCAGACCGCTCATCACGTCGATTTTGTTCAGGAACATGCCGGAGAGACCGTTCAGCCGCGCGGCGTGCTTGAGCGCGAAGACGTCGAGCCAGCCGCAGCGCCGCGGCCGGCCGGTGGTCGAGCCGTACTCATGGCCAACATCGCGCAAACGCTGGCCAATGTCGTCGTTGAGCTCGGTGGGAAACGGTCCGGAGCCGACGCGCGTGGCGTAGGCTTTGACGACGCCGACGACGCGGTCGATGCGGGTCGGGCCGATGCCGAGGCCGGTGCAAGCGCCGCCGGCGACAGTCGCCGAGCTTGTGACGAACGGGTACGTGCCGTGGCGGACGTCCAGCAGCGTGCCCTGCGCGCCCTCCATCAGCACTTTCTCGCCGGCGGTCAGCGCCTCGTCGATGCGCGCGCCGACGTCATCCAGGTGCGGCAGCAGCTTTTGGCCGAGCGCGACGTAGTGGTCGGCCACCGTCTCCCAGTCGGGCTCGGCGACGCCCAAGCTCGCCAACAGCAGCGTCACGTCCGGGGCGATGCGCTGCAGCGCGGTCAGCAACCGCGCCTTGTCCGTCAGGTCGCGGGCGACGATCGCGCGGCGGCCGGTGGCGTCCTCGTAGCACGGGCCGATGCCCTTGCCTGTCGTGCCGATCTTGCCGGCGCCCAGGCGCGCCTCGCGCAAGCGGTCGATCTCACGGTGCCACGGCAGGATAATCGGCACCGCGTCGCTGACGCGCAGGCGCTCCGGCGGCACGTGGATGCCGGATTCCGCCAGCGCCTTGAGCTCCTGAAGCAGCACTTCCGGGTCCAGCACCACGCCCGGACCGATCGCGCACTTGACGTTGCTGTGCAGGATGCCGGACGGCAGCAAGTGCAGCACGCGCCGCTGACCGTTGACGACGAGCGTGTGGCCGGCGTTGTTGCCGCCCTGAAACCGCACGACCCAGTGGGCGTCGCGGGCCAACACGTCGACGATTTTGCCTTTGCCTTCGTCGCCCCATTGGGCGCCGACGAGGATGACTGCTGACATCGCGCCTCAGTTGCCAACAAACCGGTCCCGTTGGCGCGCGCACTGGACCACAACGGGGGCAACCGCGCAAGGCCGGGCGCGTGAATGGTTGGTGACCGCCGTGTCGTAGACCGCTGGCGGCGAGGGGTTTGACAAAAATGTCAGGCGATCCGACCGGGCTTTGCGGCGCGGCAATCTGGCCCGTAGCGTGGGATCAGGTCAGACGGCGCGTTCCCCTGTCGCCGGACCCGGAGGAGAGCATGAAGACTTGGAAATTGTTTATCGCGACCCTGATGTTGACTGGCGCCGTGGCGCAACCCGCCTGGGCCGATGCCGACGCCACCGACGGCCCGGCTGACGCGACCGCCGCCGACGCTGTGGTGCCGGCGGAAGACGCGACTGCGGCCGACGCCGCCGCCCAGCCGGACACGGCGACCGCTGCCGATGCCGGCGCGCAACCGGACACCGCGACTGCCACAGATGCCGCCGGCGGTGCTGATGCGGCCAGCGCGGCGGATACGGCGGCCGATGGCACGGCGACGAGCGCGCCTGGCGATGCCGACAGCGGCGGCGGCGAGCACCACGGCGGCTGCACGGCGGGCACGAGCGCCAGCAGCCCGGTGGCGCTCGGCGTCGCGGGCGCGATCCTCGGTTGGTTGGTCAGCCGCAGCCGCAAGCCGGCCAAGGCGCCGGTGCGCAACCGCTAGCCCGCACTTGCCCTGGGTGCGCCCGTGAGGCCCTGCGACTCACGGGCGCTCAGGGCAGCGAGCCGACGCAGTTCGGCATCGTGCGGAAGTCGATGTACAGGTATGGATTGAAACAGTAATCCTGCGACCAGCCCTGCTTCGTTGTCGCGTTGAAGTCGCCCAGCGGCGCCTTGGTGTCCTCAAAGCGCTTGGCGTTGGCGAAGGCGGGGTCCAGAAACGGTGTGCCGGTGGGCAACTGGTAGAAATCCGAGCCCTTCCAGCTCCACGCCCACGGCGGCCGGCTGGCGTCGGTGTCCTGGTTGTAGAACTTGCCGCCGATGACCATCTTGACGCCCGCGGGTCGGCCGGTCGGCGGTTCGTAGGTGTAGGTTGTGTCGACCCACATGCCGTCGCTGCCGGCGTCCTGGCGGCGGGGCCACCAGGTGTCAAAAGTCGAGGTCAAGCCGTAGGTTGCCGTCGGCCCGGGCGTAGCGGCGGTGGCCGGTTCGGTCGGCGTGGCGCCGGGCGCGTAGTCGATCCACGCCAAATTCACCTGCGTGGCCGGGGTGTTGGTGCAGTTGAGGCTGTCGCCCGCATCGAGCCACAGGCAGCTCTGGTGGTTGCCGGACGTCAGGAAGCCGCCGAAGCGCTTGGGCGTGCAGCCGCTGATGCCTTCACAGCCCCAGCCGTCGGTGGCGGTTGGGAACAGCGTCGCTTCCGGCAGCGCCGCGCGCACATAGCCGGTCTTGGGAATGCCGCTCTCGTTTGTCACCCAAGTCCACATTTCCTCACTGCTTTTTTGCTTGAACCAGGTCGTCACCGCCACGGGGTGCTCGGTCGGCCAGCGCGCCACGGCGACGGTTGCGCCGGACGCATCGTTGTCAAACGCCACGCCCGCCAGCACGGCGGTGCGATGCGGCCAAAAGTAGATGTAGGTGATGAAAAAGTGGCTCTGCGTCTCGATTACCGACCAGCCCACCTCGCCAAGTGCTGGAAATTTCGAGAAATTCACGCCATTGTCGCCGGCTTTCCAGTTGCCGTCGTAGTCAAAGGACCGCAGCTGGTCGTACTTGTCATTGCCGCTGACCACCGCTTGGCGCAGCGTCGGCGCATAGCGGCGCGCCAGCTTTTCGTACGGCGCCATGCCGTCAAAGCCGCGCACGTAGAAGTGAAAGCTCTGCTGATTCGGAAGGTTATAGCCAATTTCCGCCTGCACAAGCGGTGACAGCGTCACGTCCACGCGGCTGGCTTGCAGCACGGGACCAGCCGAGGTGAAGCTGAACGAGTTGCAGGCGACGCTGAACGTGCCGTCGATGATCGCGCCGTTGACGACGACTTGCACGGTGTTGGGGCCGATGACGACGGCCTTGACCTGGGTGTTGAACGTGACGGTAAACTTGAATGGATTCGCGACATTATCGCCGCCGTTGGGCGGATCCGTGCTGACGATGTGGAAGTCCGTGACCTTGCCACCGCTGCAGCCGACGTCGTCCGTGCCGGCGCCGGTGTCGGCGATCGGGCCGCCGTCGTAGATGAACACGCCGTCGGTCAGGACGACGTCGCCGCCGGTGTCGGTGACCGTCGCGTCGCTCCCGCCGTCGGTTGTCGCGTCGCTGTCGTCGAGGGCCGTGTCGTCCGTCGCGTCGGTGCCGGCGCTGTCCACCGCCCCATCCGGCTTCGTCACGTCCGTGTGGACACCGTCGCCGACCGCGTCCGTGCCCACGGCAATCGGCGGGTCGCCGCAGCCCGCCAGGTTCAGCGCCAGCAGCGCGCCGCCGATCCCCACCCACCGCCAGACCACCAGACCGTTGCCCATCGCCCTTTCTCCAACCGTCCGCCGCGGCCGCCGCGCGCGCAGGCTTGCCCGCAACGCCATGACGTGCCACTGTCGCGGCCGCACCCGACCCGGCCGCCTTTGGCCAAGCCGCACGTCAGGATGCTTGCCCCCCACCACTCGCGTCAAGAAGTCGTGCACACCCAAGACCAGCCGCCCAAGACTGCGCGCTTCTACGAGCTGATGCTGGCGGCGCGCCTGCTGCGTTCCCGGCGCAGTTTGCACCTGTCGCTGGTGACGGCGATGTCAGTCGCGGGCATCGCCCTGGGCGTTGCGGCGCTGATCGTGGTGCTCGCGGTGAACACCGGTTTCCAGGTTGCATTCCAGGATCGCATCCTCGCGACGTACCCGCATCTGGTGATCATGCGGCGCGGCGTCGATCTGCGCGAATGGCGGGACGTGCAGGCCAAGCTGCAGGACGTGCCGGGCGTGCGCGTCGTGGCGCCGGCGACGTACGACGACATGATGCTCTCGGCGGCGGGCGGGCGCGCGGGGGCGATCGTGCGCGGCGTGCCCAATGCGACGATCCAGGGGCTGCCCGAAGGCGCGGTCGTCGCCGGGCATCTGGACACGCAAGGCGAGCTGCCGCTGCTCAAGCAGCGTCCCGGTCAGCTGCAGGTCGTCAGCGGTATCGCCTCGGCGCGGCATGTTGTGGCAGTGGGTGCCGATTTCGCGGCGCCGTTTGCGCTGTTGCCGCCCAGCAACGGCTCCGCCGGGCTTGTGGTGTTTGACGCCGAGGGCTGCGGCCAAAAGCCGGCAGAAAAGCCTGAAGATCCGGGCGTATACTTGCTGGAGCCGCAGGGCGTGGAGCCGCTGCGGCGGGCGCGCCAGGCGAAGTGCGCGACGGTGGCGTCCTGGGAAGTGCTGGGCGGCCAGTACGTCGTGCGCTGGCAGTCGGGCGGCGCCCAGCGCGAGCAGCCGCTGGAGCTGCATGAGGGTGAGACGGTCGCGCTGATTCTGCAAGGCGCGCAGGCATTTGCCGTGCTGCCGCCGGCTGAGCCGCTGTCGCCCGCCGTGGCGGCCGTGGCGCCGGTGCCGCTGGATCGCCAGCCGCTGAAAGTGACGCTGCCAGACGGTGTGGAACAGACGATCACCGATCCGCAATGGCTCGGTTTTGCAGGGGAATTGCCGGCGATGGCGCTTGGCGAGGGTTTGGCCAAGCGGCTGCAGGTCAAGGTCGGCGATGAGGTGCGGGCGGTCTCGCCGTTGCGCGGCATGGACAGCGGCGACGGTGGCCAAGCAGCGGCGCAGAGCGCCAGCGGCCGTTTCCGCGTCGCCGCCATCATCCGCACCGGTTTTTTTGACCACGATCAGCGCCTCGCACTCTGCGACTTCGCCGCCGCCCAGCGCTTTCTCGGCCGCGGTGACCTGGCGCGCTGGGTGGAGGTCCGCGTCGATGACCCGATCCTCGCCGCCGAACGCGCCGACGCTTTCCGCGCCGCGCTCGAGCCGACTGAAATCGGCGAATTGCTGAGCGATGCCAAGCTATTGCATGAGCGCCTCGGCGGCTTGAGCAAAGACAACATCAGCGGCATGACGGTCCGGGCGCCGCGCAACACGGTCGCCGTCGTCGACAACTGGGTCAGCGCCTTTCGCGCCGCGCGGCAGATGCGACCGCACAACGGCAGCGCGTGGCGGGTCATCGATTGGCAGGAGATGAACCGCAACATCTTTGACGCCGCGCGGATGCAAAAGATCGCGATGTCCCTGTTTCCGTTCATCATTGTGCTGGTGGCAGCGCTCAACGTCGTCGGCACCCAGGCCGTCGTCGTCCACGAGCGCGCCCGCGAGATCGCGATCATCCGCGCGATGGGCGGCACGCGCCGATCCGTCGCGGCGATTTTTCTTGTGCAAGGCCTTGTCGTCGGCCTGCTGGGCACCGTGATCGGCCTGGGCGTCGGCGGTCTGGCGTGTCTGCTGCTGGACGCGGTCGGCTATCCGCTGGACCCGCAGGTCTACCTGATTTCGCGCCTGCCAGTGCTGATTGAGGCGTCGACGTTTGTGATCGCCGGCGTGGCGGCCACCGTCCTGGCTTTTGCCGCCGCTTGGTGGGCCGCGCAACGGGCTGCCGCGCGCGCGCCCGTGGACGCTTTGCGCCGGCTGGATTGAACGCGTAGCACGGCGATTGCGATACTTGCCGAGCCAACTTACCGCCGGTATGCTCGCGGACCGGCGCGGGAGCCTGCGGCGGCCAAGCCGCGATCCCGGATTGCCTGCCCAGAACGGCGCGAGAGGAACCACAATGGCGATGGCGAACGAGGCTACGAACCAGCATTTGCCTCTTGCTGCGTTGCGTCGGCTGCTGGCGGGGCGCGTCTCTGGGCTGCTGGCGCTGGCGCTTGTGGGTGCCGTGGCGCTGCCGCGCGCCGCGCACGCGGTGGAAACGACGGACGTGCTGGACGCGTTTGACGACCAAAACAACGACCCGTTTGACATGGCGCTGCGCGTCCGCTTCCAAAACGAGAGCCGCAACGCCACGATCGGCCGCGAAACGCGCTGCCTCGTCGGCGACTCCATCGGCGCCGGCCTCTGCTCCAGCTCCGGCAACGTCTACGCCCGCGAGCTGAAGTACCAGCGCTCCAAGAACACGATGTTCGTCGACGCGCGCTTTGGCCTGTACAAGGACGTCGAATTCTACGTCACGTTCCCGTTCGTCACCTCGGACAAGTGGCAGCACGACTTCGTCGACGGCGTCGATCGCACAAACTCGACGATCTACGGCGCCAAGGACTCGGAAGTGCTGTTCAAGGCGCCGTACAACAGCGTTGCCCGCTCCGGCTTTGGCGACATGTCGTTTGGCCTCAAGTGGTCGCCGTACAACTATTACCGCGACCCGACGCACCCGACCTGGGTCTTCGGCTTCGAGCTCAAGGTCCCGAGCGGCCAGGCGATGAAGGTCGACAACAGCGGCGTCGGTGAAGGCTTTTACGACCTGCAGCTGTACTCGACGATTTCCCGCCGCGCGCTGACGATCTTCGAGCCGTTCTTCAACCTGCACGGCAACTTCCGCTTCGGCTCCGACAGCGGCTTGTTCAAGAATTACGGCCCGACGCAGGGCCGCGACGTCGACCCGGGCAACCAGATCGGCTCGCAGTTCGGCCTGACGATCGTGCCGTGGGAAGACATCAAGGAAGACAAACGCATTGAAATCGAAGGTGGTTTCGGCATGGATTACATCTTCCGTGGCCGTGAGTACACCGAAATTTGGGAAGCGCTCGCGTCTGCCGACAACCCGTGCCAGGCCGCGACCGGCTGCGTCAACACAACCCACTCGGCTTCGTCGCCCGGCGCGGACGGCAAGCTGACGCAGACCGACGGCATCACCACGGTCGAGCCGTACGGCCGCTTTGCCGGCTGGGCCGCTGTGCATTACCAGCCGATCAAGTACTTCCAGATCTCGGCGAAAGTAGGCTGGATGCGGGAGACCGCACACTTCTTGACAAACGCCGACCCGGGCGTCGATTTGGACAAGAAGAACGGCGTCGAAGCCAAGAATTCGAATAACACCAATGAATTCAGCCCAGTGTACCTGCCCAGCGTCGACACGATCGGCCAGCGGATCCGCCTGTTGGATGCCAGCAACACGCTGTTGATGATTTCCGTGACCGGAAAGTACTAGTCGCCGCGTCGGCAAATCCAGCACTTTTCGTTGAACCAGCGCCGCCAAAACGTTAGGCTTCTGCCCTGTGTTGGGGGCGCGCGGCTGGTTGTTCGCGTGCCGCTTGCGCACTGCGGTCGGCAGCTGGGGTGTCGGACCGAAAGGAAGATTTGCAATGAATTTTCGGATGTTGTGTACCTTGCTCGCCGGCGTCGCGGGCCTGACGGCGGTCGGCTGCGGTTCCTCTGACACCGGCTCGACGGCGACAGCCGGCACGTCCTGTGCCATCAGCACCGACTGCCCCACCGGCTACGTCTGCACGTCCGGCACCTGCGTCGCCGGCTGCAAGACCGCGGCGGATTGCGGCGGCGAAGCGTGCGTCAAAGGCAAATGCCAGAGCGGCGCCGACGCGTTTGGTTTTGGCGACATCGGCTCGGACGCCAGCAGTGAGCCGCTCGACACCGGCAACGGCGGCGGCGATTCCGACGCCATCAGCGGCGGCGGCACCGACCTCATCAGCGGCCCCGACAGCGGCTGCGGCGACCCGAACGGCTGCTGCAAAGCCGACAGCGACTGCGCCGACACCGATCCGTGCACCACCGACACCTGCGCCGCGGGCGTGTGCGTCCACCCGAAGTCGCCCGTCGGCACCTGCGGCTGCACGAGCACCAAGGATTGCGACGACGGCAACAGCTGCACGTCCGACAAGTGCCTGTCCGGCGTCTGCAAATACGCGTTGTACATGAATCCCAAGGGCAAAGACCCGAGCTGCTGCGCCGCCGACAGCGACTGCGTCGACCCGACCGGCGCCAACGCCGGCACCTGCATCGAGAACCGCTGCGCCTGGACGCCGATCGTCGCGTGCAGCGCCGACAGCGACTGCGACGACGCCCAAGCGTGCACCGCGGACACCTGCGTCGCCGGCAAGTGCAAACACAGCAAAGTCGCCGGCTGCTGCAGCTCCGACAGCGCGTGCAGCGACGGCAATCCGTGCACCGCGGACACCTGCGTCGCCAACCTCTGCGCGCACGCCACGCCGACCGCGGGCTGCTGCTCCGCCGACACCGACTGCAACGACGGCGACGGCTGCACAATCGACGCCTGCACCAACGGCGAGTGCACGAACACCGTCGACAAGACGTGCTGCGCGCTCGACAGCCAGTGCGACGACACCGACACGTGCACGACCGATACCTGCTTCAACAGCAAGTGCCAGCACGCCGCGATTCCGCTGTGCTGCCACGTCACCGCCGACTGCGACGACAAGGACGCCTGCACCACCGACTCCTGCGACGGCACCTGCAGCCACGCGGCGATCGCCGGCTGCGTCTCGACCAAGTGCGGCGACGGCACCTGCAACGGCACCGAGACCTGCACAACCTGCAGCGCCGACTGCGGTTTGTGCCCGCCCAAGTGCGGCGACAAGGCCTGCAACGGCGGCGAGACCTGCACGAGCTGCCCCGCGGACTGCGGCAACTGCGCGCCGGGCTGCGGCGACGGCAGCTGTGACGCGGCAACCGAGACCTGCAGCAACTGCCCGGCGGACTGCGGCGCGTGCCCCGGCGGCGTGTCGTGCGTCGGCAACTGCGGCAAGTCCAAGAAGCAGATGGGCGGCACCTGCTCCTGCGCCAACAACTGCACGACAAACTGCTGCAGCGACCACGCGGCGGTCTGCGGCGGCGCGGCGACGTGCGGCGACGGCATCTGCGCGGCGACCGAGACGCCCGTCTCCTGCCCGGCGGACTGCAGCGCCACCAGCGGCGCGACCTCGTGCGTCGGCAACTGCGGCGGCCCGGCGCCCAGCGGCTGCTACTGCGATTCCCTGTGCTCCGGCGACCCGACCGGCTGCTGCAGCGACTACGCCAGCGCGTGCGGCAGCACCGGCGGCGCCAGTTCCTGCGTGGGCAGCTGCGGCGGCGCATCCGCCGACGGCACGTGCATGTGCGACGCGGCGTGCTCGACGTACGGCGACTGCTGCAAGGACTACGGCACCGCCTGCGGCAGCGGCGGCTCCTGCCCCGCGAGCGACCCGTGCGCCGGCAACTGCGGCGGCATTGACATGGCGAACCTGTGCATCTGCGACCCGACGGCCGGCACTTTGGCCTGCGCGAACGCCGCGGCGTGCTGCCCGTAGCGTTCTCGCCCTTCACAACGCCGAAATCGTGTTAACTTGTTGGCGGGACACCCGCTGAGGATCGCAATCATGAGTCTGTTGGACCAGGTGAAAGACGTTGCTGCCCGCCAGGTCGGCAAGGTGCTGGCGAGCGATACGACGCTCAAAGTGCTGTCGAGCCCGCAGGTGAAGAACGCCATGGTCGCGGCCATCAACCTGCGGGCGGAAGCGCGCGATGTGGTGGAGCTGGGCGTCAAGCAGATGGCCAAGCAGCTGGATTTGGTGACGCGCGATGACGTCGCCAAGCTCAAGCGCTCGGTGCGCGACCTGCAGCATGAGGTCGAGGACCTGCGCGAGCAGCTGAGCGCGCAGCACGAGGCGCCGGCGCTGGAAGCCGCGCCCGCCGCCAAACCCGCGCCGCGCAAGCGCAAGTGAGGCAACGATGGCCGTACTGGAAGTCGTTACTTTTCCGCACCCCGTCCTGAAGCAAAAGTGCGAGCCCGTGACGCGTTTTGACGGCGAGCTGCACCAGTTTTTGGACGACATGGCCGCGACGATGAACGACGCGGACGGCATCGGCTTGGCGGCAAACCAGGTCGGCGTGGCGCAGCGCATCTTCCTGATGGACGTGCCGACAAACCGCGGCTCCGGCGACAAGGACGTCAAGACGACCGGGCGCATCGAGGTCATCAACCCGCAGATCACCGGCCAGCGCGGCGAGCTCAAGTACGAGGAAGGCTGCCTGTCCTTCCCCGGCATGAGCGAATTCATCATGCGCGCCGCGGAGATCGACCTCGAGTACCAGGATCGCACCGGCAAGGCGTGCAAGCTGACCGCCAAGGGCTTGGTCGCCGTGTGCATCCAGCACGAGCTGGACCACCTGAACGGCATCACGTTCATCGACCGGCTGTCGCCGTTCAAGCGCAAGATCGCGCTGCGCGAGTACCTGCGGCAGAACCGCGACGTCATCGACGACCAGGCGATGCGCGAGAAGCTCAAGGCGCGGCGCGCGCAGCAGAACGTTGGATAAACGCTGGTGAATTTCCCGAAAGTCGCGTTCATCGGCTCACCGCCTTTTGCCGTTGCCTCGCTGGCGGCGCTTGTGCACGCGGGCGTGCCAGTGGTGGGCGTTGTCTGCCAGCCGGACAAGCCGGCGGGGCGCGGCAATGCGCTGCGGGCGCCGGCGGTCAAGGAATTCGCGCTCGCGCACGACCTGCCGCTGCTGCAGCCGGTGAAGGT
>CAIPXZ010000401.1 GCA_903869075.1 uncultured Myxococcales bacterium | reverse complement strand
TGTTGCCATCGGCTGCGTGGCAGGCCGCGCAAACTTTCGCAACAGTCTGTTCTGCCGAATTTCCATTTGCCGCCGGTTCTGCGGCACGGGTCGTCGCGGAAAAACCGACACTCGCGACGACCAGCAGCAGGGGAATAAATCTCATGCGATCTCCTTGCATCTTTGCGACCCGTTGATTGCAACCTGACGAAAACACCGTATTCTATCCAAAACCCCCCACCCAAGCTAGGCTGAGCCTTGTCCAATATGGTTTGAGCCTGAAGGTAGGGCCGTGTTTCCAACATGGTATGAGCCTGAAGGACTGAGTTTGGGTCGATCATCCGAGGATGGTGATCGACATGAACGAAACGAAGCTAAACACGATCGCCCAGATCCGCGAGTTTCTCGCCGGCACTGCCGATGTTTATTGGAGCCCCGAGGAGGACGATAAGGCCCGCTATGCGTTTATCCGCAACGTGCTTTCGCGCTTCGACTACCGACGACTCGTGCGTCCCGACAAGGGGCTCATCCGCGTCTATCTGGGGCGTACCAGTGGCTATTCGCGGGCTCAACTCGCCCGCCTGATCAGGCAGTACCTCGATTGCGGGCGAGTGGTGCAGCGTTATGCTGCACCTCAAGCCGGCTTTGCTCGCACCTACACCGATGCCGATGTGCGTTTGCTCTCTGAAACCGACGCCCTGCACAGCACGCTCTCTGGGCTGGCGACCAAGAAGCTCATGGAACGCGCCTACCAAATCTTCGCCGATGCCCGCTACGAGCGCCTGGCTTTGATCTCGGTGGCGCACCTCTACAACCTGCGCAAGCGCAGTGGCTACCTGCGCCATCGACAGGTCTGGACCAAGACCCGGCCGGTGACCATTGCCATCGGCGAGCGCCGCGCCCCCGCGCCGAACAACCGGCCCGGCTACCTGCGCCTGGACACCGTGCATCAGGGTGACCAGGACGGCGTTAAGGGCCTCTACCACATCAATGCGGTGGACTGCGTGACCCAGTACGAAGGGGTGGCCACCTGCGAGCGCATCAGCGAGGCCTACCTGATTCCCGTACTCGCAGAATTGTTAGCGAGCTTCCCGTTCGTCATCTTGGGCTTTCACGTCGACAACGGCTCCGAATACATCAACCGCCACGTCGCCGAGTTGCTCAACAAATTGCTGATCGAGGAATTTACCAAGTCGCGCTCGCGTCACAGCAACGACAACGCACAGGCCGAGTCAAAAAACGGCGCCATCGTGCGTAAACACCTCGGCTACAGTCATATCCCACAACGCTTCGCGGCGCTGGTCAACGCCTTCGATCGTGACTACCTGAACCCCTACGTGAACTTCCATCGGCCGTGTCTGTTCGCCGAAACCATCACCGATGCCAAAGGCCGCCAACGCAAGCGCTACCCATACAAATTAATGATGACGCCCTATGAGAAATTCAAATCCCTACCGCTGGCAGAGCAATTCCTGAAACCCGGCATCACCTTCATACAGCTCGATGTGCTAGCCACTACAATGAGCGATAATGAGGCCGCAGAGCGACTGAACAAAGCACGCACAACTCTGTTTAAAACAATTTCAAATCGATCCAAAACAGCCGCCTGAACCCACCGCTCAAACCACCCCTTCAGGCTCATACCTCAATTGGAATGTACTAAGGCGCCGCCTGCGCGCTGCCGCCGCGCACGGCCAATCCGGCTACAATAGCGCCGATGCATCGCGAACAGATCGACCACGTCGTCAAACAAATCAGTCAGGTCATCCTCGGCAAGGAACGCCAGATCCGTCTTGCCGTGGCCTGCCTGCTGGCGCGCGGCCACCTGCTGATCGAAGACGTGCCCGGCGTCGGCAAGACCACGCTCGCGCACACGCTCGCGCGCGTACTCGGGCTCGAGTGGCGGCGCGTGCAGTTCACGAGCGACCTGCTGCCGGCCGACGTGGTCGGCGTCTCGATCTTCGAGCGCGACACGCAGCAGTTCCGCTTCCGCCCGGGCCCGGTGTTCACGCAACTGCTGCTG
>CAIPXZ010000400.1 GCA_903869075.1 uncultured Myxococcales bacterium | reverse complement strand
TTCGCCTGGGCGGCGTCGGCGTTGTCGGGCGGCTGTGGCTGGGCAAGGACTGGCAAAGGCCGTCGCTGCGGCTTGTCGCGCTTGTCACGGTGTCCAGCGTCGTCTTCGCGCTGGCGCACTACCTGGGCGAGCCGTTTGCGCTGACCTCGTTCGTCTTTCGCACGGTGTCCGGGCTGCTGTTCGCGACGCTGTTCCTGACCCGCGGCTTCGCCGTCGCCGCCTGGACGCACGCGCTGTACGACGCCTGGGTCATCGTCGTGCTGGGCCGCTGAGCGCCGTCAGGACGCCTTGCGCGTCGCCGCGTACTGCGCGTCGCCCTGGCCCGCGCGCACGCCCGTGAGGCGGAAAATCAGGCCTTCCATGCGCGGAAAAAAGCGCACGGCGGTCAGCAGCGGGTTCAGCAGGCCGCTGGTGATGCAATAGTAGCGGTCAAACGGCGGCGTGTGGTGCACATCGTGGTGGCGCACGCCGAGGATGAGGTGCGCGCGCTGCAGGCCGCGGACCCACGCCGGCAGCGCGTCCTCATGCGACCATTTGTGGAACTGGTTGGTGCCAAAGACAAAAAGTGACATCGCGCCGCAGAACATGGCCGCGAAAAGGCCGTGTTGGCTCGTCAAGTCCGCAGTCAGCCCCAGCGCCACGACCGGCGCAGTGGCGATGCAGTTGTTGCCGTTTGTCTCGACAAAATCGTGCAAAGTCATGCCCTTCGGGTCGACGTGGTGCTCGCGAAATGGCTTGATGAAGTTCTGGCCCACGACCGGCGTCTGCTCGGTGCCGTAGCGATCGAACGCCCAATGGGCGACACCGCTGCCAAAATCCGCCGCCAGATAACCCGCCACCGCCGCCAGCGTCAGCGTCAGCACGCTCTCCAGCGACGCCGTCGCGTGCCACAGCCGCACCGCCAGCCAGCCTTCCAGCCCGGCAAAAGTCGCGATCCCGCCAATCTCCAAGGCACGGTGCGGGGTCATCGCGTGCGCGTCACTCGCCATGACTCACCACTCGTGGATTCCGCCCATGTTGTAGGCTTTGTGGTAGCCCATGCTGCGCAGGATCCGCGCCGCCATATCGCTGCGACCGCCCGAGCGGCAGTAGAGCACGATCGTCTCGTCCGGCGTCGCCACCTTGTCGATCTCCTCGCCCACGACCTGCACTGGCACGTTGATCGCGCCCGGCAGCGCGCCGCCGGCGTTCTCCTCCACCGTCCGCACGTCAATCAGCTTGGCACCTTCCGCCACAAGCCGATGCGCCGTCGCGCGGTCAATCCGAATCTCGTCCATTTTCGCTCCTACGGGGTGTAACACTGGCAGCACTGGTCCTTGATTTGGCCGCTCGGGCACGCGATCGCGGTGCACATGATGCCCGAACACATGCCGCAAACGCCAGACTTGCACGCAAGACCGCCGCTGCAATCCTTGGTTGTGGTGCAGCCGGTCGTGGCGCCGCATTTGCCGTTGCTGGCGGTGTTGGTGCCGGCGTTGTTGGCTTCGCAGCTGTTGTTGTACGTCTGGCCGTCGCAGCCGCAGACCGGCAGGACGATCATCGGGCACGGCGTGGGGATGCCGACGCAGGTGCCGGTGCCGCTGCAGACGCCCGTCGCGGCGGCGCGGCACATCTGGTTCTTGGCGCAGGTCGCGTTGTCGCCGACGGTGCAGCTGCCGGCGGTCGGGCACGCGCCGTCGGCGGCTTTGCCGACTCCCGCGGCCTGGCGGTAGCAGTCGTTGTCGTAGGTCTTGCCATCGCAACCGCAGACCGGCATGAGGTTTTTGGGGCAGCCGACCGGCTTGGCCAAGCAGTTGCCCAACGCCGACGCGCCGCAGCTGAGCAGCTCGCAGAACTGGCCGCTGCCGCAGAGGATGCCCGCCGGGCCGCCGCACGACTGGGGCGCGCCGCACGCGCCGGTGGTGCTGACGCTGACGCCGACGGTGTTGGCCATGCAGCTGTTGCCGTAGGTCTTGCCGTCGCAGCCGCAGACGAGCATGGCGATCGCCGGGCAAACCTGCGGTTCCGGCTGGCATTGGCCGGTGCCGCCGCACTGGCCGTCCGGCGTGGCGCAGAACTGGCCGCCCGGGCAGGCGACGGCGCTGGCCGAATGAGACTTTACGGAT
>CAIPXZ010000399.1 GCA_903869075.1 uncultured Myxococcales bacterium | reverse complement strand
AGTCGAGCCATACATGCCGGTGTGGGCGAACTTCGGCGAGATAATCAGCTCTTCGGGGATGAAGATCGACGGCCGGAAGCGGAATTCAGCAAGACTCGTCGCCATTTGCCGGTAATTGGCCGGAACTTGGTTGATATGCTGCTTGATAAGCTCGCGGGAAATCACGGCTTCCAGCCGAATTTTGAGGCCAAAATGCCCGAGCTGTTCGCTGCCGATGTCGTTGCTGAACCACAGCCCGGCGGGACCGACGGCGATGTCCACCGGCACCGTGATCGGCGCGGCGGCGGCAGGCGCGGCGAGCGCCAACAGCAGGAACGCGAACAGCAGCGAACGAAGCGGGCGAGCGGGCACGGGCGACCTCCGGAGGCTAGCGTGGCCGATGGCCGCCGCGCGCGTCAATCAGCGGCTGGCAACCAGCGCGCGGCCGACGTGCAGCCCCAGCGCGTAGATCGACAGCTGCGGCGGGCCGCCAATCGACGTCGGAAACAGCGAGCCGTCGGCGACCCACAGCCCGCGCAAGTGGTGGTGGCGGCCCTGGCTGTCGACAGCGGCCATCGCGGCGTCATCGCCCATCGGCACGGTGCCCATCGGGTGGACGGCGGAGAGCTGCAGCAGCCCAGCACGCCACTGCAGCGCGTCCAGCTTCTGAATTTCATTGGGCGATTCAAGGACGATCGGCGTCTCCGTCGGGATACACACGCGCCGCGCGCCGGCGGCAAAATGCAGCTCCGCACACGCCCGCAGGCCCGCGAGCAGCTCTTTTTGGTCGTCCGGATTCGGCTCGTAGTCGATGCGCAGGCCAGTCTCGCCGTCTGGCCGCACCTGACCGCGCGAATGGTCGTGCAGCATCGCCGTCAGCACGCTCAGGTGGCTGTAGCGGCCCATCCAGCGGCGGTGCGCCGCGCCGTGGTCGGGCAGCAGGGACGCCGTCGCCGCCGGGTGGCCAAACGCCGGCACGATCCACAGCCGCGTCGCGCGCTTGCCGCGAGATTGTCCGGAAATATCCAGCAATTCCGTGCACTCCACCGTCTGCGGGATGCCCTGCCAGGCATTCACCGGGTCATCGAATTCGCCCGCCGCCCCAACCGCCGGGTGACTCCGCAGCGACTGGCCGGTCTCGCCGCCCGGGTCCGGCACGCGCGAGCGCAGCAGCAGCGCCGCCGTCCCCGTCGCCGAGGCCGACAGGCAGACCATCGGCGCCTTGACGCGCACGCGGCCAAACGGCCGGCCAGATTGCGGGTCGATGGCGCGGGCGAGCACGCCGGTCACGCGCTCGCCGTCGTGCTCCACCGTAATCGCTTGGCAGCGCGTGAGAATTTGCGCGCCAGCGTGGATCGCCCGCGGTAACGCGACCTTGGCGGCGTTATTCTTGGCGTCAAAAGCGCAGCCCAGCGCGCAAAAGCCGGAGCCGACGCAGCCGGTGCGGTTGTGCGCCAGCGCCGCCCAGCGCCAGCCGAGCCGCTCGCACGCCGACTGCAGCAGCTTGTTTGCGGTATTGCGTTGCGCTTCAGGTACTTCGGACACGCTCAGCAGCGACTCGACCTCGCGGTACAGCTTGTCCCAGACCTCGAGTGGCAAGTGCGCCAGGCCGCGATCGCGCCGCCACGTCGCCAGCAGTCCCGGGTCAATCCGCTTGCAGAGGTTGAGGTTGTGCAGCGTCGAGCCGCCCACGCCCTTGCCCTGGTGGATGTGCACCTGCCGGTCCGCCGTCGTCCGCCCGCCGCCGTCCCAGTACAGCTTGGGCAACATCTGCTCTTCGCGCTGGGTCATGTCGTCCGGCGTCAGAAATTCGCCGGCTTCCAGCACCACGACGCGCAGCCCGGCTTCCGCCGCGACCATCGCCACCATCGCGCCGCCCGCGCCACTGCCGACGATGCACAAATCGACCGACAATTCGCCTTCGGGCAGGGTGGAAGCGTCAAAAATCACAAGAAACTCCTGGCGTTGTCGCGGTCAGTCGGTGCGCATTCCGGTCGGCAGTCGCCCTGGCGGCGCCACAAGCTGGGCATAGGCAGCGCGGCGCGCTCGCGGCATGTCCGGCACCAGCGGACCGGTAAAGCCGATCGACCCCCACGCCATCGGCAGCGCGTAGTAGCCGAGCGCCACCAGATCGCGCAGCCCGCGCGCCGCGTCGCCGACCACATCGCGGCGCAGCAGCAGCTTGTCCAGATAGGCGATGCGATCGGCGACGGGCAGGGCGCTCAGGCGGTGCAGCCGGCCGGCCAGCGGCGTCGTGCCTTGCTCCACGAGCCAAATCAGGGCGTGGATCTCCGTGCGCATCCGCGGCGGCAGCGCGGCGACGTAGCGGTCCAGCGGCACGGCGATGGCGGTCAGTTCGGGTGGCAGCGGCGCGCCGTACAGCACGGCTTCCGCCGCGGCGCCGAGGATGTGGGCTTCAGCCGCTGAGAATTCGCGGCCTTGCCAACGCGCGAGCGCCGGATAGCCGGACAGGCGAATCAGCGCTGTGGCGCCGACCAACGTCGTCGCGCCGCCGATCAGGAACCAGCGGCGGCTGCGGACGATCGCGCGATGCGCGCCCGAGAGGCCCTCGACCTGCTGCAGCCGGGCAATCAGCGCCGGCGGCAATCGCGCCCGCCAGCCATCCGCGACCTGCAGCGGCTCCGGCCGCCGCACCGTGTTCCAAAACAGCCAAGCGTCGATCGGCCGGTTCTCGCGGCGGGCGACCTCGGCGTCCACGAGCAGCGCCGCCATGGCTTTGCCCGTGTAGATCGGCTCCAGGCCGATGCCCTGGCGCTTCAGCACTCCGACGGCGTCCAGCGACGACCCCGACGCGCGGCCATAGCCCGGACCGACCTGCGAATAGTTGATGACGACCGCGTTTGGCTCGACCTCGGCCAGCTCCGGCAAGCCGATCTCGCGCAGGTAATCCAGCAGGCCTTGCATCT
>CAIPXZ010000398.1 GCA_903869075.1 uncultured Myxococcales bacterium | reverse complement strand
GTCAGCGTCGCCGCGAACAGCGTCGCGTCGGCGCTGATCGGCGCCGCATCCGGGTAGTCCGCCTGGCCAGACGCCACCGCCTGCAGCGTCCCTTCGCGACTTGCGCGCGGAAATTGCCGGTTCTCCCAGCGCGGCGGTAGCCCTTGGCGCGACGGCTGGACCCAGATCTGGAAGATCTCGGTCGCTTCGGTCTCGAGGTTGTACTCGGCGTGGACGATGCCCGTGCCAGCCGACATCACCTGCACATCACCGGCGGCGGTCCGGCCGCTGTTGCCCTGGTTGTCCTTGTGTGAAATCGCGCCCTTGCGGACGTAGGTGATGATCTCCATGTCGCGGTGCGGGTGCGGCGCAAAGCCGGACTGCGGTAGGATGTGGTCGTCATTCCACACCCGCAACGCCCCGAAATTCTGTCGCTGTGGGTGGAAATAGTCGGCGAAGCTGAAGTGGTGGTGCGCGTCCAGCCAACCGTGGTTGGCGTGGCCGAGACCGGCGAACGGGCGAATTTCAATCATGAAGGACCTCCGGCGTTGTGCCAGAGACAAGATAGCGCGCCGGACGGTGGCGACAATCCCCGCGCTGGTCACGACACTGTTTCCGCTGCGGCACAATCGGCCGAGTTTGACGCCCGGCGCGCTGCGCAGGATGATGGCGACTCCGGAGGTTGCCATGAAGAGTCAAATGATCCTGATTGCCGCGCTGCTGCAGCTGGTTGGCGTGGCGGCGAATGCGCAGACCGCTGCGGTTGTGGCGGGCGCGCCTGCGCCGTTGGAGCTGGCGGTGCCCACTGAAGTCGTGACGTATCGTTTGCTCGGCGGGCTGCTGGTGGGGGCGACGCGCTCGGGCAAGCTTGTGACCTACGACGTGACAAACCGCGCGGCGCCAGTGCGCAAGGCGGAGCTGGACGTGGGCGCGCCGGTGGCGGAGCTGCGCGTGGCGGATGGCGTGTTGCTGGCGGTAGGCAAGGACAACAGCGTGCGCGCGTTTCTGTTTGGCGACGATGGCGCGCCGATCGCCCTGCGCTGGGGCGGCGCGACGGCGGCGCCGGCAGCGGCGACAGCGACGGGCGGGGCGCGGCGCGGCACGCTGGGCAAAGTGTTGGAAGCCAAGCGCGGCAACCTGCTGATCGAGCTGGAAGACGGCGCGGGCATCACACCCGGCGACATCTTGCTTGTGCGCTCGCGGGCCAAGGAGCTGAAAATCAACCCGTTTACGCGGCTGGAAGAGGAGACGGCGTCCAATGCGCCGACGGCGGTTGTCGAGGTCATCCGCGTGGAGGGCAACCGCGCCGTCGCCGAGCTGAACCGCGGCGACCAAGCTGTCGCCGGCGACACCGTGGAGTTGAACGACCACCGCCGCGAAGTCAGCCGCCAGTTTCCGGCGCGCAGCGACTACGACCACTGGTTCCGCGCCACGCTGCGGCCGATGGCCAACCTCGGCCAGGTCGACATCGCCAGCCTCACCGACCTCGCCTGGGGCTACCAGGGCAGCTGGTTTCACGTCCAGGCGCGCATCTCGCCGCTCGGCATTTCGGTGCCCAACGCGGTGGACATGTTCAACGCCCACGCGATCTTTGCCTACTCCGGCGACTTCGCCGAATTCGGCCTCGGTTTCGGCTACTTCCGCGAATCGTGGGGCGGCTTCAGCGCCTATGAATGCACCGCCGGCTCGACGGCGTCGGTCAGCCAGCCGACCGGCAGCTACGTCAGCCAGGCCACAAGCTGCACCAAAGCCGGGCCGTCCGTCGTGCAATACCTGCGCTTGGGCGCCGTCGACGGCCTCAACATCCGCGTCACCAACACAACCGTCATCTCCGACGGCTTCCGCTTCGGCTTCTTCGACGCCACGCTCGACATCCCGATCACCCGCACGCTCAATATCTACGGCCTCGGCGGCGGCGGCACCAACGTTGGCATCGGCGAATTCGGCGTGCGCACCTACCTGCGCGGCATCGGCGGCCACGAGTCGCTGATCCTGACCACCGGCGTCGGCGGTACGTTCATGCCGACGGCCAACGTCTACAACACCACAACGCAGGGCATCTACAACACCGGCGTCAACAGCACAGTCGGCGGCAATACCTCGATCGCCGGCCCGCACTTCGCCGTCGGCGTCGAATACCGGCTGTAGCGCGCTTTGGCGCTTGACCGGTGCCGCGTCGCCAGCCATCCTCCCAGCCGGACACCCACCGAGCGTTGGAGCTGCTGATGCGAACCTCTTGGAAGTATTGCTGGATTTTGCTGGTGCTGACCGCTTGTGGCAGCAAAGCTGCGGACTCAACGGCCGCGGACGTCGCGGCGGTGAGCGACGTCCAGGATGCCGCGCTGGCCGATGACGTCACTGCCCTCGCCGATGCCGGCGCGACTGATGACGACGTTGCCGTTGCCGACACCGGTCCGACCGTGCCGACGTGTGGCCCGCAGGCGGCGTTTGACCTGACGGCGACCGGCACGACGCCCGGCACCCGCGTTGGCGACTTGACGCTGCCGACGCTCGACGGCGACTGGAACCTCGCGCAGAGTTGGACGGGCTGCGACAGCTACGTCTTCGTCTTCACCGCGCCCGGCAGCCAGTACAGCGCGGCACAGGCGGTCTGGAAGTCCAGTGCCTCGGATTTGCTGAAGAATTCGCCGAAGAATGTCCACTATTTCTTTGGCAGCTACGAAGCCGACGATGCCACCGCGGCGGCGACCGTCCAGACGCAAAAGGACCGCTTTGACACGGCGCTGGCGGCGTTGCCGGCCGAAAAGCAGGCGGCGTGGGCGGGGCGACTGCATTTCCTGAGCGTCGTGCCCTTCAACCTCGCGAACTGGCTGGGCGCGGCGCTGCAAAAGGCCGGCGTTTTTGGTCTGGCGATCGACCGGCAGCAGCAGTGGCGGGAAATCGGCGGGATTTCCAACCTGAAATCGCTGATGTACGAGGTGCAGCGCGCGGATTACGAGGCAAAGAACGCCCTGGCGGAGGCGGCCGACCACGCGACCGTCGTGCAGCTGTGGACGCAGACGAACGGCGGCAACGGCTGGGGACCGCCCAAGGTCTACGCCGACGTGACGCTGCCGAACGCCAGCCAGATGGCGCAGTTTGACACCGCGACGCTCGACATGGCGCACAGCTGCACCGGCGGCCTGGACGCCAACTGCCCGGACTGGGACCGCGAGGCGTACATGAACCTCTGCGACCAGACGACCGAGACCGCTGCCAGCGTCGCCATGGCCTGCCAGACTGGCACGGACACGTTGGCGTGCGGCTGCGTCAAGCCGGATGGCCGCAGCAGCGTCGGCACCCGCGCCTGCGCGGCGGACGGCAAGAGCTACGGCGGGTGCGAGTGCCCGTGCGACACGGAATTCGCGCGGCAAATCACGTCCTACAAGCGGCAAGGGCGGTGGCTGACGGACGTGTCAGCGATGCTGCCGCTGCTGAAGAACGGCGGCAAGGTGCGGTTCCGCTACGACACGCCCGATGGCTGGCTGTTGACGACAAGCCTGCGGCTGTCGACCGCGGCCAAGGCGACGCGACCGACAACGCTGGTGCCGCTGTGGCATGGCGAACAGTACGACGAAAAGTACAACAGCCTGTTCAAGCCGATCGACGTGGCGGTGCCGGCGACGGCGAAGGTCGTCAAAATTGTGGCGCTGATTACCGGCCACGGCTCGGGCACGGACACGCTGAACTGCGCGGAATTCTGCCCGCATGAGCACATCTTCAGCGTTGGCGGCAAGACGTTCACCAAGACGCACGCGCTGGCGGGGACGCCCGCGGGCTGCCAGCAACAGGCGGTCACGGGCGCGATTCCTAACCAGTATGGCACCTGGCCGTATGGCCGGGCGGGCTGGTGCCCGGGCATGGACGTGGCGGTGTGGAGCGCCGACATCACAGCGGCGGTGAAGCCGGGGACGACGGCGACCCTGAGCTACCAGGCGCTGCTGAACGGCAAGCCGTACGTGCCGGTGTGGACCGGCGGCGGTGACTACAAGCCGGTGATTCGCATGAGCAGCTGGGTCGAATTCGAGGAGTAGGGCGGGGGGTGATCGCTTCTTGAGCGCGATTGACGTGATTTCGAGGGGTTAGGACTCTGGCTCGAAGCGCGGGTCCCCACCCCCACCTTCCGACCAGCCAGCGCAGGCCGCTTTTCAGCGGCCGGACGCGCCCCTCCCTCGGCGCTGGGGCGCGCGTGTGGCGCGCGGTCCCCAGTCGTCGGGTGGTCAGCGTGGCGCGTCGCCCTGGGCCCAGGGTTCAGCGCACGCCAGCGGTGACTGGCGCGATTGGCTGCGAAGCAAGGACCGTGCCAAGCGGCAGCTGCTGCAAAATCAACGGCTTGATGTTGGGCATGCGGTCCGTTCGGCGGTACTGGGACCGGTCTCGAGACCGCCGGTGAGACGGGGATCGATGCCGGTGGCGGCTACGGCACCGCGGGCGCAGCGGGCTTGGCTGGCGCGACGGTGGCGACGACGCCCTTGGCGCTGCCGCCGCCTTTGACGACGGCGTACGAGTGCGCGATGTTGGCGGATTCGGCGCCGGCGCGGATGGCTTCCTCGGAGCGCGAGGCCCAGTTCATCGCCCGGCCCGGCATCACGCCCAGCGCCAGCAGCGCGAACGCAGGCAGGGCCATCGCCCAGGTCAGGTTCGACTCGCGGACGTACACGCGCTCGGCGCGGCTGTCCGGGCGCATGTAAATCGCCACCGGCACCTTGAGGTAGTAGTACGCGCTCACGACCGAGTTCAGCACCAAAATGATGACGTGCGGCAGGTACTTGCCGTTGTCCACGGCCAGCACGTCGCGCAGGATCTGCAGCTTGCCGAAAAAGCCCAGCGTCGGCGGCACGCCGGCCAGCGACAGCACCGACACCGTCAGCGCCAGCGCGGCGATCGGGTGGCGCTTGGAGAGGCCGGCGAGCTGGCCCTCGGTCGTCAGCTCCTCGCCGTCCTTGCCGAGGCTCGACAGCGCCGCGAAGCCCGCCAGCGACGCCAGCGCGTAGCCGACGAGGTAGAACGGCACCGCGCCTGTGGGCGCGAGGAACGGGCTGCCGAGCGTCGGGTCGTCGATCGTCGCGATGGTGCCGAGCAGCAGGTAGCCGGCGTGGGCGATGGCGGAATACGCCAGCATCCGCTTGATGGAGCGCTGCGTCAGCGCCAGGATGTTGCCGACGGTCATCGTCAGCACGGCGAAGCAGCCGAGGACCTGGCCGATCGGCAGGTGCAGCGAGGCGAGCGCCGGGCCGGAAATGCCGGCGTAGAGGAACTTCAGGAACGAGCCGAAGGCCGCCGCCTTGACCGCGCTGGACATGAAGCCGGTGATGGGCGTCGGCGCACCTTCGTAGGCGTCCGGCGTCCACATGTGCATCGGCACCGCGGCGACCTTGAACAGGAACGCGCCGCCCGTCAGCACGACCGCCAGACCGAGCCACAGGTCCTGACCGGGCTTGGGCGCGAGCAGGGCGCGCTGGATCTCGATGAAGCTCGTGCCGCCCGACAGGCCAAACAGGAACGCGATGCCATACAGCAGGAACGCCGACGCCACCGAACCCATGACGAAATACTTCAGGCCAGCTTCCACCGACGCCGCCGACGTGCGCTTGAAGGCGACGAGGACGTAGATGGCCATGGACATGATCTCGAGGCCGATGAACAGGCTCAGCAGGCTCTCGGCGGAGACCATGATCGCCATGCCGAAGGTCGCGAAGTGCAAAAGCGCATAGTATTCGCCGTAGTGCGCGCCCTGTTCGCTCAGGTACGCCGGGCTGGACAGGTGCGTGACGAGCGCGCACATGGACACGAGCGCGGTGAAGAACAGCGCGTGGCCGGACGCCGACAGGTGGTAGCTGAACGCCGGCGTCGCCATGTCATGCGGGCCGAATTTCCACAGCGCCGCGCAGGCGAGGACCGCCAGACCGGACATGCCGGCGCCGAACAGGCCCCAGAAGCGCCGCGAGGCGTCGGACGGCAGGAACGGGTCGGCGACGAGCGTGAACAGCGCGGCGACCAGCAGAATCAGCTGCGGCGTAATCAGTGCCAAATCATGCAACATGGCAAAACTCCTAGCGATCCGCGTGGGCGTGCTGGATGGCTTCGTGCTTGTAATCGAGCGGCGCGCGGACCTGCAGGATGGCCGGGCGCTCGGCCTCGACCATCGCGTGCACCGTCGTCTTGGACAGGTTCAGCCAGCTGGACGGGTAAACGCCGATCCACAGGATGAACACGGCGAGGACCGCCATGATGGTTTTCTCGCGCAACGTCAGGTCGCGCAAGGCTTTGTTGGCCGGGTTGGTGATCTGGCCGAAGAACACGCGGCGGACCATCGACAGCATGTAGACGGCGCCGAGCACGATGCCCAGCGAGGCGATGCCGCCGCCGACGAGCACGGTGTTGCGCCAGCGACCGGCTTCGGCGACGGGCGCGATGACGGCTTGGACGCCTTCCTTGAAGCTACCGGCGAAGATCAGGAACTCGCCGACGAAGCCGTTGGTCAAGGGCAGGGCGATGGACGACATGGTCACGAAGACGAAGAACGCAGCATAAACCGGCATTTTGGCGGCGATACCGCCGAATTCGGCGATTTCGCGCGTATGGCGGCGCTCGTAGACGTAGCCGACGAGGAGGAACAGCGCGCCGGTCGAGAGGCCGTGGTTGACGCCTTGCAAAATCGCGCCTTGCAGCGCTTCCTCGTTGAAGATCACGATGCCGAGCATCACGAAGCCGAGGTGGCTGACGGACGAGTAGGCGACGAGGCGCTTGACGTCGGTCTGCACGTACGCCATCAGCGCGCCAAACACGATGCCGATGACCGCGAGCGTCAGCAGCAGCGGCGAGAACGTGCCCATCGCCGACGGGAACAGCGGAATCGCGAAGCGCAGCAGGCCGTAGGTGCCTAGCTTGAGCATGACGCCGGCGAGGACCACGGAGCCGGGCGTCGGCGCTTCCGTGTGCGCGTCCGGCAACCAGGTGTGGAACGGGAACACCGGAACTTTGATGAGGAAAGCCAGCGCGAACGCCGCGAACAGCCAGGTCTGCTCCTTGTCCGACAGGTGCAGCGCGGCGAGCTGCGCCAGCGCGAACGAGCCGCCGGACTTCTGGTACAGCCAGAGGATCGCAACGAGCATCAGCAGCGAGCCGAACATCGTGTAAATAAAGAACTTCACCGTGGCGTAGATGCGATCCTTGCCGCCCCAGATGCCGACGATGAGGTACATCGGCACCAGCATGATTTCCCAGAACACGTAAAAGCTCAGCAGGTCGACAGCGAGCAGCGAGCCCAGCATGCCGGTCTCCAGGATCAGCATCGCGATGCTGAACTCCTTCCAGCGCTTGTCGATCGCGCTCCAGGCGCCGGCGAAGATGATCGGCATCAGCAGCCCTGTCAGCAGCACAAGCGGCAGGCTCAAGCCGTCGACGCCGAGCGTCCAGCGGGCGTTGAAGGTCGGAATCCACGCGTAATCATCGACTTGCTGCAGGCCGACGGCGTTGCGGTCAAAGCCCGCCAGCACCACGAGCGACACGCCCAGCGTCACGAGCGAACCGACGAACGACCACGCCTTGTGGGCGCTTGTCTGCTCATCGGGGATCGCCAGCGCCAGAAGCGCGAAGCCAAGCGGCATGGCGCAGAGCAGCGTCAGCAGCGGGAAGCTGGAAAGGCTGTGGAATTGCAGCCAGTTTTGCGCCATCGAGGTGTCCATTTCCGCCTATCCTTGGGGTGCGAAAGTCCTAGCGAGGAGCGGGCTTCGGCTAAATCAGGTACCACGCCAGCGCGGCAACACCTGCCACCACGCCGACCAGGTACGTCTGCACGTCACCGGTTTGCACCAGGCGACCCACTTGCGAGAGACCCAGCAACGCGTAGCCGGGCAGCCGCACCATGCACAAATCGATCAGCAGCCGATCCACCGCGTGGAACAGCGCCTGCGAGATCCAGCGCAGCGGCTTGACGACCACCGCGAAATAGAACTCGTCCACGTAGTATTTGGCCAGCAGCGTGTCGTACACCGGCTTGGCCGACTGCGACAGGCTCGCCGCCTGCGTCGACGGGCCCGCCTTGTACCACGACCAGGCCAGACCGACGCCCAGCGCCGCCACGGCGGTCGACAGCGCCATCAGCCCGTACTCGGTCGTCGGCTCCAGGTGGCCGCCGACGAGCTCCTTGCCGCGCTCCAGCACCGGATCCAGCCAGTGCTCGAACCGGTTGAACTTGCCTTCCGCGAAGGGCATGCCCAGCCAACCGGCGCACACCGACAGCCCGGACAGCACGATGAGCGGCAGCGCCATCGGCCACGGCGAGTCGTGTGCGTGCTCGTAGGTGTGGTGATCGCCGCGGTACTCGCCGGCAAACGTCATGAAATACAAGCGGAACATGTAGAACGCCGTCATCAGCGCCGCCAACAGCGCCAGGCCGAACGCGACTTTGCGCAGCCAGCCGAGGCTCTCGACCGACTTCACGTACGCTTCCTTGTTCGCCTTGACCAGCGGCTCGATCTTCGCCTGGTCGACGATGCCGTCCTTGGCTTCCGCGTGCAGCTGCTGCACCGCCGCGCGCTTGAACTGGCCGTCGTAGTATTCCGTCAGCTTCTCGGTGTTCGGGTGAAACGCCACGGTTTCCGCGAGGATAGCGTCCTTGGAGAAGAAGCCCGCCAGCGGCGGCAGACCGGCGATGGCGATGCAGGAAATCAGGAAGGTCATGTGAATGACCGGCAGTTTCTTGCGCAACCCACCGTAATTGCGGATGTCCTGTTCATGGTGCATCGCGTGGATGACCGCGCCGGCGCCGAGGAACAGGCAGGCTTTGAAGAACGCGTGCGTGAACAGGTGGAAGACGCCGGAGGCATAGGCGCCGGCGCCCACCGCCACGAACATGTAGCCCAGCTGCGAAACCGTTGAATACGCAAGGACTTTCTTGATGTCGTTCTGCACCAAGCCGATCGACGCCGCCATCAGCGCTGTCGCCGCGCCGACGAGCATGATGACCGTCGCCGCCTGCGGGCTGAGCGCGAAGATGAAGTTCAGGCGCGCGATCATGTACACGCCCGCGGTGACCATCGTCGCCGCGTGGATGAGCGCGGACACCGGCGTCGGACCCGCCATCGCGTCCGGCAGCCACACGTACAGCGGAATCTGCGCCGACTTGCCGCACGCGCCGACGAAAAGCAGCAGGCAAATCAGGGTGATGGTCGGCGGGTGGTCGACGGCGTGGATGCTGTCCGAAAAGTGCGTGCGCAGCGAGTCGTAGTCCACCGAACCGCCGGCGTAGGCCAGCAGCAAGAAGATGGCGATGACAAAGCCAATGTCGCCGATGCGGTTGACCACAAAGGCTTTTTGACCGGCCTCAGCCTTGTCCATGTCCTTGAACCAAAAGCCGATGAGCAGGTACGAGCACGCGCCGACGCCTTCCCAGCCGATGAAAAGCATCGCCAGGTTCTTGCCGAGCACCAGCACCAGCATCGAGAACACAAACAGGTTCAAGTAGGCGAAATAGCGGGCATAACCCGGATCCTCGTCCATGTACGCCGTCGAGTACAGGTGCACAAGAAAGCCGACGCCGGTGACGACGAGCAGCATCATCGACGACAGCGGGTCGGCCAAGAATGCGAAATCAAAGCTGTATTGCCCAGCGCTGATCCACTGGAACAGCGTGTAGCGCAGCGCCGGCTCGGCGTGGGCGGCGCTGAGACCGCGCAGGTTCAGGAAGACCTGCACCGACAACAGGAACGAGGTCAAGACCGTCGTGCTGCCGATGAAGTACGAGACCTGGCGGGAAAAGTGTTTGCCAAACAAGCCGTTCACGATGCCGCCAAGCAAGGGCAGCAAGATGATCAGGGGCAGGATGGCTGAGTTGTTGACTTCCACGGGTGCGCTCCGGATTTCTTGGGAAACTTACCGTTTGAGCAAGCGAAGTTCGTCGACGTAAGTCGTCTGCTTCAGGCGGAACACCGCCAGGACCATCGCCAGACCGACCGCCGCTTCCGCCGCCGCCACCGCGATGATGAAGAACGCGAGCACATGGCCTTCCGTCCAGCCGTTGTAGCGCGAGAACCCGACGAGCGTCAGGTTCACGGCATTCAGCATGACTTCCACGGACATCAGCATGACGAGCACGTTGCGGCGCGTCACCACGCCAGCCAGGCCGATGCCAAACAGGAGCGCGCCGAGCAGCAGGATATGACCGAGCGGAATCGAAGTCATTTCAGTGGCCTCCGCCGTGAGAGTGGGCGTCATGGCCGTCGTGGCCGTCGTCAGCGTCATGCGGCGCGTCGTGCTCGTGCGCCGCCGGGGTCAGCTGCGGCCGGTCAACGTACTTCAGCGAACGCTTGGCCAACACAACCGCGCCAACTGCGGCGACAAGCAGCAGCACCGAGGTGAGCTCGAACGGCACCAGGAAGGTCGTGTACATCATGCGGCCGACTTCCGGCACCGAGCCGAACTTCGCGTAGCCCGGGTCGTTCAGGTCGACAGCGGTCATGCCGGCGGTGGTCAGCTGGATCGCCGTGGCGAGCTTGCCGAACACGAACAGCGCCAGAATGCCTGCGGCGATGCGTCCGGGCGTGATCACCGTCTCCTTCAGCTCATCCGGGCTGAGATTCAACAGCATGATGACAAAGGTGAAAAGCACCATCACCGCGCCGGCGTAGACGATGATTTGCAGCACGCTCAGCATGTGCGCCGACAGCAGCGCGTACAGGCCGGCGAGGAAGAAAAACGACACAATCAGCGAGATCGCCGAGTGAATCGGGTTGCGGCCCAGCGGTGGCAGCAGCATCGCCGCCGACGCCACGACCGCGCCACCACCCAGCAGATAGAACATGATCTGTTCGCCAGTCATCTGATGAACTCCTCGGCGATTAGGCAGCCGGGTGCGAGACAGCCGGTTTGGCGACGTAGCCGTGCGCGGCCGCCCGTTGGCGAATGGCCGCTTCGAGCTGCGGCCGGAACTTCTTGGCGATCGAGCGAATCGGCCACGCCGCCGCCTCGCCGTGGGCGCAAATCGTGTTGCCTTCAATCTGGTTGCAGGCGGCGATCAGCAGGTCGATGTGCGCGTCCTCGCCCAGACCTTCGTCCATCTTGTCGGCGATCGCCTTCAGCCAGCCGGTGCCCTGACGGCACGGCGTGCACTGGCCGCAGCTCTCGTGCTGGTAGAACGCGGTCACACGCTGCATCACGCTGAGCAAATCGGTCAGGCCTTCGGCCATCACGGTGATGCAGGCGGTGCCGAGCATGGAGCCGACGGGCTTCAAGCCATCGAAGTCCATGGCGACGTCGATCTCGTCCTTGGTCAGGAACGGGCAGGAGCTGCCGCCGGGGATAATCGCAAGGATTTCGCGGTCATCGGTGATGCCGCCGCCGAGCGTGTAGATGACGTCGCGCATCGACGCGCCCATCGGCACCTCGAACAAGCCCGGCGTCTTGACGTGACCGGCGACGCCGACGAGCTTTGTGCCGCCGTTCTTGGGCGTACCCAGCGCCGCCCACGCCTCGCCGCCCATCTCCAGGATGACGGGGACCGCGGACAACGTCTCGGTATTGTTGACAATCGTCGGCATGCCGAAGACGCCGATGTTGGCCGGAAACGGCGGCTTCAAGCGCGGCATGCCCGGCTTGCCCTCGATGGACTCGATGAGCGCGG
>CAIPXZ010000397.1 GCA_903869075.1 uncultured Myxococcales bacterium | reverse complement strand
GTCGGCGGTGAACTGCGTCGCCTGCACCGTCACCGGCACTTTGCCGCCGGGCGACCACCGCGCCGTCAGCGCAAACAGCTGCGGCTCCACGACCACAAGCGCGCCGGGCTGCGTCACCGCCTGCTGCGACGTCCAGCCGCTCGGCCAGTGCACCGTCAGCTGTTGTGCAACCTCACCCGGCTGCAAGGCAAAATGGCTCAGCGGCAGCGCCATCGTCTGCGGCACCGCCTGCAAATTGTGCTCCATCACCAGCGTGCGCAGGTTGGTCTGCAGCGACAGCCGCGCCAGCAGGCCCCAGCGGTTCGACGCCTGACCGACGAGCCGCACGCGCAGGTCGCTCCCGCCGTGCTGGATGTCATTGCGCAAGACCCGCGGCGCCACGCTGTGACCGCCGATCGCCACGTCATCGTCGCCATCACCGTCCAGATCCGCGGCGATCATCGCGCGGCCGTCGTGCTGCGCGGGCAGGCCAAAAGCCGCACTCGCGTCGCTGAAATTCTGCGCGCCGCCATTGCGGAACAGCACCGGTCGCATCGAACCCTGCTGGCCGTTGGTCCAGGCAAAATAGTCGGAGGCGTGGCTCAGCAGCAGGTCCAGGTGGCCGTCGTGGTCAAAATCGCTCCAGATCGGCGTCCACGCCGTCATCGGCACGCCTTTGGTGCTGAGCGGCGCCCACAGCCCGGCTTGCAGCCCCGCCAGCTTGCGCGTGCCATTGGGCTGACTGAGCAAAAAGTGATTGCTGACGGCGTTTTGCACCTGCGGATCGCTCGCTGACAACGCCTGCGGGTTGCCGCCCTCGCCGACGTAATCGCGCAGCTCGATCTCCGCCAGCAGATAATCCAGTACGCCGTCACCGTTGACGTCGGCCACGCCAGCGCCCATCGGCGAGCCCGCCACCGAGCCCGGCGCGGTGAACACCGGCGGCGCCTGCTCCGTCTGGAACAGCGTCGCGCCGCCCGGCGACTGGTGATCGTAGTACGCAACGCCCGGGTCCGGCTCGCAGGACTCCGTCAGCATCAGCAGGTCCGCCAGGCCGTCGCCATCAAAGTCCGTGTGCAGGTTCGCCCACGCCGAGCCGTGCAGGTCAAAGCCCAGCGCCTGCGCCGACTCGATGTAGTGGCCGTCGCCGCGATCCAGCCAGACGTACAGCGACGGATACAGCGGCGAGCACGAGAACACGCCGGCCACGATGTCCAACAACCCGTCATCATTGATGTCCGTGACCAGCAGATGCTGAATCCGCTGCGAGCCGGGCAGCATCGCCACGCCATGGCTCGCCGCGACGTCCACAAATTGGCCGGCGGCATTGCGCTCCAGCAGCACGATTGTCTGGCCCGCCGCCACAAGCCGCGGCTGCGGTCCGTCCGCCAGCACGGCGAAGGCGCTGATGCCGTTCATCGTGCTGTACAGCGTGCTGGCGGTGTACTGCCACGGCGCCTTCTGCGTCCACAGCGTCACGACCTGCTGGCCGTCGATCCACAGCAGGTCCAGGTCGCCGTCGTTGTCGATGTCCAGCGCCAGCGGCGCAGAACCCTCCGGCACCGACGTCTTGGCGCCCTTGTCCACCCACACGCTCGCAACGGGCAGCTGCGCCGAGACATCCGTGAAGCCACCTTTGGCCACCAGCGGGCTCAGCGGCGCACCCGGCAGCGCCAGCACGACGCTCGGATCCACCTGGGCGCTGCTGCATCCCGCCTGCTGCGGCGTCTGGCAGATGATCACGCCGCCATTGGCACACGCCGCGCCCACAGCCAGCAAGCCTTGGGGCGTGGCGATGGCAAAGCCCTCGTCGGTCAGCCCATCGCAGTCGTTGTCGATGCCGTCGCACACCTCCGGCGTGCAGTTCGTGGGCAGCCCGTCCGGCGGCGGCAGCACATCGAGCGCGAGCGTCACGTCGGGGGGCGGCGCGACGGCATCGGCCATGGTCGGCGCCACCGCGACATCCAGCGCCAGCACGGCCGCGTCCGGGACAGCCGCCGGCGCGCTGTCAGGCACGGCGTCAGCGGCCGCAGCCTCGACAGCCGCATCAGCGTCGCTAACTGGCATCGCAGCATCGACGACAGCAGCGTCGACCGCAGGCGTGACCGGCGCGACCGGCGCAGCACAGGCGGGGCAGAGCGCCGCGGCAAGCGCCACGCGTGCGGCAAGACGCCAGAGCTGAAGCGAGCAATGCGCCATGGCGTTCCAGCCAAGTCGAGCCGGACGCACGCCACACGCGCGCGCCGCAGTTCAAGTGTTGGCCCGAGTCTGCGCCACCACGGACGGTCTGTAAACATTCTTATTCACACAGTGTGGATCTTTGTGTAAATCGTCACAAAGCACCTAACACCCAGCCGCGGCTACGTTTCTTCCGCCAGCAGCACGTCTGTGTCCACGCCGCCGTCACCGTACGCGCCGGCATCCAGCACCGGGTCCGCGCGTTTGCGCAGCCGCGCCGTGGCCCGCAGCACCTGACGCATCACGCCGCGCGGGTCAATCGAGGTATCCACTTGCAGGTAGCCCAGCCCGCCATGGGTCGTCAGCGTCCGCAGGCGTTCGCAATGCTGCGCCATCAGCCGCTGGAACGCCGGCTTGGTCAGCCGCGGGTCGGTCAGCCGCCGGTCGTCGGTCTCAGGGCAGACGAGCGTCGTCGGCCCGTGGAAATCGAGGTCGCGCTCGCGCGGGTGCAGCGTGTGCAGCAGCAGCACGTCGAGACCTGTGCGCTTGAGGTCGTACAGCGGCTCCACCGCCATCGCCGGGTCCACGAGCGCGTCGGTCGCCACAACCGCCACGCCGCGCCGGTCCATGCCGCGCCACGAACCCGGACCCAAATGGTCCAGCCCGGCCTGACCGCTCGGCGTAATCCCCTGCAACCGCTCGCAAATTTGGCTAAACTGCCGCAGCCCGGAGCCCGTCGGCACGTTCAGCTCCGGATGGCCGATGACCACAAGCGCCACCGCATCGCCCTGCCGCACCAGCACAAGCGCCAGCACCGCCAGCAGCAGCCGCACGGCGTCGAACTTGTCGCTCTGGCCATCGGCAAAACCCATCGACGCCGACGCATCCAGCACCAGCGTCAGGCTCGCGTGGACTTCCTGCTCGTAGCGCTTGATGTAGTACCGGTCGGTGCGCGCCCACGCTTTCCAGTCCAGGTGGCGCAGATCGTCGCCGGGCGCGTATTCCTTGTGGTCGCTGAACTCCACGCCGCCGCCGCGCCGCAGCGAACGATGCAGCCCGCCCGGCTGCCCGTCATCGACCTGCCGCGCCGGCAGCTGCAGCGGTCCCAGCCCGGCGAGCACCTCCGTCGCGCGCTGCGCCAGCGTCTGGCGCTCGGCCGCCTCGTCGGCGAACCAGTTGAGCTGTGCATTCCAGGCTTTCTCGTGCAACGCATCGTGGCCGCGCGGCGCCGGCATCCGCTCCAACCGCCCGCGATCCTTTGGCTTTTGCGGCTGAATGGTGATGGACGCCGACGGCGGCCGCCGCGCCTGCAGCCAGCGTCCGAGACCGCCCAATCCGCCGAAGCCGCGCTCTGCCATCGACCCACCGCCCGCAAGCGCCCGCTCCGCGCCCACCGCCCCGCCCGCGGGTGGGACCCGAAGTGTTCGTGTCCCGTCCGAAAATTCCGCGGTCCGCCGAAAATTGTCACAAACCGCTACGCCGTCACGCTCGCCGGCAGCTCTGCCAGCAGCCGCTCGACAAGCTTGCGGCCATCCATGCCCTCGGCTTCCGCGCGAAAGCTCGGCACCACGCGGTGCGCCACTGTCGCCACCGCCAGCGCGCGCACGTCGTCCAGGCTCACTGTCGCGCGGCCCATCAACACGGCGCGCGATTTCGCAGCCAGAATAATGCATTGCGACGCCCGCGGGCTCGCCCCGTACGCCAGCAGCGGCCGCAGCCCCGGCGGGCACATCGCGTCGTCCGGCCGCGTCGCCCGCACAAGCCGCACCGCGTACTGCAGCACGTGCTCGGCCACCGGCACGGCCCGCGCGAGCGCCTGGATGCGCAGCACCTGCGCGCGCGTCAGCACCGCCTCGACGTTCGGCTGATCAATGCCGGTCGTGCGCCGGACGATCTCCAGCTCTTCGTCCCAGGCCGGATAGTCGAAGTGAATCGCCAACATGAAGCGGTCCAGCTGCGCTTCCGGCAGCGGGTACGTGCCGTGCTGCTCGATCGGGTTCTGCGTCGCCAGCACAAGGAACGGCTCGTCCAGACCGTGCTGCACACCGCCGACGGTCACCTTGCGCTCCTGCATCGCCTGCAGCAGCGCGGCTTGGGTCTTGGGCGGCGTGCGGTTGATCTCGTCCGCCAACAAGATCTGCGCAAAAACCGGGCCGGGAATGAAGCGGTAGACGCGGTGGCCGGTCGCGCGCTCCTCCTCCAGCACCTCGGTGCCGGTCACGTCCGACGGCATCAGGTCCGGCGTGAACTGGATGCGGCCAAATTTCAGCTGCAGCGTCTCCGACAGCGTCTGGATCAGCAGCGTTTTGGCCAAGCCCGGCACGCCGATCGACAGCGCGTGGCCGTTGGCGAACAGCGCTGTCAGCAGCAGATCGATGACCTGATCCTGGCCAACGACGCGCTTGCCGATCTGCGCCAGCACGCGCTCGCGCGCCGACCGCGCAAATTCGAGCGCCTCCAGGTCGTCCATTGTCGCTTCAGGACTGGCCAAATGTTCCGACGCTACGGCGCTGTCCACGGGATGCCTCAAGCTGGGGTGCGCACGGCTCAGCGGCTTGTCGGGTGCAAGAGCACGCCGAGGGTCAGGCCGATGACTTCCGTGGTTGTCGTGCTGCCAAACAGCGTCTGGCTGGCCAGCTCCATGTAGAAGCCGGCTGGGCGTTCCGCTGGGCGCCAAGCATAGCGCAAACCGGGCGCGAGCGCACCGACCACCGAATCGTCGCCGGTATCCAGCGCCACGCCGGCGCCGAGGAAGACGTCCAGGCTGTGGTCGCCCCAGCGCGTGCCGATGCCGCCGCGGAACAGCGAGTACGGGTTCCAACGATACCCGCTGTGGTCCGGGCGCTGCCAGCCGCCCAGCAGCAAGCCCGCCCACAAGCCGTGCGGCAGCCCGACCTCAATGCCGATCGCCATGCCGAGGTGCGCCCAGACCGGTCCCCAATCCTTCGTCGTTGGCAGCGAGCCGTGCACGCCCACCAAGTACGCGATGCGCTGCGCCCACACGCTTTGCTCGCGCGCCGGCGGAGCAAACCGCGGCAGGTCGGTCGGCGTCACGCCCAGCGGAGCCAGCACGACGGTGTTTTCCACTTGCGGCGTCCAGTCCAGCGCGTCGGTCTGCGCTGCCAGCAGCGCCGCGGTGTAGTCCTGATAAACGTTTGGCGGCGTCGTCGCGCGTTCCAGCCGGTTTGTCGCGGCCAGCTTGAGCCAGGCGGCAAAGTGCTGGCGCGCCGCCTCGTGCTGGTCCAGCCGCGCAGCGGCAAAGGCCATCAGCCGCAACCGTTCCGCGTCGTGCGGCGGCGGCAGTGAGGCGTCGGCAAGTACGCGCAGCACGCACGCCAGATCGCCGGCGCCATAGCAGGCTTGGGCCTCGGCCAGGGCGTCACGCGCTGGCGGTTTTGCGGCAAAAGCCGCCCCCGCCAGCGCGCAAACGCACAAGCTTGTCAGCGCAATCGCCAAGCGATGGCCCACGGTCGGCGGCACCTTATGCCGGGAATTCTTCGGAAACGGACTTCTCCAGCTTCTGCTGGATCATGCCCTTGGCCATCTTGGCGGCGAAGCCCTTGAGCTCGATCTCGGCCTTGATCTGCGAGTCGGTCACGCCGAATTCCGCCGTGAACATCTTGCCTTCGGCGGTGGCGCTGCGCTTGTCGTCGGCCCATGTGACCGTCTCGATCATGTTGCCGTACGACTCCTGGAACTTGCCGACCAGCGTGTGCAGCTTGGTGGTGGCGAGGTCCGACGGAAAGCTGTGGCTGCGGGTCAGGTTACAATCGGCCATGACGAAACTCCTTGTGAATACATGGGAAAAGCGCCGGACACGCCGGCTTGGACGCACCGGCTAACTGCCGGTCACGTCACCTGGCAGGTGCTCGGCGTCGCGGAAAAACCGGAAGAAACCCAGGTTTTCCGCGCCGCGCAGGACGTCGCCGTAGAAGACGGCCTCGCCGACGCGGCCTTTCAGCGTGCGCACTTCTGACGGATCGGGGTTGACGGTGCCGGTGTCGCAGTTCGGGCGGTTGGCGTCGTAGGTGAGCGTGACGGTGCGGTTGGGGTCGACATCGACGCTGCAGACGGTGAAGCGCGCGAACGCCTTGCCGGGCTCGCGCAGCTCCAGCCAGCCCTTTTGGCCGTCTTCCTGGATGTGCAGCACAAGCGGGTGGGCGGCGACCGGACCGCGGTCAAAAGTGCCATGCCACTGGCCCGCCATCGGCGCGCCACAGGCGGCGAACAGGGTCAACGGCAACAGAAAACGCCAGAAACGGGGCATGACGACCTCGTCGCCGGGACTCCCGGCCGGCAAAGTGTAACACGGCCTGATCCGCCGGACCAGAAGACGCGTACGCGCTTTGCGCTTGGCGGTCGGCCTGCTACGCTGCCGCCGGCGCGGGCGCCCGACGGAGAGAAAAATGACGCGACGGATTGGCCTTTTGACTGGTGGCGGCGACTGCCCGGGCTTGAACGCGGTGATTTGGGCCGTGGTGCGCACCTGCGCTGAAGCTGGCGTGGAAGTCATTGGCATTCCCGATGGCTTTGAAGGTCTCGTCGAGCCCGGCGAGCTGCACCCGCTCGGCCGCGCCGAAGTCCGCGACATCTTTTCGCGCGGCGGCACCGTGCTCGGCAGCACCAACCGCGGCAACCCGTTCAAGTACGTGCATACCGTCGACGGCGTGGAAGTCACCGAAGACCGCAGCCAGCAAATCGTCGACAACGTCCGCAAGCTCGGCTTGGATGGCCTCATCGCCATCGGCGGCGACGGCACGCTGTCCATCGCCCACGAGCTCAACCTGCGCGGCGCCAACGTCAT
>CAIPXZ010000396.1 GCA_903869075.1 uncultured Myxococcales bacterium | reverse complement strand
CGGGAGGTTGCCAATGGCCGATCGCGATGTCCACACGCAGCCGGATCTGACCTGGGACGAGGCCATCGCCGCGTATCGTGCCATCGATGCGCGCCCGGGACTCAGCTTCAAGCAGCGCGCGGAGTTGCGCCGGCAAACCTGGCAAAGCCTGCCGGATCCGCTGCAGCGGCGGCAGCAACGGCGGTCGGCAGGCGCGATCTTCGTCACGTTCCTCGGCACCGGCGCGTTCGTCGAGCGGGCGCTGCCGCATTCAGCGCTGGCAGCGGGCTTGGCGGCGGGCGTGACGACGATGACCGTCCTGTTCCTGCTGCGCCGCCGGCGCGTGCTGTTGTAGCGCGCCATTCGTCGTTGTCGAACGCCCGTTTATTGTGCAGTTCCGTGGCGATAAAGGCGACGTGAAAATCAAAGTGAAAGTCGGAATTGGCCGATGATTACGACGGAAACGTCCAGCCCGTCCGCGCCTGATCCGCCGCGCGCTCGGCAAATGGCGACGAAGCTGACGTCCCGCTGGTTCAAGTGGCGGATGATGCCGGTGAATTTGTCGGCGGGCAGCGCGCTTGTCGCTTCCCAGTCGGTCTGTTAGCAGGCTGCTGAAAAGATGCCACCCCACGCACCGCTCAGCCGGGGTTTCGCCCCAATTCGTCGCATGAACGCCGATTTTCCCAGCCTTTCGGCCGCCGCTGCGGCGTCTTGCCGCTGCCTTTCGCGGCCCTTTGGCGGCCTTTTCCGCCTTCAGCCCACGCCGTTACGCTGCCAGGGCCTCGATCCTCGCCACTCTCACGAGGTTGTACGCCGCACCGACGAGCCACGCTGCCAGCTGCGTCCTGTCCCGGCCCTTGTACCGCGTGCGCCGGAAGCCGCCGACCGTCTTCATCCAGCCGAAAATCTCCTCCACGCGCTTGCGAATCCGCTGGCTCACCGCGTAGCCCTCGTGCCGCGTGGTGCGCCCGTCAATCGCCGAGCCGCCTTTGCGCTTGGTGTTGCGCGCCACGTGCGGCGTGATGTTTCGCTCGCGGCAGCGTTCGACAAAGCCTTTGGTGTCATAGCCCTTGTCGCCCGCGACCGTGACCCTGCGCGCACCTGGCACGCTGCGGTCCATCATGCGAATCGCGGCGTCGCGCTCGGTCTCGTCCAGCACGCCAGCGACGTGAAAGTCGACCAGCAAGCCGTTACGGTTCTCCATCAGCGCGTGCGCCCCGTAACACAGCTTGGCCGCGACGTTATTGCCCTTGCGCGCGAGCTTGGCCTCCCGGTCGGTCGTCGATTCGTGCGTCGCGTTGCCGCGCTTCTCGCCGTGGAAGTTCACGGTCGGATTGCCTTTGTCATCCGGCGGCTCGCGGTCTTCCGGCTTTTCGCCCTTGGGCCGCAGGCTCTTCAAGCTCGCCCAGGCTTCAATCAGAGTCCCGTCGACGGTGAAATGCTCCTCAGAAAGCAGCTGCTTGGCGCGCGCATGCTCGACCACGCGGAGGAAGAACAGCCGCGCCACGTCGGCCTGCATCAGCCGCTCGCGGTTCTGCGAAAACGTCGAATGGTCGAACGCGTCCTCGGTCAGGTCCATGTCCAGGAACCAGCGGTACATCAGATTGTACTCGAGCTGCTCGCAGAACTGCCGCTCGCTGCGCACCGAGAAAAGCGCAATCAGCAGCGAGGCTTTCAGCAGCCGCTCCGGCGGAATCGAGGCGCGGCCCATCGTCGCGTACATGCCGCTCAGCTCGGCAGACAGTTCGCGCAGAATGGCATCGGCGTGAACTTTGACGTGCCGAATCGGGTGTTTCGCGGGCACAAACTTGTCCGGCGAAATCAGGGCGAGCATGGAGGGCTGGGATGGAACGTGACCGCGCATGGTGGAACCTCAGGCAACCTGCTGAGATTCTATGCGATCTGGGGATCGGAGTCGATCTTGTGGGGCGAGCTTTTCAACAGCCTGTTAGAACCAGCGGCAGCAACGTCGACTCATTTCACGGCGTTCGGGGGAGGATTCCATGCACCGCACAATCAGTACCGTGTGTCTCGGCCTGTTGCTGATGCTCGCCGCCAGCCTCGCCAGCGCCGAGGAGTCCGAGCCGATGCACCTCGGCCTCGGCCTCGGCATGTCGGCGCAGTCCGGCTGGCTCAGCCTGTTCTCGGCGGTCAGCACCGACAACAACGGCAGCGAGTTATTGCTGGTGCCAACGTCGTTTTACGTGCCCATCAACATCACGCCGTCGTTTCGTCTGGAGCCGTCCATCGGCTTCTACCGCACCAGCAACGACGCCAGCACCAAGTTGACACCGACGTCGACGACCACATCCACGTCGTCCGAAAGCGGCACGCTCGTCGCCGTCGGCCTCGGCGCTTTCTACGTCATGAAGCCCGCCGACGCCTTTCGCATCTACACCGGACCGCGCCTGGACCTGCTCTTCATCTCCAGCAGCGACACGACCAGCCAAACCGGCGTCGGCGCCAGCCCGACGGTCACCGACACTTCATCCCGCAACGGCTGGACGATCTCCGGCGCCGTCGGCGGCGAATACTACCCCATCAGCCGCCTGAGCTTCGGCGCCGAAGCCGCGCTGGGGTTCGGCGGCCTCGGCACGCCCAGCACCACCTCGACCAGCAGCGGCGGCAGCGCCTCCACCGCGTCCGTCAGCACGAGCACGAACACGACGATCCGCACCGTCGGTACACTTTTTGTGCGCATCTTCTTTTTCTGACCGCGGCTGGATCCAAAAAGTTCAAGAATTCAGCGTGATTCACAGCGCCGCGGCAGCCGCGTTCAGCGTTGTGAGACGTAAATGGCTACTACGCCGGTAGGAAACATTGACAATATGGAGATTGGCGCGTGTAGTTGTCTGCAGCGCCCTCAGGCGCGGACGGCGCGGCAGCAGGCGGGAGGGCGCATGATGAGGCAGCTTCGGAGCATTCTTGGCCGACCGGCGCTGGCGCTGTGCGCGTTGGTGACGGCGTGCGACGCCGGTTCAGTGCCGCCGGACCCGACGGTGAGCGCCCGCAAGGCGGTGGAGTGGGGGCTGCCGCTTGTCATCAGCACGCGGACCATGGCGACGCTGGGCGGGCTGATCGGCGTCAACAACCTTTTCAACCAGATCGCGCTGTCGAACACCTCGACGCGGTTCATCGTCGCGCCAAACCAGGACACGCTGTATTCCGCGGCGGTGATTGACCTGCGCGGCGAGCCGCAGGTGCTGTCGGTGCCGGACGTGACGGATCGCTACTGGGTGTACCAGTTTTTGGATCCGTGGACCAACACTTTTGCCTACCTTGGCACGCGCGCAACCCACGGCAAAGGCGGGGTTTTTGTGCTGACGCCGCCGGGCTGGACCGGCACGCTGCCGCCGAATACGACGCAGATTGCCGTGCCGAACCAGCAGGCTTTCCTGCTCGGCCGGTATCTGGTGCGCAGTCCGGACGACACCGCGAACGTCGCGGCGCTGCCGCGCACGCTGCAGCCGCTGAGCGCGTACCTCGGGCTGCCGCCGGGGCCGCTGCCGCCGGACCTGCCCGGTCCCGTCTCGCCGACGCAGGCGGTGCTGCAGGATGGACCGCAGCTGCTCGATGAGCTCGGCGACGCGCTCGCCGTCAACCCGCCCGACCCGGTGCTCGAGGGCGCGATCCCCCCGGATGTCTCGAGCATCGGCGTCGGGCCGGGCGCGCATCCGTGGCAGGACGTGCTGCACCGCAATGACGCGACGCTGAACCACGCCCTGACCGAGGGCCTGGCAAGCGCGTTTGCCGAAGTGACGGCGGCGGGCGTCGGCTCGGCGACGGCGCGCGCAGGCTGGACGACGCGGCTGGACATCGGTGTGTTCCACGACGACCTGACGCGCGCTGTCGTGGCCGTGTACGTGTGGGGCGCCAACGTGCCAGAGGAGGCCGTCTACGCGAATTCCCGCCAGGACGCCGCGGGCCAAACGTACGACGCTGCGCACCGCTATCTGCTGCATTTTGCCGCTGGCGCGCTGCCGCCGGTCGACCCCAAGCTGGGCTTCTGGTCGCTGACGCTGTACGGCACGGACATGTTTTTCGTCGACAATGCGCTGGGCCGCTACGCGATTGGCGACCGCACGCCGGACTTGACGCCCAATCCGGACGGCTCGCTCGACCTGTTGGTGCAGACCGACGAGCCAGCCGGCAAGCGCGGCAACTGGCTACCGGCGCCGCCGAGCGGGCCGTTCGTCCTGATTTTCCGCATGTATCTGCCGCAAAAGCCGGTGCTGGACGGCACGTACCGGTTGCCGGGCGTGCAGCGCGTCGACTGAACCGCGGAGAAGCCGCGCATCTTTCGCCGCCGAGCCGCATCGCACCTGCCGATGCTGGAGTCGCCGCCGCAACCACCGCAGATCGAGACCGCCGCGCAGCGCTGGCCGCGCCGCTTCCTCGCGCTGACGTTGCTGGCGGTTGTCTGGCACGCGCTGACGCTGGCGGGCGTGCCGCTCGCGCTGCTGGTGCTGCTTGTCGATTGGCTGGCGCCGCGGCCGCTGCCGGGGGCGCGCGCGCGGCTGCTGGCGCTGGCG
>CAIPXZ010000395.1 GCA_903869075.1 uncultured Myxococcales bacterium | reverse complement strand
GCAAGCTTGCGGATTTGCTGGCCGGGCGGTTGGTCGGACCGGCGCTGGTGCTCATGGTGCTGCTGGTGCTGGGCCTGCCGGTGGTGCTGCGGGCGCGCTCGGGGCCGCCAATCGTGCCGCCGGAGCCGCTGCCGCTGCGCGAGCGCACCGCGCTGATGGACACTGTGCTGGCGTGGTTGGGCAACCTGCACGCCGATTACCGCAAGCCGGCGCGGCTGCTGGCGGCGCACCTGCAGCGGCGGATTCGCCAGCTGGAACGTGAGCCGCTGGCGCGCGATCACGGCGACCCGGTGGCGGCGATGATTCGCCAAGGGCGCGTGCATCCGCAGGCGGGACCACGGCTGCGCAACGTGCTGGACGGCGTGCGCGAGGCGGCAGAGCTGGACGACGCGCCGCTGTCGCGCGCCCGGTTTGGCCAGCTGGCGGCAGATGTGGAGTGGGCGGAGTCCCTGCTGGCGCAGACGGATCGGCCGCGGGTGGATTCGCCGTAGCGCTGGCCAAGCCAGCCAACCTCGGGCATGTTGCGCGCGGTTTGTACTCGGGGGTTGCGGATGACGACTAGTGGTGCGCTCGATCACTCCAAGCTGGCGGCAGCGGTTGCGTTGCGCGATCGCGTGCTGGCTGAAGTGGGCAAAGTCTACATTGGCGGCGAGGACGTGCCGCTGCTGATCCTCGCGGCGATGCTGGCGCGCGGCCATGTACTGCTGGAAGGCGTGCCGGGGCTGGCCAAGACGACGCTGGCCAAGGCGATGGCGCAGGCGACCGGCTGCGCGTTTCGGCGCATCCAGTTCACGCCCGATTTGCTGCCGGCGGACATCACCGGCACCTACATTTTCAACCAGAAAATCCATGAGTTCGAGCTGCGTCGCGGGCCGCTGTTTGCGCAAATCGTGCTCGCCGACGAGATCAACCGCGCGCCGGCGAAGACGCAGTCGGCGCTGCTGGAGGCGATGCAGGAACGGCAGGTGACGATCGAGGGCGCGACGCAGCCGTTGCCGGAGCCGTTCCTTGTGCTGGCGACGCAAAATCCGGTGGAGCAAGAGGGCGTGTACCTGCTGCCGGAGGCGCAGATCGACCGGTTTTTGGTGCGCATCCAGCTTGAATACCCGAGCGCGGCGGACGAGGCGCGGATGCTGCAGACCTACGACAAGCCGGTGCCGGCGGTGGCGTCGGCGGTGACGGTGGACGAGCTGCTGGGCTTTGCCGCGTCGGTGGACGCGGTGCACGTCGAGGAAAAGCTGATGCAGTACATCGTGCGGCTCGTGCAGGCGACGCGCACGCACCCGCGCGTGGCGCTGGGCGCGAGTCCGCGGGCGAGCCTGGCGCTGATGCGGCAGTCCAAGGCCTGGGCGCTGCTGCAAGGCCGCGATTACGTGACGCCGGATGACGTGCGGCGGATGCTGCGGCCCGTGCTGGAGCACCGCGTGATGGTGACGACGGACGCGGCGATTGAGGGCGTGACCTCGGCGGCGGTCGTGAAGGACGTGGCGGTGCGGACGCGGCTGAGCGATGCCCAGCCGGGCGTGACGGCGCCCAAGCCGGACGTTGTGATTCCCGACCCGGACGCGCAAGGTTAGCCGATGCTGGAACCGCGCGGACGCCTGCTGCTGATCGTGGCGCTGGGGCTGGTAGGCGCCGGGCTGCTGCTGGCCGTGCCGGGGGCGGTGCTGGCGGGCGCGGCGCTGCTGATCGCCATGATCTTGGAAGTGCTGCGGATTCGTGCGGCGCTCGCGCCGATGCAGGCGCCGTGCGGCGTGCGGGCGACGCTGGCGGTGGACCGCGATGCCGACGACGCGGAGAGCCAGCGCGGCGTGACGCACCGGGCGGACGCCTTCATCCGGCTGCGGCTGCAGCTGCAGGTGCCGGCGGAGTTCGACGGCCTGCGCATCGATCTGCAAAACTGGTGGACGAGTGCGGGCTTGGAGCTGAGCGACGACAGCCGACGCTCGCTGTACCTGCGGCATTCAGGGACGCGCGTGGCGCTCGTTGTGCTGCCCAAGCTCGCAGCCGTGCATCGGATTTTGGGCGCGCAGGCGCGGCTGACCGACGCGATGGGCCTGCTGTCTGCCGACATCTTCCTGCCGTGCCCGTGCGAGCTGGCAGTGCTGCCGCGCTCGCTGCCGCTGGACTTGCGGCGGCTGGCGGAGACGCGGCGGATGTCACCGCGGCCAACGGGCTCGTCCCAGCCCGACCGCGTGCCGGGGGCCGGCGATGACCTGCGCGAGCTGCGCGAGCACGTGGCGGGCGACCCGTTCAAGCACATCGCCTGGAAGGCCTCGGCGGCGCGCGGGCGGCTGATGAGCCGGAGTTTTGAGCGCGAGCGGACCCGGGCGTTGTACGCCGTGCTGGATTCCGGGGCGACGATGCGCGATGGCCGGCCAGGGCACGGCGCGCTGGACCAGGCGATGGACCTCGTGCACTCGCTGGCGGAGGCGTGCGCGCGCAGCCACGACCCGTTTGGCCTGGCGCTTGTGGACGGCCGGGTCGTCGATCGGCGGCCGGTGCTGGAAGGGCTGGCGGCGCTGCGCGACGCCGATCGCGCGCTGCTGGACCTGCGCCGTGCCGTGGCCGAGGACCTGACGCCGATGCTGGACGACGAGCTGGTGGCGACGGTGGCGGATTACCTGACCGCTGTCGAGTGGTTGGCGCTGCCGGCGCTGGATGGCACACCGGAGGCGATGTTGCGGCGGCGGCAGCGGGTGGTGATGGCGGCCATGGCGCGGCTGCCGGAGCGCGAGCGGTCGCCATTGCTGCGCGGCCCGGAGCCGGCGTTGCGCCAGGATCAGGCGATTTTGCGGCGCTATTGTCGGGCGATGGAGCTGGCGCTGCCGTACCGGCCGCCGCTGGCGGCAGCGGATCGCGTGGCTGGGCTCGTCGCCGGGCTGCGGGCGGCGGCGACGGCGCGCAAGGGCCCGTTCGCGATCGTGCTGATCTCGGATTTTCGCAAGCTTTCCGCGGCGTGTGAGCCGCTGTGGAAGGCCTGCGCGGCGGTGCGCGTGCAGGGGCACCGCGTGCTGGCGGTGACGCTGCGCGAGTCCGACGACCGCGCCGTGCTGGACGGTCTGACGGACTTGGAGGACATTGACGCCGCGCGCGGGCTGCTGCGCTCGGACGCGGCGGCGCGGCAACAGGCGCTGGATGAGCTGGCGGACGGCTTTCGCAAGGCGGGCGCCACGTTCCTCGCCGATCCGGAGCCGCAAAAACTTGTGACGCTGTGGCGCCATGCGTAGGGGTTGAGATGAAAGGCTATTTTCTGGCGGCGCTGATCCTCGCCGCTGGTTGCGCGACCACGGTGACGCCGCCTGCGGGTGATCCCACGACGACACCGTCCGGCGCGCCGATCCTGCTGGGCAACCCGACGACGAACGCGCCGTTTCCGGCGGGGACGCTGCCGGATCCGACAAAGCCGGAGGGCACGGACCTGCTGCCGGACATCGAGCACGTCGTGGTGTTGATGATGGAAAACCACAGCTATGACAACTATTTTGGCATGTTGGGCCGCGGCGAGGGCTTCACGCTCGACGCCAACGGCCAACCGACGAACCAGAACCCGGACAAGACCGGCGCGGTGGTGCTGGCGTACCACCTGACGACCACGGAGCAGACGGCGAATCACGTGACGCAGAACTGGGTGTCCTCCCACAAGCAGTTTGACGACGGCAAGATGGACGGCTTTGCGGCGACGAGCGGCAAGGAAGGCATGGGCTACTGGACCGGCGCGGACCTGCCGTTCTACTACAGCTTGGCCAGCGTTTTTCCCATTTGCGATCGCTACTTTGGCTCGGTGCTGGCGCAGACGCTGCCGAACCGCCGCTTCCTGCAAGCCGCCACCGCGATGGGCTTGCTGACGACGACAGTGAACTTCGGCGACCCAGCGCCGGCGGGTGGCACGATCTTTGACAAGCTGCACAAATTCAACATTTCCTGGTTCGAATACACCGCGGGCAACCCGGAAATTGGCACGTTTCCGCCGGTTTTCGTGGCGTACAGCGACCAGGTCAAGGCGATCCCGGACTTCCTCGCCGACGCCAAGGCGGGCACGCTGCCGTTTTTCAGCCTGATCACGCCGCACGGCAACGTCAGCGAGGAGAATCCGCAGGACATCCACCAGGGCGAGGCGTTCTCCGCTGGCATCATCCAAGCGGTGCTGAATAGTCCGAACTGGCCGAAAACCGTGCTGATTTTGACCTACGACGAGCACGGCGGCTACTACGACCATGTGCCGCCGCCGCCGGCGTTCGCCCCGGACAACATCCCGCCGGACCCGGCCAAGAACGGCGGCATTCAGGACGGCTACGACCGCCTGGGCTTTCGCGTGCCGACGGTCGTCATCTCGCCGTTTTCCAAGGCGAATTACGTCTCGCATGTGGTTCACGACCACACGTCCATCCTGCGGCTGATGGAGACGAAGTGGAACCTGGGCGCCCTGACCGTGCGCGATGCCAATGCGTCCAACCTTTTGGATGTGTTGGATTTTTACAGCGCGCCGGCGTTCTTGACGCCGCCCAAGCTGGCCAGCTCCGCGTGGCCGGCGAACGCCATCCAGGTGCCGCCCGCTGACCCGTCGGGGCCGTAGCCGCGCTTGCCAACGCCGCCGCAGCGACGCACGATGGCCGCCCTCTTTCCGCGGAGCCTGCCATGCGCGCTGTAGCTTGGTCCTGTGTGGTTCTCCTCGCCGCTTGCGGCACGTCCACGGCGGCGGGAGCTGACCTCGACGCCGACACGACAACCGACGCCCAACTCACCGACGCGGTCGGCGGAACCGATGCTGGCGGGACCGATGCAGCGGCCAACGACACCGTCGGCGCGGATGCCGTTGCCGATGTTGCCGCGGATGCCGCCGCGAGCTGCGGCAGCTTCACGACGCCGCCGGTCGGCGCCGCCACCGACATCGTCGTCGTCAACAAGACCGCCAACAACCTGTACCTCGGCCTGCCGGCGCCCACCTGCAGCGGCTTTTTGGGCTACACGCTGACCGGCGCCGACGGCACGCCGCTCGTCGCCAGCTACGGCGCGTGCCAGTTCACCTGCACGCAGCTGCAAACCCAGGGCTGCGGCTGCCCGCCGGTCGCGTGCCAGCCGGCGCTCGTCACGCTCGTCGCCCCCGGCCACCAGTTCGATTTTGGCTGGACCGGCACCATCTTCGCCGCCGAAACCATGGCCACCGCGTGCTACCAGCAGGCGACCTGCGCCAACGGCCCGTGCCTGCATGAGCTCGCCGCGCCGCAGGCCACCGTCATCCACGTTTCAGCGTTCAGCCAGGCGGTGTGCAACGGTGCGCCGTGCCAGGACTGCACACCGGGCGCCAGCGGCAATTGCACAATCGCCGGCGGCAGCACCACCGGCGGCACGGAGCTCAAGGCCAGCGCCACATGGAATGGCGCCGCGCAGGTCCAGCTGACGTTCCAGTAGCTTCGTCGCAACTTCTCATTCATCCTTGACATTGCCGGCGCGCCGCCCATGCTTGGCGCACACCGCAGCGTTCCGCCGCCCCTTCCAAGGAGTTCCATGCATCGCCTCTTCGTCCCGTTTGCCCTCTGTCTCTTCGCCGCCTGCGGCACCACTGCCGCCGCCACCGGCAACACCGCCGCCGATACCGGCGTGGCCAGCGACACCGGCACCGTCAGCGACACCGGCAGCACCGCCGACACGGGCACCGTGGCCGACACCGCGGTCACCGACACCGGCAGCAAGCCCGACGCTGGCCCGACGGGAACGGACGTCGCCTCGGGCACGGACGCCGCCGTCGCCGATCTTGGCCCCGCCGACACCGGCCCGGCGGACACGGGTCCCAAAGACACCGGCCCCGCCGACACCGGTCCTGCCGACGTCGCCGCTTCCGGCGCCTGCACCAACCCGGCGGATCAGGCCGTCAGCTCGACCGTCGACGTGTCCAGCAAGGTCAGCAGCTGCGCGTCGTCGTCGCTGGGCAACGGCGCCGCGGCCAAGCCGTGCATCGTCAAGAACACTGGCTTTTCCGATGGTTGCGCGCAGTGCTTCGCCGACACAATCGACTGCGTCTCCAAGAACTGCGTCATGAACGGCGCGTGCCTCGGCAGCGACTCGGCGGCGTGCGACGCGTGCCGCATCAAGAACTGCGGCACGGCCTTCACCACGTGCTCCGGCTTGCCGAACTAAGCCGGCAAAAAAACGCAGCCTTCAGCCGGGCTTTTCGACGTTGCCGTCCGGCCGCTTGGCGAACCGCTGCGGCTCCGCGCCGTGCACCGGATCATCGCGCTGCCACGGCCAGCCGCCAAAGCGCGTGCGCTGGTACTCTGCGTAAGTCTGCTGGATTTCCTGCATCGAGTTCATCACGAACGGCCCATACTGCGCCACCGGCTCGCCGATCGGCCGGCCCTGGAGCAGCAACAGCTCGGCGCCTTGCGCGCTCGCCTGCAGCGCCGCCGGCACGTCCGCGCGCAGCTGGATCGCCTGCTTGGCCGGGATGGTGCGCGTGCCGATCTGCAGGGCATCGCCGGCAAAAAAGTATAACATCCGGTTACTTCCAGCCGCGGCCGGCGGTAGGGTCCACTGTGCGCCCGGCGCCAGCTTGATCGTCCAGATCGCCACGTCGGTGTCCGCTCGCGTCGCCCACGAAGACGGCGGCGGCGTCGGCGGCACGTGCGCCGCGTGCTGGCCGGCGACGAGCCGCAGCTCCACCGCGCGCCCCTGCGCGTCGTGCTCGGTAGCGCCGGGAATCGTGTCCGCCCACAGCATCTTGAAGTGCGGCGCCACCATCTTGTCGGCGCGCGGCAGGTTCAGCCAGATCTGGAAAAAATCAATCGGATTCGGCCCTTGGCGATCGAGGAGCGGAAACATCTCCGCGTGCTGGATGCCGCGGCCGGCCGTCAGCCACTGCACGTCGCCGTGGCCGTAGCGCGCCGCCGCGCCCAGCGAATCGGCGTGATCGATCAAGCCGTTGCGCACCACGGTCACGGTCTCAAAGCCGCGGTGCGGGTGCGACGGAAAGCCGGGGACGACGTGGCCGTGGTACATCCGCCAGCCGTCCTTGACGGTGAAATCCTGACCCAAATTGCGGCCTTCCAGCGACGCCGCCGGGCCAAACTGGGCGTTGGCCGCTGGGTAGTTGTCGTCGTGGTGCACGCAGAACAGGAACGGGTCGAGCGTCTGCCACGGAAAGCGCAGCGGCTCGAACTTGGTCACGGCGTCAACAGCGGGCGGCGGCACGGCGGGCTCCTGGGGCAGCGTCGCGGGCGCAGCGACGGCGGGCGGTTGCGGACCGGCGCAGTCGACGGTCGCGGCGGCAACCGTGGCGGCAGCCAGACTTTTGAGGGCATCTCGGCGGGAAACTTGGGCCATGGCGGCAGCTCACACGCGCCGCGCGGCGCTCGCGCAGTGTACGGGCGGAGCGCGGGCGGTCAACGGCTTTTACCGCTCAGTCGGCGGCGACGCTGTACAGGAAGACGCCGACACCCAGCGCCACGAGCACCGCACCCACGCCGGCAAAAGCGAGAAATGACAAGGCTTTGAGCGCGTAGAGGCTCGCCGCTTCGACGACCAAGCCGACGCTGATGAGGCCGCCGGCGATCCGCAACCGGCGGGCAAGCTGGAATTCCTGTTCCGTCATGGCTTGGGCTCCTGCCACAGCTTGGCGCCGTTTTGGTGGTCGACGTCGTGCACCGGGCTGTGACAATCCAGGCACGAGGTCTTGTTGCTCGTCAGTTCGCCGCGGATGTCCTGGTGGTCGGACTGGGTCTCAAACGACCGCGCGCCGCCGTGGCAATGCAGGCACTCGCGGTTCTGGAACGGCTCGTACAGCTTGATTTTGGCCGGCGCCTGACCCAGATAATTGACGTAGATGTGCTTCAAACCCTTGAGCTTTGCCTTGTAGTCGCCAAACATCGTGTAGGTCGTGTGGCAGGTGAAGCACGCGTGGTCGCGGTCGATGCGGCCGTTCTGGAAGTGCGCGGCGGCCAGGTGGCCCTGGTCGTCCAGGTGCAAGCTGGTGCCGTATTTTTCCATGATGTGGCAAGACAGGCAGAAATCCGTGGACTTGGAGTGTTCCACGTGCACCGCCAGGCCGCTGACGGTGGCAAAAATTGGCAGCAGGAAGAACGCGGCGAACGCCAGCGCTCTGCCGCCGCGTGCGTGAAAAGGGCCGTGGCGCCGGGCGATCGCGGCGATCAGGACGATGATGACAAGCACCAGCAGTGAAAAAGCCTGTTCTACCGTGGGCATGCCCCTCATTTCAGCGGTATGCCTGACCGCGGTTGTCAACGTACGAGCGTTCGTTCGTTAACGCCGTGGCGAAAGCGGTAACTGCCTGCCGCCGCAGGTTTTCCGCCGTCATCACCGCGGCACCTGCACGCCGCGCTTGTCCGCGGCGCCGGAATCCGGGACAATCTGCGCTGGTTGCTTACGGAAGGGCAAAATGACGGCGTCGCGCTTGGTGCTTTTGGGTGTTCTTTGGGCGTTCGCCGGCTGCGCCGAGGACGCGACCGGCGCGGACGACGCCAACACGGGCGACGATGGCGGCGGCGACGGCGCGATCAAGGACGTGCATATCCCGACGTGCCACGTCGACAGCGATTGCGACGACAAAAACGCCTGCACGACCGACTTTTGCTCGGCGAATTTCGACTGCGTCCACGCCTTCAACTTCAACCCGTGCGACGACGGCAAAGCCTGCACCGACACCGATCTCTGCGACCACGGCAGCTGCAAAGGCACCAGCCAGGCGTGTGACGACGGCGACCCGTGCACCGACGACACCTGCGATGCCAACGGCTGCGTGAACCCGCCGAACGCCGCGACGTGCGACGACGGCGATGCCTGCACCGTCGGCGATGTCTGCGCGCAGGGCGCGTGCACCAGCGGCGCGCCGATGAAGTGCGGCGATGGCAATCCGTGTTCGACCGGGGCCTGCGCCGCGGGCAAGTGCGTGCCCGCCGCCGCCGACGCCACGTGCGACGACGGCAACAGCTGCACAGAAAACGACCACTGCGTGAACGCGAAGTGCGAAGGCGCGGCGATCGTCTGCAACGACGACGACCCGTGCACCAACGACGCATGCGTCGCCGGAACCTGCAAATTTACAGTGAACACAGGCGCTTGCGATGACGGCGACCCGTGCACCGGCGGCGATATCTGCACGACGGGCAAGTGCGTCGGCACGCCGCTGACGTGCGACGACGGCAACGCCTGCACGACAGATTCCTGCGGCACCAGCGGCTGCGTCAACGAAAACAACGACAACGCGTGCGACGATGGCGTGAAGTGTACCCAGGAAGATTATTGCCAAAACGGCGCGTGCGGGCCAGGCTGGACGGACTGCGACGACAGCAACGACTGCACGACCGACGCCTGCAAGCCGACTGGCTGCGTTCACCTGGCGCTCAGCAACACATCGTGCGACGACGGCGATGTGTGCACAAGCGCGGACAAGTGCGTAGCGGGCGCGTGCACGGGCAAGCCGATCGTCGGCTGCGTTGCGATCCCGTGCCCAAGCTGCGACGACGGCAACGCGTGCACGACGGACTCCTGCGACGGCGACACCGGCACCTGCTTACACGAAAACAACGACGACCCGTGCGACGATGGCGTGCCCTGCACCATGGAAGATTATTGCCAAAACGGCGCATGCGGTCCGGGCTGGACGAACTGCGACGACAGCAACGACTGCACGACCGACGCATGCCAGCCGACGGGCTGCACCCACGTCCCGCTCGCCGGCACTTGCGATGACACCGACCCGTGCACCAGCGGGGATACCTGCGTGGCGGGCACCTGCACGGGGACGCCGATCGTGAACTGCACCGCGATCCCGTGCCCGAACTGCAACGACGGCAATGCGTGCACGACGGACTCCTGCGACGGCGGCACCGGCAGCTGCTTGCACGAGAACAACGACGACCCATGTAACGACGGAATCGTCTGCACCATCGAGGATTATTGCAAAGACGGCACCTGCACAGCCGGCTTGACGGACTGCGACGACAGCAACGACTGCACGACCGACGCCTGCAAGCCGACTGGCTGCGTTCACTTGGCACTGAGCAATACGCCGTGCGACGACGGCGACGTCTGCACCAGCGCGGACACGTGCGGCGCGGGCGTGTGCGCGGGCACGCCAATCGTCGGCTGCACGGCGATCCCATGCCCCAACTGCAACGACGGCAACGCGTGCACCACGGACTCGTGCGACGGCGGCACCGGCACCTGTTTGCACGAAAACAACGACGACCCGTGCGACGACGGCGTGCCGTGCACCCTGGAAGATTATTGCCAAAACGGCGCATGCACCGCTGGCTGGGTCGACTGCGATGACAGCAACACCTGCACGACCGACGCTTGCACCGCGTCGGGCTGCACCCACGTCGCGTTGTCCGGCGCCTGCGATGACGGCGACCCCTGCACCGGCGACGGCACCTGCAGCGCCGCCGTCTGCCAGTCCGGCCCCGCACTGCCGGTCGGCACGGCCTGCGACGACGGCAACGCGTGTACCAAGAACGACGCTTGCACCGATGTCGGTCAGTGCGTCGGCGTGCCAAGCTGCCCGTAACGTCTTGAGTTTTGTCGCTTAGCCAGCGGGCGGCAGCTGCGCCGCGAGGGCGTGCAGCGCGGCCACGGTCGCCGCCAGCGCCAGGCTCGGCGCATCGGCCGCGTCGTCTCGGAGCCGTCCAACTGCCTCTGGCAGTCCATCCGCACAAGGCCGCGCGCGCCTGCCGTCACGGCCTCCAGCGCCTGCAGGCTGTTGCCGACGCGATCCGGCTGGACTTCGAGCTGGCCCAGCCCGCGCCGTTGGCCAGCCGCTCGACGATGCGGCGAGCTGTGCGCAGCGGCGCGAGCGCGGTCAAGCGGAAAATCGAATGCGGTGAGGGCTCTTTGTCGCTTCTGTGGCAAGGCGTGCGTGGGATCGCGGGTGTGAGCCGGCACTCCTGCGTCGGGCAGCGGAATTGACGGCAGTTGGCCACGCGCGCACGATCACGCGTGCGCCCGCCCCGCTGCCGTGGGCGCAGGCAAAGGACCGCCATGGCCGAACTGTTCGCAACGCACGCCTCGGAATGTCTCAGCCTCATCGTCGCGCTGCTGATGGGCGCGTTTATCGGTGCGGAGCGCGAATACCGCAGCAAAGCCGCGGGCTTTCGCACGCTCATCCTGATCTGCGTCGGCTCGGCGCTCTTCACGCTGCTGTCGATTCGCCTCGGCGACGCGCGCTCGCACGACCGCATCGCCTCGAACATCATCACCGGCATTGGCTTTCTCGGCGCCGGCGTCATCTTCAAGGACGGCGTGAACATCGCCGGGCTGACCACCGCGACTTCGATTTGGGTCACCGCCGCGCTTGGCATGGCGGCGGGCGCCGGCGAGTTCGTGCTGGCGGCGATCGGCGCGCTGCTCGTCATCATCGTTCTCGCTTTCTTTGAGCGGCTGCAGCTCGTCATCGACCGGCTCAACCACATGCGCCCGTGCCGCATCCAGTTTCGCTTCGACCCCGGGACCTTGCAGCACGTCGAGGACGCCATCACAGCGGCCGGCTTGCGCTCCAGCAACCGCAAATTCCAGCGCGATGACGGGCGGTTCTGGGTCAGCTACCAGGTCACGGGTCAGGAGACGGCGCATGCCAAGTTCTGCGCCTTCCTGCTGGCCAATGAGCGCATCGACGGCTTCGAGTACTGATCGCTGTCAACCCTGCAATTTTGCAGCACTGGACGGCGGATGGGCGGCAGTGGCATAACACTTCTTTACTCGTCCGCGGACGGGAATCGCTATTGTTCATGCTCGGCCCTCCTGCGTCGGCCAAATCCATCCGCGTTCCTGGCACCGCGCCGCTGTCCCTCTGGAGGCAATCCATGTCTGGCTGTTCCCGCTCTTCGCTCCTTTCCCTTGCGATTTCGCTGCTGTTGATCGGCGCGCTGGCCGGCTGCACGGACGATTCGACCGTCAACGGCTCGGGCGTCGACAGCGGCAGCGGCACGGACCAGGGCGACGTGGGCTTGGAGGACGGCGCGGCAGACGGCAGCGTCACCGACGCCACCGCGGTTGACAGCTTCGTCCCGGACCAGGCGCAGTTTGGCGACGTGCCGCCGGAGCTGTTCGTTGACGTGCCGGAGCCCAAGGACCTGGCGACCGACACCGACATCGGCAAGGACGCGGACGTGATCGTGACGCCGAAGTGCGTCGTCGACTCCGACTGCGCCGACAAGAACCCGTGCACTTTTGACAGCTGCGACCCCAAGGCGCAGGTCTGCAGCAACACAATCAGCGTCGACCAAGCCTGCGATGACGGCAGCGCCTGCACCACCGGCGACGTCTGCGGCAAGGACGGCACCTGCAGCGGCGCGTCGCTGCTCGCCTGCGACGACGCCAACCCGTGCACCGACGACACCTGCGACGCCACCACCGGCAAGTGCGTCTTCACGCCCGCCGCCCACACCTGCAACGACGGCAATTTGTGCACGCTCGGCGACGTCTGCGACCTGCAGACCGGCAAGTGCGCGGGCGGCGCCAACACGCTGTGCGACGACAAGAACCCGTGCACAAGCGACGCTTGCAGCCCGACGACCGGCAAGTGCGAGCACATCGCTTTGACCGGCGACGCCTGCTCCGATGGCGATGCATGCACGAGCGGCGACGCCTGCGCGGCCGGCCTCTGCGCCGGCGTGACGGTCACATGCGACGACGGCGATGCGTGCACGCTCGACACCTGCGACAAGACAAGCGGCAACTGCGCGCACGCCGCCATCCCGACCTGCGGCGCCGCTTGCACCGCCGACGCCCAGTGCAACGACGGCAACGTCTGCACCACCGACAGCTGCGTCGGCGGCAAGTGCGTCGAGACGCCCGCCGACGGCGTGGCATGCGATGACGGCAACGCCTGCACAACGGACAGCTGCTTGGGCGGCGTCTGCACCGGCAAGGCCATCGCCTGCGACGACGGCAACCCGTGCACGACCGACGCGTGCGACCCGAGCACCGGCAGCTGCGTCCACCCCGCCGGCGCCGACAACGTGCCGTGCGACGACGGCAACGCCTGCACGCTCG
>CAIPXZ010000394.1 GCA_903869075.1 uncultured Myxococcales bacterium | reverse complement strand
TGCAACCGGTCCAGCCAGCCGCCGCCGTAGCGCCGCTGGGTCACGTGGGTCCAGCCTTCGCGCAGCGGCTCAGGCAAGCCGTGGCGACTCTCGACGAACACCGTGGCCCCGGGCAACAGCACCGCCGGCAGCGCCGCCAGCAGCGCCGGATACAGCCCGGAATCGTACGGCGGATCGACGTACGCCAGCGCAAACCGCTGGCCCTGCGCCGCCAGCTTGGCCAGCGCGGCGATCGCGTCACCGGGCAGCACCGTCAGTTGCGCGTCCAGCCGCACGTGCTTGGCGTTGGCGCGCAGGATCTCCAGCGCCACCGGGTCGTTCTCCAGCGCCACGGCATGGCTCGCACCGCGCGACAGCCACTCCAGCGCCACCGCACCGGTGCCGGCGCAGACGTCCAACACGCGCTCGCCGCTCAGGAAACCGCCGAGCATGCTCATCACCGCGCCGCGCAGCATGTCGGACGTCGGCCGCACGGCGTTGCCCGGCGGCGCCTGAATCTTCATGCCTCGACGGCTGCCAGCGATGATGCGCACGCGGTGTCCTTGCCCGTGGCCAAGGTGCGGCCGGGGCGGCACAAGGTGCCACAGCTGGCGGGGGTTGCAAGCCTGCCGGTGTCCGCTACGCTGCAGCCGGAGGTTCCCGTGTCCCGTTGGCTGCTGCTGCCCGTGTTGATGCTGCTGGCGTGCCAGCGGACCGTGCCGCCGCCGAGTCGGCCCAAAGCCGTCGCGGGTACGGCCGAACCGGCGGACGCGCAGCGCATGCGCGCGGCGGCGGTGACCATCCATTTTGCCAACGGCTCGTGGACGCCGGGCGAGGTGCAGGTCGGCCTCGATCGCCTGCAAGTGGCCGCGGTGTTTGGCGATATTGAGCGTGGGGACGTCGGCGTGCTGGCGGATCTCGTCGGCCGGACGACCGCGGGCGGCGTGGCGCCGGCGCTGGATACCTGCGTGCGGCTGGCCGATCCAGTGCGCAACCTCGGGCCGCGGCCAGGCGCGCCGCCGCTGGCGTACATGCAGCTGCTGGACGTCGGCAACGTGGAGCTGCGCGCCGGCAAGCAGGTGCTGCCGCTGCGGGTGCAGATGGTGCCGAACCTGTTTGAGGCGACGCGCGGCGTGCGCTACGACGTTGAGCGCGACATGAGCCGCAATTGGCTGGCGGCGGGGACGCTGCACGTGGTGGCGACCGGCGGCGATGGCGTGCCGCCGTTTGACGTGGCGATCGACGTGCCGCGGCCGGTGCGCGTGACCTGGGTCGGCAGCCATCCGGTGCGCGCCGCGCAGGTGCCGGTGCCGCCGGAGCAGGAGGAGCTGACGCTGCGCTGGGGCTCGGTCGATGGCACCGCGGACCTGGACCTGCTGCTCGGTGCGGACGTGCCGGCGGGTCTGGGCTGGCTGCATTGCCGGCTGAAGGACGACGGCGAGTTCACCGTGCCCAAGTCCCTGGTGCCGCTGCTGCCGCCGCACAGCGCCGAGCGGCCGTGGCTGGCGCGCCTGTCGCGCTCGCGCGAAGTGCCGATTCCCGGCTTCGAGGCGCTGCCGCTGCGGCTTGAACTCAGTGATTCCGCGTGGTTGCAGTGACGACGGCTACTTCTTCTCGCCGCCAAACAGCTTTTCCAGCCAGCTCTGCTCTTTTTGCAGCGTCACCTTCTTTGTCACAATCGCGCTGGCGGCCGGCGTCGGCTTGCCCGGGATCGCCGACTTGGATGCCCGCCGCGCCTTGACGGTGCGCTCGCGCGCCTCCAGCTCCTGCATCTCCGCGAGGTTGCTGCGCCGCTGTTCCATCAGGCGCTTTTCGCGCGCCGCCTCGATGTGATTCGGCTGCAAATCCAAGCACGTCTGCAGGTTGTTCATCACGTGCCGCAGCTCGCCGTACAGCTTGTGCCAGACCGCCAGGTAGTACGCCGCCTGGGCGTGGAACGGCGTCTTGGCATACTGCGTCGCCACTTCGTTCCACATCGCCTTGGGCCGCTCAATGCGATCGGCCTCCGCGTTGGCGTTGTTGTTGAAGATCGCCCAGCCGAGCATGACCTTGCAGTCCGCCGCTTCGTTCTTCTCCAGTAGCGGCAGCGCCAGCTCCAGCGCCTCTTGCGCGCCCGCCCAGTCGCGGCGGTTCAGCTGCTGCCGGCCGCTGTGCAGGTAGATGCGCGCCACGTCCATGTTCGGCGGCGGCTCCAGCCCGCGCATGCTCGGCGCGCTCTGCGTCTGCAAGGTCGGCGTGGTGGTCGGCGTGATCGTCGTCTGGCTGGTCGGCGTGGGCCGCTGGAATTGCCCCGTCGCGCCGATCGGCGCTTGGCCCACCGGCGCTGTCATCGGCCGCTGGAACTGCCCGGTCGCGCCGATCGGCGCCTGCCCCGTCGGCCGCTGGTTCGGCGCGGTGTTCCCCGTCGGCGCGCCTGCCGCAGGCATGGTGCCGGTCGGCCGCTGAAACTGCCCGGTGCCACTGAGATTGCTGGCCACCATCGGCCGGTTCATCGCGCCCGGCGCCGTCGGTCCCTGGCTCGTCGGCATCGGTCGCGATGGCGCCAAAACCGACGGCCGCCCCGGCACAATGTCCACCGCGTGCGGCTGCGGGCCGGTCGAGCGCAGGTTGGTGCCCGTCGGCACCGTGGCGCGGTTGTTCTGCATGTGCGCGGAAACGGCGTCCGAGCGCTCCATCGCCGCCAGCAGCATCGTCTGGATGTAGGCGGCGCGCTTGGCCGGGTCACTCAGCGTCGCATTCGCCGCGGTGATCGCCTGGAACGCGCGGGTCGCCTGCGCGCGCAGCTGCGGGTTGGTCGCGTACTGCGGGTGGTCCGGGTGCACGACTTTGGCGAGCTTGAAGTAGGCGTCGCGGATCTGCAGCGGCTCCGCGTTGCGTTGCAACTGCAGCAGCGTGAAGTGGTCAGCCTTGGCGTCAATCGCCGCCAACAAGGCCTTCAGGACCGCGAAAGGATCATGGGGAGGAGCCGCACCAGTCATCGCACCCGCAGTCGCGGTCGGGTCGGGGGGTGACCGCTGCGTGGTACATTAGTGTGACAACTGTCGCGTGGCAACGGCCAAGTGGCGCAGTTGTGACGAAATGTGCGGGATTTTGTCGGCGCGGGCGGTTGACCCGCCCGCAGGCTTGCGATACTCGGCAGCGCGAAAGGAGCACGCCGTGACCAAGAAGCCGCTGACGTATGCTGAAGCTGGAGTGGACATCGACCGCGGCGACGCGTTCATCGACCGGATCTCGCCGTTTGGCAAAGCCACCCATCGGCCGGGGGTACTCGGCGGAATTGGCGGATTTGGCGGGCTTTTCTCGCTCGGCGGCCGCTACAAGGACCCGGTGCTGGTCTCCGGCACCGATGGCGTCGGCACCAAGCTCAAGCTGGCGTTCCTGACCGGTCGCCACGGCACCGTCGGCATCGATCTGGTGGCGATGTGCGTGAACGACGTGCTCTGCTCCGGCGCGGAACCGCTGTTTTTTCTTGACTATTTTGCCACCGGCAAGCTGGAGCTGGACGTCGCCACCGCCGTCGTCGCCGGCATCGCCGCGGGTTGCCAACAGGCCGGCTGCGCGCTGCTCGGCGGGGAAACTGCTGAATTGCCTGGCTTTTACGCCGATGGCGAGTACGACCTGGCCGGCTTTGCTGTGGCGGCCGTCGAGCGCGCGGCGATCCTCGACGGCACGCAGGTGCAGCCGGGCGACAAGATCATCGGCTTGCAGTCCAGCGGCTTGCATTCCAACGGCTTTTCGCTGGCGCGCAAGGCGCTGTTGGAAGTGCGCGGCCTGGACCTGTTTGGGCCGTCCGTCGGCGGCGGGCATGCTGACTTGGCCGCGGAAATGCTCGAGCCGACGCGGATTTACGTCAAGCCGGTGCTGGAGTTGCTGGCGCAGCAGCCGGTGCGCGCGCTGGCCCACATCACCGGTGGCGGGCTGCCGGGCAACGTGCCACGGTCGCTGCCGGCGGGCACGCGCGCGGTGCTGCACCGCGGCAGCTGGCAGGAGCCGGCGATTTTTGCGGCGATCCGCGCCGCCGGTGTGGAAGAACTGGAGATGCAGCGGACTTTCAACCTGGGCCTCGGCATGGTCGCCGTTGTGCCCGCGGCGCACGTCCAGGCCAGCCTGACGCTGTTGGCAAGCCACGGCGTGCCGGCGACGGTCGTCGGGGAGATCGTCGCCGCGGACGTGGCGGAAGCGGATTGCATCGTCGTCTGACGGCCGCGCGCCGCCATCGCAAGGAGCGAAAATGTGGGCTGAATGGGGGCGCGTGGCGCTCGTAACCGCGCTGATGACCGTGCCGCTGACCGCGCAGGCCGGCAAACCCAAGGCCAAGCCGGCAGCGGCGGCGGCAGCCCCGGCGGAGCCGTCGGCGCTGACGCAGCTCAAGGCGGTCGTCGATCACACGGCGACGCTCGTCGACCAGTTCATCCGCGACGTCAAAGGCGCCGCGGACGACAGCGATCGGCTCGTCGAGATCGGCCGCCACTTCCAGAGCCAGATGCAGGCGACGGAAGTCGAGATGGAAAAGCTGCAAAAAGTGCTCGACGTAGCGCAGCGTGAGGCCGGCGAGAGCTACGGCCGCGACAAGTTGGGGCCGCGCGTCGACGCCATGCAGGCCGCGTTGGAGCTTGTCCAGCAAGCCGCCGACGGCGACGGTGAGGGCGAAGGCGAGAAGGCGGGGCCGGGCGATCGCTCACCGCTGACGGAGCATTTTCGCAGTGAAATCGCGCGCATCGCCGCTGATGCCGAGACGCTCCAGCAAGCGGCGCGCGCCGCCGGGCGCGATCCGGTCAAGCGCGAGGACGTCCGGCAGCGGCTGGCCAAGCTGGGCACCCAGCGCAACGCGGCGTACCAGGCGGTGCGGCAGGAGCCAGCGGCGGGCAACCCGCGGCGGCTTTTCAAGGATGGGGCGAAAGCCGTCGAGCCCAAGCTGCAGCGCGTGGCTTGGCTGCTGCGGCTCGGCTTGTTGCCGCAGTGCCCGGCGTTCGAGGAAGAAAAGCTGACGGTCGCCGAGATGGCGGCCGACGCGCGCCGCCTCGTGGACGAGCTGGGCCAAGTCAACGACGCCGCCGGGCTGGAGGCGCTGAAGACGCGTTTTGCCCATGCCGTCGCCGGGTTGGACACGATGGGCTGGCAAAAGCTGGCGTCCGATGAGCGGCAGGAGCTGGCGGCGCTGGTGACCGAATCCGTCTCGGTGGCGACCGACCAGTTCATGACCCGCGCCGAGGCGCTGCAGCAAAAATTCGCCGCGCCGTAGCGCCGGCCAAAGGAAAGAGCCGTGAAGCTGCCCCTGTTTTTTGTGACGCTGCCCCTGCTGCTCGCCGTTCCTGCCATGGCCAAACCGCCGGCGGCGACGAGCGCGCAACCGGCGGAGTCCGCCAATGTCCGCCGCGCACGCACCGCCGTTGACAAGCTGACGGTCAAGCTGACCGGCATGGTCAAGCAAGCGGAAGCACCCGGCGTGGACGCGGCGAAAGCCCAGGCGCTGGTGGTGGAATTCCAAAAGTACATGGCGACGCAGCGCCAGGAGTCGGAAGAGCTGGAGAAAGTGCTGAGCGACGACGAGAAGGCGGTGATCGGCAAGTACATCGGCGAGCGCGTGACGCCGCTGCTGAATCGCTTTGAGGCGGTGTACAAGCGCGTGCAGGCGGAAGCCGATCCGCAGCGCGAGGAGCGCGAGCGGGCGCTGGGCGCGCGGCTGGAAGTGGTGGGCACCGAAGCCGAGGCGGTCGTGCAGCTGGCGCGGGCGGCGGGGACGGACCCGGCCAAGCGCGCGGAAGCGCTCGAGCGGCTGGACAAGCTGACGGTGGCGCAGCACGCGCTCTACCACGACGGCATCGCCGAGGTGAAGACCGGTCCGGGGCGTGAGCCGTGGGAAAACCTGTTCACCGGTCGGGTCGAGCGGCCGCTGCTGCGCGCCGAGCGGCTGCTGCGCATGGCCCTGCAGCCGGCGAGCGCGGATTACCAAAAAGACCAGGCGCAGATGGCGACGCTGACCAAACAGGCGGACGCGCTGCACGGCGAGTGGCACGCGGTGCAGGATTGGCCGGCGCTCAAAGGCCTGCAGGCGCGCGAGACGGCGCTGCAGACGGCGGTGCAGGCGCTGGTGCAAGGCTGGCGGCTGCTGCCGGCGGATGAGGCGCTGGAGCTGGACGCCGTGGCGCGCGAGACGCTGGTGCCGGCGGTGGAGCGGATGAACCAGGACTCGGCTGAGGCGCGCAAGCGGCTGCCCGCCGAGCCGAGCAAGTAGCCTGCCGTGCGGCGCCTGGGCTATGCTGGGCGCGTGAAGACGCTGCTGCCCCACCTGAGCGCGCTGCTGCTGCTGGCCTGCCAGGCGCCGGTACCCGCGGCGACGATCGCGCCAGCCGATGTCACAACCGATGACGCTGCCGCCGGCACCGACGCCGGAAGTGACGCCGCCGACGCGCCGCTCACCGACGCTGTTGGCGATACCGCGCCAGCGGACACAGCCGCCGATGCCAGCGCGACAGATGCCGGAAGCGATGCCGCCGATGCCACGCCCGCGTGTGCGCCCGCCAGCGCGCTCGCTGCCGCGCCCACGCAGACGTGCGGCGCCCCGGGGACGCTGCCGAGCTGGCTGCAGGCGGCCGCGGATGGCCAGACGTGGACGGCGACCTGCGGCGCGCTGCAGCTGGAGGTGCGGGTGCTGGCGGGCGGCGGCGCGCGGCTGCGTTACCTGCCGGCGGGGTCCCCGCAACCGTGGCCGACCGCCGCGATCGTGCCGCAGCCGGCGACCGCTTCAGGCGCGGCGGGGCCGACGTGCGCGGGCGCGGTGATCTGCACGCCGCGGCTCACGCTGCAGCTGGACACGCAGTGCCGGCTCACCGCCCAGGACGCCGCGGGCGCGGTGCTGTTGGCGGATCCGCCCGGCGGCAGCTTTGCGCTCGATCCCGCCGGTCAGCCCAAGCTGACGCGCCTGGCGCCGCCGGAGCAGCGGTTTTACGGCCTCGGCGGCAAGACCGGCGCGCTGGATCGCCGCGGCCGCAAGCTGGTGCTGCGCACGACGGACGCCTACAACACCACTTTTGGCGGCTACGATCCGAACGGCGATCCGCTGTACCAGGCCGTGCCGTGGCTCGTGCTCAAGCGCGGTGCGATGACGTGGGGCGTGCTGACCGACAACAGCTGGCAGCAGACCTACGACCTGGCGGCAGGCGCGACCGACACGTGGAGCGTGCAGGCAGCGGGCGGCGTGCTGGACCAATACCTGCTGCCGGGGCCGACGCCCGCGCAGGTGCTGGACGGCTACACGCAGCTGACCGGGCGGCCGCTGCTGCCGCCGCGCTGGGCGCTGGGCTACCACCAGTCGCGCTGGGGCTACAAGGACGCGGCGACATTCACGGCCCTGGCGCAGCAGTTTCGCGATCTGCAATTGCCGTGCGATTCCCTGTGGTTTGACATCCAGAAAATGGACGGCTTTCGCTCGTTTACCTGGGACCCGCTGGCTTTTGCCGACCCGGTGGGGCTGCTGACGGCGCTGCACGGCCAAGGCTTCCACGCGGTGGCGATCGTCGATCCGGGCTTGAAGGCGGATCCGGCGTGGCCGCCGTATGCCGCGGGCGTCGCCGACCAGTTGTTCCTGCCCGCGGGCAGCGCCACGCCGTACCAGGGCACCGTGTGGCCGGGGCTGGCGGCGTTCCCGGACTTTACCAACCCGGCGGTGCGCGACTGGTGGGCCAAGACGCTGGTGCCGCTGGAGACGGCGGTGGGCATCGATGGGCTGTGGATCGACATGAACGAGCCGTCGGACTTCAACGCCAGCGGTTCGGTGCCGGATACGCTGGCGGTGAACGGCGATGGCCAGGCGGCGACGATGGCCGCCGCGCACAACGTTTTTGCCCTGCACGAGGCGCAAGCGACGTTCGCTGGGCTGCAGGCGGCGTACCCGGATCGCCGGCCGTTCGTGCTGACGCGCGCCGCTTACGCCGGCATCCAGCGCTACGCCGCGGCGTGGACGGGCGACGCGCCGTCGACGGCAGGGACGCTGGCCGGCACACTGCCGATGCTGCTCGGGCTGGGGCTGTCGGGCGAGCCGCTCGTCGGCTCCGACGTCGGCGGCTATTCCGGCAGCAGCGACCCGGCGTTGTACGCCCGCTGGTTCGCGCTGGGCAGCGTCTCGCCGTTCTTTCGCGGCCACGCCGAAAAGTCCGCGCCGAGCCAGGAGCCGTGGCAATTCGGCCAGGAAGTGCAGGATATCGCCCGGGAGTTGCTGAACGCACGCTATCGCCTGCTGCCGTACCTGGAGAGCCTGGCGTGGGCGGCGCACGCGACGGGCACGCCGATCCTGCGGCCGCTGTGGTTTGAATTCCCCGGCGATCCGGCGCTGGACACGATCGGCGACGCGGCGCTGCTCGGGCCGTTCCTGCTGGTGGCGCCGCAGCTGTCGCCGACAAACCAGACGCGGACGGTGATTTTCCCGCCCGGCCGCTGGCTGCAGGCGCAATCCGGCGCGGTGGTGCTGGGGCCGACGCAGCTGGACGTGACCGGGCCGCTGGCGGACTTGCCGCTGTGGCTGCGCGCGGGGGCGATCGTGCCGCGCGGGCCTGTGCGGCAGTGGGCGGCGCAGGCGGTCGCCGGGCCGCTGGACCTGGACGTGGTGCCGGGGCCGCAGCCCAGCCAGTTCACGCTGCACCAGGACGCGGGCGATGGCGCGGCGGATACGCCGGTGCGGGACACGCTGCTGACGCTGCAGCCGACGGCGCTGGGCACGGAGCTGGCCGCGGCGGTGCAACCGGGCGCGACGTTTGTGCCGCCGCCGCAAGCCTGGCGCGTGCGGTTCTGGCGGCTGGACACGGCGCCGTCGGCGGTGTGGCTGGGGACGCAAGCGGTGCCGCAGGTGGCGGACGCCAAGCTGGCCAACGCGGCGCTCGGCTGGTCGTGGGATGGCAACGAGCGGTCGCTGGTCGTGGCGCTGCCGGCGAGCGCGCTGGCCACCGCCTGGACGCTGCGCATCGACCACCCGCAGACGCCGGACGGGCCGCCGCTGCTGCCGGCGGCGGCAATCGACGTGCCGCTGACTGTCCAAGTGCCGGCCGGGACGCCGACGGCGGGGCCGATTTACGTGGCGCACTCGGCCAATGGCTGGCAACAGCAGCCGCTGACGTGGACGGGCAAGCTGGGCGAGGCGACGGGCTTGGTGACCGTGCCGCGCGGCCAATGGTTCGAGTACAAATACACGCGCGGCGATTGGACGACCGTCGAAAAGTACCCGGGCTGCGTCGAGGCAAAAAACCGCTACGCGTTTGGCGCCGTCCACACCGCATCGCTCGACGTCGCCGGCAAGCAGGACACGGTCTGGACGTGGGCCGACAAGTGCCCGTGACGCCCGCGGCGGCTCAGACCAGCTCGAAATCCTCTTTGCTGGCGCCGCATTCCGGGCAGCACCAGTCGTCGGGGATGTCCGCCCAGCGCGTGCCCGGGGCGATGCCCTCCTCGGGCGCACCGGCCGCTTCGCTGTACTCGTGGCCGCAGACGATGCAGCGATAGACCTGAAATCCCTCAGCCATGGTTCCCTCCCAAATCCGCCAGGGCCTGCCGGTAGTGCCCGGCGTGCCGTTCTTCAATCCGCGCCAGCGCCGCAAACCGCTTCTCCGCCTTTTGGACGATACCGCGATTCAGGTGCGCCGCAAACGCCTCCGCGTGCTCTTGCGACTCGGCGATCTGCGCGTCGATCTCCGCCAGCGCCGCCGCATCGCCGTCCGCCGCTGCTTCCTGGCGAAACTGCGGGTACATTTCCGTGTACTCGTGCGTCTCGCCGGCGATCGCCAGCTCCAGGCACTGCGCCGGCGTCAGCTTTTGCTCGCTCAGCAGCAGCTCCAGGTGGCCCCACGCGTGCAGGACCTCCTGCTCCGCCGTCGCCTCGAAGATCCGCGCCGTCGCCTCGTCGCCCGCCGCGCGGCACAGCTTGGCAAAATAGCGGTACTTGATGTGCGCCATCGACTCGCCCGCCAACGCCGACTCCAGGTTCTGCCGCGTCCGCTGCGGCTGGGTGTGCTGACTCATGAATTCACTCCTTGTTGCAGGTTGCGCCAGCACCGTGCCGGCCATGCGTGCAAGGTAGGTGGTCTTGCAGCATAGGTAAAATGGATTATTTGGATGAATTCGATAGGCCGGGTCTATACCGGCCGCGCGCTCGGCAGCCGGCCCTGCGCCAACGCGTCGCGCAGCGCTTGCACGAGCACGTCCAGCACTTGCGGCCGCGCCGCCGCCCGCCGCCAGGCAAGCAGCACTTCACGGTGCTGCGCCGGCGCCAGCGGCCGAATCACAAGCTGATGGTCGTCCGCCGCCGTCACCGCTGTCGCCGGCAGCACTGTCACGCCCACGCCGGCCATCACCATGTGGCGGATCGTCGTCAGCGAGCTGTTGCGCAGCGCTTGGACAAGCGCGGCGTCGGTCGGCACCTCGCGCCGCAGGTCCGGGCACGCCTCCAGCACCTGGTCGCGAAAACAGTGGCCCGGCGTCAGCAGCAGCACGGTCTCCTGCACGAGCATCGCCGGCGTCACCACCTGCACGTGCGTCCACGGGTGGCCCAGCGGCGCCACGGCCAGCAGCGGCTCGGCGTACAAGGGCTGCGTGGCGATGCCAGGCTCGGCAAAGGGCGCGGCCACGACGATCGCGTCCAGCTCACCGTTCAGCAGCCGCTCCGTCAGCTGCGCCGTCAGGCCTTCTTGCAGCAGCAGCGGCAGCTGCGGCGCGCGCGCCTGCAGCGGCGGCACCCAGTGCGGCAGCAGGTACGGGCAGATCGTGTAAATCAGCCCCAGGCCAAATGGCACCGCCAGCGGGTCCTGCGCCGCCTGCGCCAGCTTTGTCACTTCCGCCGCCGCGTCCAGCGCGCGCTGCGCCTGCGCCACGAGCACCGCGCCCAGCGGCGTCACCCGCACCGTCGGCGTGTCGCGGTCAAACAGCACGACGCCCAGCTCCTCTTCCAGCTTGCGCACGGCTGCCGACAACGCCGGCTGGCTGACAAAACACGCCTTGGCGGCGCGGCCAAAATGCCGTTCGCGGGCGACAGCGACGATGTATTTGAGCTCCTGCAGCGTCATGGCCGGGTGAAGGTCGGCGGCGCGCGCGGTGTTGTCAAGGCCGGGCTGGCGGGTCAGACTGCGGTCTACCGCGCGGAGGCGTCCGATGCCCAGCTCCACCCTGATTCGCGTCCTGCTGTGCGGGCTCAGCGTCGCCGCCGTCGTCGCGTGCAGCTGCCAGGTCACCGCGCACGTCCGCGGCAGCACCCGCGGCCACGTCACGTTCGAGATCGACGGCGGCCGCGGCATCAGCCACCTGCGCGTCCTGGCACGCGAGGTCAGCGGCGCCTGGCAACCGGCGTGGGAGGTCAGCGGCGAAGACGAGGTCCAGGAAATCGTCTACGGCACGCTGCCCGCCGGCTTTCGCGAACAGGCCACGGCCAACGTGCTGCCGCCCAACGGCATTTTCGAGGTGACGGTCGGCACGCGCCAAGGCGCCGTCGGCCCGCCGTGCTCCGGCGCCTTGCTTTTCACGTTCAGCCCGGCCGGCGTCGTCAAGGAATGCGCCGACATCGCCGCGTGCCAGGCCATCGCCGGGCTCAAAGCCGACGCCGCGCGGTGACGCGCTTGGGGCGGTACGCTGCGCCGCTGCGCTTCAATCTTGCGGCGATTGGCGCGGCGCGGTAAGTTGCCGGGGCGTTCGGGACGCGAAACCACAGGTGGGTCGATGCGCAAACGTTTTTCAACGCCGATCCCGCTTCATCCGCCCGACCCAGCGGCTGAGTTGCCGCCGCCGGACGAGTCGACGCACCGCTATTTCAGCAACGCGCTCGCGGACATCCGTTCGGCGATCGCGCAGGCCCGCGGGGAGGACGCCGCGCCCGAAGCACCCGTGCCCGATGCCGTGCGCAGCTGGTCCGCCGAGCTGCCGCCGATGGCCACCACCGAGGCCGACGGCCTGACCGAGGTGACGCAGCGCTACGCCGACCAGAGCGTCGCCGGCATCCGCGCCGCCATCGCCGCCGCGCGGGAATCGGGCAGCCAGGACCCAAGCTCGCGGGCGCCGGCACGGTTTGCCCACGTCGATCCGCAGCACGTCAAGGTGCCGTCGCTGGTGCTGGAAGTGCGCGATGAAACAGCGCATCAGCCAGAAACGCCGGCCAAGGCGCCGGAAGAGGGCACGCCATGAAGCAGTGCCCCGTCTGCCAGACAACGTATCCCGATGAGCAGCGCTACTGCGGCCAGGACGGCAACTCGCTCGTCGAGTTTGTGCCGCTGGATCCACTGATCGGCGTCGTCGTCGGCGGCAGCTACCGGCTGCGCAAACAGCTGGGCTCCGGCGGTTTTGGCACCGTCTACATGGCGACGCACGAGCGGCTGCCGATGATGGTCGCCGTCAAGCTGCTGAACGCCGCACGGACGCTGGATCCGTCGATGGTCTCGCGGTTTCGCCTGGAAGTGGAGGCGGAGGCGCTGCTGACGCACCCGAACATCGTCCGCGTGCTGGACCACGGCCAGGACCCGACGGCGGGTTTTTTCATCGTGATGGAGCACCTGAACGGCCGCGATCTGGCCAAGCTGCTGGACGCCAAGCAACAGCTGGGGATCCTTGAGATCTTCGCGCTGGCGGATCAGGCGGCGTCCGGGCTGGAGGCGGCGCACAAGGCCGGCATCGTGCACCGCGACGTCAAGGCGGAGAACCTGTTCTTGGTCGACGATCGCACGCGCCCGGAGGGCTTTTTCCTCAAGCTGCTGGATTTTGGCCTGGCGCGGCTTGTGCGCAACACGGTGACGCCGCACGGCCAGACGCTGCGTGCCGTCGCCCACCGCAGCACGGCGCAGCGCACTTTTGGCAGCCCGGCGACGATGGCGCCCGAAGTCGCGACCGCCGGCATCATCGACCACCGCGCCGATATCTACAGCTTGGGCGCGGTGCTGTTTGAGCTGCTGACCGGCCATATCCTGTTTGAAGCCAAGACGTTGGACGAGATGCAGCACCGCATCGCCAACAGCCTGCAGATCATCGCCAGCGTCCTGTTGCTCAAGGCCCGGGCGGTGAAGTCCGAGGAAACCCGCCTGCACCTGCGCGACGCCCACAACCGCGTCATGTCGCTGGCGGCCTGCTCCCACTGGCGCACAACCTCAGGCGGCATGGCAGCCGGGCCCGCGATGCCGTAGAAGATCGGCACCGCAACCGGGAAGCCGAGTTCCTTGTAGGTCGGTACGCGTGGGTACTCGGGGATCTTGTCGGGACCACTTTCTGCGAGCAGGCGGATCGTGCCGGCCGCGGCGAACGGCGGGAATTCGGCGGCAACCAGCGCCTGAATCTGCCCTCCGAGCAGTGCGTTCATCGCGTCGGCGCCACCTTTGTAAGGGACGTAGGTGGCCTCAATGCCGGCGGCGCGAAAAGCGGCAAGGGTCGAGATGTGGGTGCCACCGTTGGTGGCTGCCGTGG
>CAIPXZ010000393.1 GCA_903869075.1 uncultured Myxococcales bacterium | reverse complement strand
TTGTGTCCCGCGCGGCGCCCGGCCTGGTTGCTGTGGGCCATCCGCTCCCTCGAGCGCGCGCCCGAGTTCCCGAAGAGCATCGCGCCCGACACGCGCGACAAGATCATGTTCGTCCGCTGGCGAATTTTTCCGCGGAACTATTTTGCGCTGGCCAAAAGAAGATTCCTCCTTCACGACGCCCACCGCGCGGCCGACCCCGCTGTCGGCCGCACCGACTTCACAGCCCCGCCGCGACTGGCGCGCCGTCAGGCGTCCCGGAAGGCGCGGAGCACCTCGGCGGCCTTCGTCGCCTGTCGCTGACCGCTCTGGTGCGCCTTGAGCGCAAGTGTGCCGTCCATCATCAGCTTCTCGGTCAGGCCGATCTCGCTCAGCTCAGCTTCGATCGCGACGACCTCGCTCTTCTCGCGCAGCGCCGCCAATTCAGCGTGCGGCGGCGTCGCGAAGGCGGCCAGCGGTCTGCTCTCCGGCGCGCCAGGCGCGAGCGGATGGCAGGAGAGCACCACGACGACGTCGGTCTGCGGGGCCACCGTCGCGTTCAATCGGCTCAGCAGTCCGCCGTCCATGTAGCGGCGGCCAGCGATGGTGACGACGGGGAACAGCATCGGCAAGGCGCAACTCGCCGCGACCGCCGCGCGCAGCGGCACGCCTGAGCCTGCGTTCCACACCACGAGTTCACCGGTGTCGGCGTCGACCGCGGGGCAATGGAAGCTGGCAGGCCACGGCGTCGCCGCGAGTGTCTCGAACCACCCCAAGTACGCCTCCTCGCCAACGGTCTGCGCTTGCCGCGCCGCGTGGCCGATCGCGCTGAGGGCCTGCCGTGGGTCGGTGCCGTGGCTCGCCTGACGTACCGCGCTCAGAAAGGCGGCGTTGCCGGCGGCCAGGTTTCTGGGGTCGATGTGCTGGCCCAGCCGCGCCAAGCTGGCGAGCGCCTCGGTCACGTCGCGACCGCTCGCGAGCAGCGCCCCGACGAGCGCCCCCGCCGACGTGCCGACGATGGCCTCGGCCTTGGCCAGATCGACCCCGCCCGCTCGGAGGCCCACGATGAGCCCCGTCTGCCAACCAACACCGACGGCCCCGCCGCCGCCGAGGACGAGCGTGCGGGTGGATGAGCCGTTTCTTTGAGCCGTCATGGACTTTCCTTTGCTGAGGGCCGTGTCGCTGGCACGCACGGCGCAAGACCGAGGTGCCGTCGGGCGTCGTCAGTGCGGCACTTGTCGCGCGGCTCCCCGTTGGTGAATCCGGTCAAGAATCGCGCCATTGCGTCTCGTTGCGGCACGCTCCATGCGGCCATCGCCAACAGATTGCTGAGGCCGAGCGCCGGCACGGCCCCGCCGCATCGACGCGCTGAACCTGCCATCCGCATCCGCCGCGTTGTCTCCGCAGTGTTGGTCGGCGGGCGCATCCCAGTCTTGCCGTCGCACGCGGTCGCGTCAAGCTGGAGCGCAAGCGCATTCCGCCGCCAATCACCGGCTCGCGCGCGACCACCTGGGGGAGCGTGAGCGTGACCGGCAGGTCCGGGCCGGCCTGGACGATGCCGGGCCGGGCAAGCAAAGCGATTTCTTGAAATCGTTCTTGATGCAGAATTTTGGAGTTATCAGCCGCATGTGGCGCGGTTGGTTGACCGTAGGCACAGCAGAAATTCGTGAATTTCTGGCGCATGCGAATCCGCAAAAATTCACGCGGCAAGTGTGCGATTGACGGCGCTGTCAACCGACCGGCGGGGGAGCTTCACATTTCCGTCGGCGATCGTGGGGGCCGCGTCACTGCGGTGGGGCGATCTGCCAGTCAAACGTGTAAGTGTGCTGGCCATCAGCGATAATGATGCCCATTGTGCCGCTGAGTCCGGTAAGCGCGCCGGTGCCGGAATCGGGGATGACGGTGATGGCCAGCTGCGGCACGCCGCGGTTCATCGTCGCGCAGTGCTGCAACACAAATGTGCCGCTGCGACCGGCGAGGGTGCCGCTGACGCGTTCAATGGCGACGTAGCCGGCGGAGCCCTTGACCACGCTGCCAGCCGTCAACATTTCGCCCTTGCTCGTCGCTTCAAGCGCGCCGTGAAAGTGCTTGTCGATCGCCATGCGGCCCAGGCTCGCGCCTTCGTCGCCGTTGTAGGGGGGCAAAGGGCTGAGCTTGACCGAAAAGGCGCCGCTGGCTTGACTGGACATGGTGGACTCCCGCGGCGCCCGCACGCGCCAGGGGCGCAGCGTGCGTCAGGGCCGTGGCGCGCGTCAAGGTGACGGTGGGCGGTGCGAAGCTTGACGCATCGGCTAATCCCGGCAAAATCCAGAGCGCATGTAGGTTTCCGCGCCGCGCGTGCTGTGCGCAAGGAGCAACCGGTGTCGTCCAGCAGCCCCATGACGCCGCAGCGCCGGTTCTTTCACCTGCGCATCAAAGTCCTGCGGATTGCGCTGGCGTTGGCCGGTTTTTCTTTTCTCAACGCGGCCTTTCGCAACCACGCCGACGGCATCGAAGGCCAATTCAACGCCATCGCCTTTCCGCTCGGCACGCTGATCATGGTTGTGACGCTGGCGGCGCTCGTGCTGCGCCCGCGGTTGTATCGCGCTTTGGCGGCGGCGGCGCTGGGCTGGCAAGGGCTTTACCTTGCGCTGCAATTCTATTTTTCGTTGTTTATTTTCCCGGACGTCGGGGACGTGCGCGCCCACCTCTTTCCGCTCGCCTCGTGGCAGCCGCTGATGGCGGTGTTTTGTTTTGTCGCGCTCGACCGGCGGCGGGCGCTGCTGGCCTCGGCGGGCATCCTCGGTCCGCCGGCGCTCTTGGTGGCGACGTATTGCGCGACCCAGCCGGCGCCGTGGCCGACCAAGTCGCTGCTGATCGACGCGTTTCTCGTCGCGCCGGCAACCGCGGTGGTGCTCATGGTCGCCTTTTTCGCGCTGCAGCAGCGGCTGGCCGACGCGCACGCGGCGGCGGCGAAATCCGAGCAGCTGGCCCTGACCGATGAGCTGACGGAACTGCCGAACCGGCGCGCGCTCAACGCGCTGCTGCAGCGGGAATTGGCGCGGATCCGGCGCCACGGCGGCGTGCTGGGCGTGGCCCTGTTGGATATCGATCGGTTCAAACAAATCAATGACATTCATGGCCATGACCAGGGCGACATCGTGCTGCGAGCGACGGCGCAGCGGCTTGCAGCGGCGCTGCGCGACTCGGATTGGGCGGGCCGCTGGGGCGGCGACGAATTCCTCGTGGCGCTCGTCGCGACCGATGTCGACGGCCTGCAGGCCGCCAGCGAACGCATTCGCGCGGCCTGTTGTGCGCCGGCCACGCCGGAGACGCCGGCAGTCGAGATCAGCGCTGGCCTCGCCGTAGCCGTCGCTGGCGATGCGGCGGAGGTCGTCGTCAAACGCGCCGACGCCGCGCTGTACGCCGCCAAGCAAGCGGGGCGCGGTCGCGTTGTCGTCGCGGCCGGCACGCCAACCGCCTAGCGCTCGCGTTCAATATAAAGAATCTCCAGCAATTCCCTGCATTTCGCGCCGCTCGCAAGCGCGAGTGAAGTGTCCTCGACGCCATACACAACGCTGTGCACGTCGCGTCTTTGCGCCGGGTCGGCAAAGCCCAACGTGTGGAGCCACTCGTGAACCAGCGTGACCGCAAGCTGCTGCAGCGGCCCGCCGACCCGCCACCGCCGCAGGCGCACGACGTTGCCGCCCGGTTCGGTCGTCGCCGTCACCTCCTCGTCCTCCATCGCCTGCTCCAGACCCACGCCGTGGATGTGCAGCCGCGGCGCCGGCCCAAAACGGTCGCGCCAACGCAGGTACTGGCGCGCCGCCACCTGCCGCAAGCCGGTCCCCGGTGGCACGCCGACAAGGATCGGCGAGCGGTCCACCGCCAAACTGTCGAC
>CAIPXZ010000392.1 GCA_903869075.1 uncultured Myxococcales bacterium | reverse complement strand
GTCCAACGTCTACCGCTTGGCGCAGGTCTCGACGTCGATCATCGACCAGTGCGTGGCGCAAGGCGTGCCGTTCGCCCGCGAGTACGGCGGCAACTTGAGCAACCGCTCATTCGGCGGCGCGCAGGTCAGCCGCACGTTCTACGCCCGCGGTCAGACCGGCCAGCAGCTGCTGCTCGGCGCGTACTCGGCGCTGTCGCGGCAGATTGGCTTGGGTTCGGTGAAGATGCATCACCGCTCGGAAATGCTCGACCTGGTGCTCGTCAACGGCCACGCCCGCGGCATCGTCACGCGCGACCTCGTCAGCGGCAAGCTCGAGACGTGGGCGGCGGACGCCGTCGTGCTCGCCACCGGCGGCTACGGCAACCTGTTCTTCCTCTCGACCAACGCGATCGGCTCCAACGTTACGGCGACCTGGCGGGCGCATAAGCGCGGCGCGCTGTTCGCCAACCCGTGCTACACGCAGATCCACCCGACCTGCATCCCCGTCAGCGGCGACCACCAGTCCAAGCTCACGCTCATGTCCGAGTCCCTGCGCAACGACGGCCGCGTGTGGGTGCCCAAGGACAAGGCGGACGTCGGCAAGGACCCGCGGCAGATTCCTGAGGAAAAACGCGACTATTACCTCGAGCGCATCTACCCGTCGTTCGGCAACCTCGTGCCGCGCGACATCGCCAGCCGCGCCGCCAAGCGCATGTGCGACGAGGGCAAGGGCGTCGGTCCCGGCGGCTTGGGCGTCTACCTCGACTTCGGCGACGCCATCAAGCGCATCGGCCGCGCGGCGGTGGCCGACCGCTACGGCAACCTGTTCGAGATGTACCAACGCATCACCGACGAGAGCCCGTACGAGGTGCCGATGCGCATCTACCCGGCGGTGCACTACACCATGGGCGGCTTGTGGGTTGACTACAACTTGATGAGCAATCTACCGGGCTTGCACGTCATCGGCGAGGCCAACTTCTCCGATCACGGCGCCAACCGCTTGGGCGCGTCGGCGCTGATGCAAGGTCTCGCGGACGGCTATTTCGTGCTGCCGTACACGATTGGCCACTACCTCGCGACGTCCGGTCAAAAGAAGGTGACGGGCGATGAGCCGGAGTTCAAGGCGGCGGCGGACGACGTGCGCAAGCGCGTTTCGTCGCTGCTCAGCATCAAGGGCAAGCGCTCGCCGACGTCGTTCCACCGCGAGCTGGGCAAGCTGATTTGGGATCACGCCGGCATGGCGCGCAACGCCAAGGGCTTGCAGGAGGCGCTCGACCGCATCCCCAGCCTGCGCGAGGAGTTCTGGGGCAACCTGAACGTGCTCGGCGACGGCGACAGCTACAATGTCGCGCTTGAAAAAGCCGGCCGCGTCGCCGACTTCATGGAGTTCGCCGAGCTGTTCTGCACCGACGCCCTGCACCGCGAAGAAAGCTGCGGCGGCCACTTCCGCGAGGAATTCCAGAGCGAGGCCGGCGAAGCCGAGCGCAACGACGACAAGTTCACCTACGTCGCCGCTTGGAACTATACCGGCGACTACGGCAAGCCAGAGCTGATCAAGGAACCGCTCATCTTTGACGAAGTCCATCTGAGCACGCGCAGCTATAAGTAGGCGCCATTTCTGACGAATTCGGAGCATGACATGAATCTGACCCTGAAGATTTGGCGGCAGAAAGACAAGGCGACGCCGGGCAAGTTCGAGACGTACAAGGCCGAGGACATCAGCCCGGACATGTCGTTTTTGGAGATGCTGGACGTGGTGAGTGAGCGGGCGCAGCAAAATGGCCAGGAGCCGTGCGCGTTTGACCACGACTGCCGCGAAGGCATTTGCGGCATGTGCTCGCTCGTCATCAACGGCGTGCCGCACGGTCCGGAAGCCGCGACGACGACGTGCCAGCTGCACATGCGCAAGTTCAAGGACGGCGACGTCATCGTCATCGAGCCGTGGCGCGCTTCGGCGTTCCCGGTGCTGCGCGATCTCGTGGTGGATCGCTCGGCGTTTGACCGCATCCAGCAAAAGGGCGGCTTCGTGTCGATCAACACCGGCGGTACGCCCGACGGCAACGCCATCCCGATCTCCAAGCAGCAAGCGGACTTGGCGATGGACGCGGCGTCGTGCATCGGCTGCGGCGCCTGCGTTGCGGCGTGCAAGAACGCCTCGGCGATGCTCTTCGTCGCCGCCAAAGTCAGCCAATACGCGCACTTGCCGCAGGGCCAAGCCGAACGCTCGCGCCGCGTGCTGGCGATGATGGAGCAGCACGACGCCGAAGGCTTCGGCTCCTGCACCAACTTCGGCGAATGCGAAGCCGTGTGCCCCAAGGAAATCTCCGTCCGCGTCATTGCCGAGATGAACCGCGACTACCTGCGCGCCACGCTCGTCGGGACGAATCCGTGAATTTCCAATGAGTTCCAGCGCATTTCGTTGCCAGGTTCGGCTGACGCTCGCCGATCTGGACCGCGGCATCGATGCGTCGCGCACCCTTGTCACCGCCCAGCAGCCGGACGAGCCGGACGAGCACATCCTGCTGCGCTTTCTGGCACAAGTACTGTTTTTTGAAGACCAATTGCGCGATTCGCCGGGCTGGATCGACGTCCACGAGCCGGACCTGCGCGCGGACGACCTGACCGGTCAGCTGCAGCTGTGGATTGAGTGCCAAGCGCCGCCGATGAAGCGGCTTGAAAAGGCGCTGAGCCGCCACAAAAACGCGCGGTTTATCGCGCTGTTCGGCGAACCGGAGCAGGCGGAGCAGTTCCGCCAGGTGGTCATCGGCGAAAAGTTGCGGCACGTGGAGCAGCTTGAAATTTGGACTGTGCCTCAGGAATTCATGGTGGAGCTGGAGCGCCTCGGCAACCGCAACATGACCTGGAACGCCACGATCACCGACCACACGTTGTACCTGGAATGCGACGGCGAGAGCCTGGACTGCACGCCCGTCAAGCTACCCGCCGCCACCGCCCGCCAAGGAGTAGCCGCATGATCACGCCGCGCGACATCGCCCCCGAACACGAACAGCGGCTGATTGGCCACCTGGAGGCGCGCGAGCCAGCGTACATCGAGCGCCTGCGCAAGCTCGTGGACCAGAACAGCGGCATCGACAACCCGGAAGGTCGCCTGGCCTGCCTCGTGCAGCTTGAAAATGTTTACAAAATGCTGGGTTTCAGCTGCGAGCGGATCGCCAAGCCGGGCGAGATGGTGCACCTTGTGGCGCGGCGTCCGGCGCTGGGCAAAGGCGCGGCGACGGCGCCGAAGATCCTGATTCTCGGGCATTTTGACACGGTCTACGACGCCAACACGACCTTTCTCAGCTTCACCCGCGAAGGGCCGTGGCTGCGCGGTCCGGGCGTCGGCGACATGAAGGGCGGGCTGGTGGTCGCGCAGGCTGCGCTGGAAGCCATCAATTCGATTGGTCAATTGGGCGAATTCGACTGGCTGTGCGTCCACAACGCCGACGAGGAGGTGCAGTCGCCGACGTCCCGCGACCTCATCGAGCAGCTGGCGGTCGGCCGCGATTTCTGTCTGGATTTTGAGATTGGCCGCAAAACCGGCGCTGTCGTGCGCTCGCGCGCGGGCGTCGGCCGGTACTTCATCACCGTCCACGGCAAGGCGGCGCACGCCGGCATGGACCACAGCGCCGGCGTCAACGCGATCGTCGGCATGGCCAAAATCATCGAGAAAATCGCGGGTTTGGGCGACGCGGCGCGCGGCACAACGCTCAACGTCGGCACGATCCACGGCGGCACCAAGCGCAACATCGTCCCCGACCAGTGCAAAATCGAGGTCGACGTGCGGGTGCTGACGACCAAGGAAGGCGCGCGCATCGACGCGGAAGTCCGCAAGATTTGTAGCGAAGCGCCGGTCACGGGCGCGCGCGTGGACGTGCTGGGCGGCATCGGCCGGCCGCCGTGGCAGCGCAACGAGCCGTCCGAGGCGCTGGTGTTCCACTTCCAGACCGTGGCGCGGGCCTTTGGCATCGTGCTCGGCGCGGAGGATACCGGCGGCGGCTCGGACGCCAACTTCACGGCTGCGCTGGGAATTCCGACGATCGACGGTCTGGGACCGATCGGCGAAGGGCCGCACACGTTCGAGGAGCGCATCGAGGCGCACTCCATCGTCGAGCGCGCCAAGCTCGTGGCGCTGGCGGTTTTGAGTTGGACGCGACCGCAACCGATTGAGCTGAACTAGCCGTCAAGGCTGCCGCGCGCCCAGTCAGGGCGCTTGCCGGACGCGACCGCAACCGCTTGAGCTGAACTGACGGCAGGCGGCGCTAGCCGAGCGGCTGGCCAAACAGCGCCGCGTACAAGTCATGCGCCAGATCGCGGCTGCTGCTGTAGCGATCCGATGGCCGCTTGGCCATCGCTTTCTCGATCACCGGCACGATCGCCGACGGCAAATCCGGGTTGAACATCCGCGGATCCGGCACCGGCTCGACGGCGTGCGCCGCAAAGACGTTGCCGTCCTGGAACGGCAGCACGCCCGTCACCAAGCGAAACACCATGACGCCCAAGGCATAAATGTCCGTGCGGTGGTCGACGCGGCCGCCCATCAGCTGCTCCGGCGCCATGTAGTGCGGCGTGCCGATGAGCACTGACTGCTCGCCAAAACCCTCGTCGGCGACGCGCGCCAGGCCAAAATCGAACAGCTTCACGACGCCGTCTGCCGCCACCAGCACGTTGTCCGGCTTGATGTCGCGGTGCAGGATCTGCTGGCCGTGGGCGTGGTCCAGCGCGTCGCACAGCTGGGCGATCACCGAATACAGGAACTGCCAGTCGCGGATCGGCTCGCGCGGCGCCAAGTAGGCCGCCAGCGGCACACCGTCGACGTACTCCATCGCGTAATACAGCACGTCATCGACCTTGCCGATGTCATAAATGTGCACGATATTCGGGTGGTTCAGGCTCGCGGCCATCTTCACTTCGCGCAGGAAATACTTGCGCGCCAGCTCCGTCGACATCGCCGACTGCGCCAGGAATTTCAGCACCACTGTGCGGTTCAGGTGCAGGTCCACCGCGCGGTACGCAATGCCGTGCCCGCCGGTACCGATGTGCTCCAGGTAGCCGTAGCGCTCGGACAGCGACGGCGGGATCACCTCGGGCCAGCCGCCCTCAATCGGCCACGTCTGCGCGTGCAGCAGCGGCCCGATGCCTTGGCTCTCGCGCTTGTACGCCACCGTGCTCTCGGTCATCACCCGCGGCACTTCCTGACCGGCGTCGACCATCGCCATCGGCGGCTTGGCCTGGAGCGACTCGGCGCCCGCGTCTTGCCCCCGCATGGGCGGCAGCGGCCGCGGCGCCGAGGCGAGCGGCGCGTAGAGCTGCGGGTCGGGAAAGGACGCGGCGTCCAGGTCGTCGGTCACCCGGCGCACAACCCTGCGGTGCGCTGCGGAATCGTGGTCGCGATAGGTCGCGGTCTCCGCCACCGGCTCGGTCTTGCCGGTCGGCCGCGGCAGGGCGCCGCCGGTCATCGTGTGCTCGCCCGTGCTCATCTTCGCCAGCACGCTGCGCGCCAAGGTACCGGTCGGCCGCGAATTCGGCTTGCTGACCGTATTCTCATTCGTCCGCGATTCCATGGAGTTGGGCGCTACCGGCGGCCGCCGCGTCGTCTCGTCAAATCCGCCCGAGAGCCGCCGCATGACCGTGTTGCGGGTGATGCGGTGCGTCGGCTCGGGCTCCGCGATGTGATCGGGAAAGTAGTCGTCATCCGCCGGCGGTTCGCGCAGCGGCGCGTCGCCACCAAAGAACCCGACGTCATCGGCGTCAGGATCGGCGGCGGCCGGCGGCTCGCTCAGGCGAAAGGACGCCGCGGGCGATGTCGTCTCCGGTTGGAACTCCGCGGGCGCATCGCGGGCGGCGAGCAGCTGGGCGATCGAGATCTCCAACGTCTCCGCGGTGTCGCGATCAACGGCAACCACGCCGGTCGGCGCGGGCCCCGACGCGCTCTCCAGCGACTCGAACTGCGACCACTCAAACGCCGGGTCATCAAAAGCCACTGGTGGCGCCGATTTGACCTCGCCGCGGGCGTTCGCAGCGGCCAAAGCGATCGCAATCTCGACCGTTGCCGCCTCAGCCGCGGTGTAGGAAATCGTCGATTCGCCGGGATGTGGCGCCTCGGCGTCTTCTTCGGCGTACGCGTCTTCCGGCAGGTCGTCGCTGATCGTGAATGCCGCGAAATCGCTGAACAAATCCGCTGCACCGCGCGGCGCTTCAGCCTCTTCGTCATACGCAGGTTCGGCTTCGGAGCTGTCGGCTTCGGTCGCTGCCGCCTCCGGCGCGTCCGCCGGCAGATCACGGACCAGTACGGCAGCGTATTGCCCGCCCAGATCGGCCTCTGACTCGGAGAATTCGTCGTCAGCGGGCACGTCCACAGCCGCCTGCGTGGCCGCGCGCGCGTCGGCGTCAAGCGGCCAGTCGTCCAGCGTCGGCTCGGCGGAGATCGACTGCGAGGCCAGCTCCAGCCGCGGCTCCAAGGGCGCGATCGGCTCCGCGGCGGCGATCGGCTCGGCTGCCGTGAACGGCTCGACGGGCGCGAACGGCGACGGGCTGAGCGGCGAAAACGGACTGCGCGCCGGCTGTTCCGGCTCGGCTTCCGCCAGCGGGTCGGCAAAATTGAAGCGACCGCCAAGGCCCACAGCGACAACGCGGAACCGCGGCACGCGCAAAATGTCGCGCAGCACCTGCTCCAGCGCCAGCCGGCTCGTCGGGCACTGCGCATCGACCCAGGTCACGGAGAAGCCGGGCTGGCCGCCGGTCCCGCGCGGCACCAAATACCGTGCCTCGGCCACCAGCATCACCGTCGGCCCGTCGGGACCATGCGGCTTCACTTCCAGCTCGATCGGCGCGCCGGACTGCACCGGCTGCCGCGTCGCCAGGAACGCACCGCCGGCGCTGACATTGGTGCACACGACCTCAAACGACGCGTTCGCCGTATGGGCCATGCCCACCAGCAGAATCGGAAATCGCGGATGCTGTCGTCGCTCGTCAAACATGGGCGTCGGTCCCTCGCGTGGCGGCACTGCAGGCGCGATGCGCCGCCGAATCTGCCAATTGTGCCGGTAGGCACGCTGCGAGACAACCCCGGGTTTGATGCATCCCACACATTTCCTCAAGTGCCGCGGTTGACCGTGCGCGCCGTCCGGGTGACGATCGCCGCGCGAGGAGTCGCCATGGCGCTGCACCGGTTCTCTGCAATTCGCGGTCATCGCGCGCAAGTCGCTGCGCTGGCTCGGCTTATTGTGCGCGGGACACCGGGCCACGCGTATTTGTTCGAGGGCCCGGAAGGGGTGGGCAAGGACGTCGTGGCGCAGGCGCTGCTGGCGCGGCTGGCCTGCACACGGCCGGATCCGACGCGCGCGGAGCCGTGCGGGCAGTGCCCGTCCTGCGCGGCTTTTGTCCGCGGCGATCATCCGGACGTGACGCGGCTGGAGCGCGACGGCGCGACGATCAAGATCGACCAGGTGCGCAATGCCGTGAAACGCCTGCGCTATGAACCGGTGGTGGGCGCGATCAAGGGGCTGATCGTCGAGTCGGCGGAGCTGCTGCGCGAGGAAGCCGCGAACGCGATGCTCAAGACGCTGGAGGAGCCGTCGGGCCAGACGATCTTTATTCTGGTGACGGCCAAGCCGCAGCTGCTGCTGGACACGATCCGCTCGCGCTGCCAGGTGCTGCGGTTCGCGCCGCTGTCGCCCGATGACGTGGCGGCGCTGCTTGTGGCGGAAGGCCAGCCGGCGGCGATGGCGGGACCGGCGTCGGCGCTGGCGGAGGGCTCGATGACGCTGGGGCGGACGCTGTGCGATCCGACGCGGATGGCGTTTGTCGATCACGTCGTTGAATTCGCCCTGCAGCTGGGGCTGGCGGCGCCGAGCGAGGCGGCGGCGTTCGTCGAGGGGCTGGGTGGGCGGCTGGCGGGGATTCGCCCCGAAGACGGTGACGCCAAGGGCAAGGACCTTGTGCGCGCGGACTTGCCGTGGATCCTCGAGATTTTGCGGAGCGCGTGGCGCGATGCGTTGATGGTGGCGACGGGCATGGCGGCCGAGACGCTGCCCCACGCGCGCGTGGCCGCGGACCTGCGCGCGCTGGCGCAGCGCGTGGACGCGGGACGGCTTGTGGCGGCGATCGACGCGACGCAGCGGCTGGAAGACAAGCTCGTGCTCAACCCGAACCCGAAATTGGCGATGACGGCGGTGCTTGTGGAAGCGGCGATGCAGCTGCGGCTGGGCAAAGCCGCGGGCGACGCGCGCTGACGGAACTTTGAACGGCGGTGAAATTCGTGGCTCCGGCCTCTCGCAGTCGGCCAAAGAAGGCGTATACTTCCGCGCATGGGGAGTCTTTTGGCGGGGGCCAATCGACGCGCGTGCTGCCGGATTATGCCGGTAGCGTGGGGAGAAAATCGTGAATGCACCAATCCAATTGAAGTCGCGCTTGCTGCAGCGTTCGGCGTTGCTGGCGCTTGTTGTAGCGCTTGTGGCGGTGGCGGGCTGCGGCTCTGAACCGGCGGTGGGCGACTCCACCGGCGTGGACACGGCGTCGGACGGCTCGGACGTGACGTTGGCGGACACCGTGACCGACGTGCCGGTTGTCTCCGACGTGTGGGGCGCTGAACTCGACGCGCCGGATGTCCCCGACGTCGCCGATGTGCTGGAGCAGACCGACGCGATCGCCGAAGTGGCGGTGGACGTGCCGGACGTACAGCCGGACATCGACGTCGGTCCGCTGTGTCCGAGCGATCACTGCCTGATCGCCACGGTGTGCTACACAAACCTCGCGCCCAACCCGACAAACCCGTGCCAGCGCTGCTTTGCGCTCTCCAACCAGACCGACTGGAGCGCCGACGACACCGCCAAATGCGACGACGGCAGCAGCTGCACGCCGGACGACCACTGCGACACCGGCAAGTGCGTCGGCAACCCGACCAAAGACTGCAGCGACGGCAACGCCTGCACCAAGGACGACTGCACGCCGACCGGCGGTTGCACGCACACAAACCTCAGCAACGCCGCGCCGTGCGACGACGGCAACGGCTGCACGAGCGGCGACGTCTGCGTCGACGCCGTCTGCATCCCCGGCGCCGTGACGACGAACTGCGATGACGGCGACAGCTGCACCGTGGATTCCTGCGACGTCAAGCTAGGTTGCGAGCACACCGCCACCGGCGCCGGCCCCTGCGACGACGGTAACGCCTGCACCGGCAACGACACCTGCGGCGCCGCTGGCTGCGCCGGCACGCCGCTGAACTGCGACGACGGCAGCGTCTGCACCATCGACTCGTGCGACCTGATCCAGGGCTGCATGCACGACAACAGCATCGCGATCCTCTGCACAGACACCAACCCGTGCACCGACGAGACTTGCGATCCGATCCAGGGCTGCATCTACCCGTACAACACCAAGCCCTGTGATGACGGGGACTTCTGCACCACCAACGACCACTGCGATGGCGGCAAGTGCACCGTCACCAAGACCGTCTGTCAGGACAACAACCCGTGCACGGACGACGCCTGCGCGCCCGGCTCCGGCGTCTGCATGTACCTGCCCAACACCGCGACCTGCACGGACGACGACGTCTGCACGCTCGGCGACTTCTGCCAGGACAAGAGTTGCTGGCCCGGCGCCACGCAGCAGGTCTGCGACGACGGCAACCTGTGCACGATTGACACCTGCGACTCGGTCAACGGCTGCCAGACCAGCCCAGGCATCGGCAAGTGCGACGACGGCAACGCCTGCACCGTCAGCGACACCTGCGCCAACAAGACCTGCAACGGCATGCCGCTGGACTGCGACGACAACAACGTCTGCACCATCGACTCGTGCGACCCGACGACCGGCTGCAAGCACGACGGCTCCATCGCCGCCAACTGCGCCGACACAAACCCGTGCACGGACGAGAGCTGCGACCCCAAGAACGGCTGCATCTACCCGTTCAACACCGTGCCGTGCGACGACGGCAACGTCTGCACGCAGGCGGACACCTGCACGTCCGGAGCGTGCCTCGGCACCGCGGTCGACGCCAACGACAACAACCCGTGCACCGACGACGCGTGCGTGCCGGGCACCGGCATCGTCCATACAAACAACCAGTTGCCGTGCGATGACAACAACGTCTGCACCTTGAACGACACCTGCGCCGCGGGCGCCTGCGCGCCGGGCACGACGCCGCTGACGTGCGACGACAACAACCTCTGCACGGACAACAGCTGCGACCCGATCCTCGGCTGCCAGTTCACCGCCAACACCGTGCCCTGCGACGACGGCACCGTCTGCACCACCAACGACCTGTGCGGCAACAAGACCTGCCAGGGCACCGCGATCGTCTGCGACGACGGCAACGCATGCACAACCGACACCTGCGACGCAGTCACGGGTTGCGGCACCAGCTTGATCATCAACCACAAGTGCCGGCCGACGATCGTCATCGATTACCCGCCGCGCGCCGCGACGATCAAGGGCGTGCTTGCGACCCCCAGCATCACCGTCCTCGGCCACGTCACCGACGACGCCGGGCCGATCACCCACCTCGCGATCAACGACGTCACCGTCACGGTCGCCAACGACGGCACGTTCAGCTACCCGATGACCACGACCATCGGCGGCAACGAGATCGTCGCCATCGCCACCGACAGCTTTGGCACGACAAAGGAAGTCGTGCAGTCGTTCCTGTGGAGCAACAACTACTACAAGCCGGTGTGGGGCGACCACTCGCAGGGCATCATCGACCCAGGCTTGGCGTACTTCCTGAGCAAGTCCGTGATCGATGACGGCGTGCACACGCTGCCGGCCAACGATCTGGCGACGGTGTTTGAGCAGGTGCTCGGCACGTATGACCTCGCGGCGTACATCCCGGCGTCGATCAACGCCAGCGGCATCACCGTCTATATCAGCAACCTGACGTACACAAAGCCGCCGACCGTGTCGCTGTCGCCGACGACCGGCAGCCTGCATATGTCCGCGAAGATCAAGAACATTTCCGCGGACCTGAAGGCGACGATCATCTTCACGCTGACGGGAAAGCTGACGGCCGACTCGCTGAACATCGAGACGGACCTGATTCCGTCGGTGGATGCCAACCACAATGCCGTGATCACGATGACCAACACCGTGGTTTCGTTCACGAATTTCAAGGTCACGCTCGCCGGCATCAACCTCACCGGCTTGCTGAACGGCACGATCAACAGCTTGACCGCGAGCCTTGTGCCGCAGCTGAAGACCGCGCTGGAGCCGGCAATGTCGAGTGCGTTCAATGCCTTGGCGTTCAAGACGCAGTTCAATATCGCCAAGCTGGACGGCTCCGGCAACAAGATCACCGTCGATTTGTACAACGATTACAACAGCATCACCTGCGCCACTGACGGCATGATCTTCCTGATGCGACCGCGCGCCAGCTCAGCCACCGATCCGGCGGTTGTGAACTACGACCAGCTTGGCATTCCGGCGCGCAGCCACTGCGGCGATGGCCAGCCGCAGACGGTCACGGTGACCAAGGTCGGCAAGATGGAGCTGTCCATCAGCGACGACGCGTTCAACGAGCTGCTCGGCGCGGTGTGGAACGGCGGTTTGCTTGAATTCCCGGTCGGTCCGTCACTGCTCGGCAACGTCGACCTGACGACGTACGGCGTCACGGACCTGGTGATGAACCTGGACGCGATGCTGCCGCCGGTGATGGAGGATTGCGGCTGGCCGTCGCCGGTGGCGCAGATCGGCGACTTCAAGGTCACCGGCTCGCTCAAGCTGTTCGGCTCGGCCATGGACTTCACCATGTACGCGACGTTCAAGACGGACGTCTCGGTCACGGCCAGCAACAGCGCCATCGGCATCGCCTTGAATGGCATCAAGAATGCGGATGTGGAAGTGGACATCGTCCAGGACAACATGGCGGGCAATGAGGCGGCGCTGGCCAACCTGGTCAAGACGCAGGTGCTCGGCGCGCTCGTCGGCAAGCTGACGGGCTCGGCGCTCGGCTCCTTCCCGATTCCGGCGTTGAACCTCAGCGTCGGTACGGCCAGCGTGTCGCTGACGATCGCCACCGACCAGGTCGTGCGCGTCGATGGCAACTCCGTCGTCCAGGGCCACCTGCAGTAGCCGCAACTTTCGACTGTCAGAATCGAGGCAAT
>CAIPXZ010000391.1 GCA_903869075.1 uncultured Myxococcales bacterium | reverse complement strand
CAGATGTCCCGTGTGCGCTGGCGCGATGCGGCACAGGCCAAAGGCATCTCGATTCGCGTGCGGCAGGAGCTGTTGCCGGAGATGCCGCACTTCTCGGCGTCCGAGTCCGAGCTGCGCGAGGCGCTGCTCAACCTTGTGCTGAACGCGGTGGACGCGATGCCGGACGGCGGTGAGCTGACGCTGCGCACCCGGCTGACGACGCGCCACGGCGTTGCGCACGCGGTCGTGGAGGTCGGCGATACCGGCGTGGGCATGGACGCGGCGACGGCACGGCGCTGCGTGGAGCCGTATTTCACGACCAAGGGCGACGCCGGCACCGGTCTGGGTCTGGTTTCCGTGCAAGCGACGGCAGATGGCCACGGCGGTCGGCTGGACATCCGCACGGCGCCCGGCGCGGGGACGACTGTGGCGCTGGAGCTGCCGGTGCGCCTGGACGCGCCGCCGGAAGTCACGGCGCGGCCGGTGTCGCCGCGGCGGGCGCTGCAGGTGCTGGTAATCGACGACGAGCCGACAGTGCTGCGGGTGATTGGCCGGATGCTGGAGCGGCTGGGGCACCGCGTCGAAGTCGCGCTTTCCGCCGAAGTGGCGCTGGCGGCGCTGCGCGCGCGGGGGCAGGCGGCGACGTTTGACGTGCTGATCACCGACCTTGGCATGACGTACATGAACTGACACGACCTGGCGCGCGAGGTGCACAAGCACTGGACGGGTCTGCCGGTTGTGCTGATGACCGGCTGGAGTGAAGGCGCGGGCCACGGCGGTGAGGGGCTCTTCGCCGCGCAGCTCGCCAAGCCGCCGAGCCTCGACACGCTGCAGCAAGCGCTGGACGCGGCGATTCTGGCGCTGGATCTGCCGGCGCACGCGCCGGTGGCGCTGGAGCCCTGACCGGCGCGACCGTCAGTCCAGCCGCGGGATCGGCACGGTCATGCGGTGGCCCAGCTGCACCGCCGCCGGTCGCGCTTGCCAGCCAAAAAGCCGAAGCAATTCAGTAAACACCGCGTCACCCAGCTGGCGCATGGGCGGCAACAGGCTGCGCGTCTCCAGCTGGATGCGCCGCGCCGCGTCGTCGCCGTGGCGCGCCGTCAGCTCGCCGTCGTAGACCCGTAGCCAGCGGGCGATGACCGGCTCATCGGCCTCGAGATGGAACTGCAGGCCATACGCGTGCGCGCCGTAGCGAAACGCCTGGTGCGGGCACAGATCGCTCTCGGCGAGCAGCGTCGCGCTCTGCGGCACGGCAAAAGTGTCGCCGTGCCAGTGGAACACCGGCTGGCCATCGCCGAGGTGGCGCAGCGCGGCGTCCGCGTGGCCGTCTGCCGTCAGCCGCACCGTGTGCCAGCCCAGCTCCGGCGCGCGGTTGCGGCCCACCGGCGCGCCCAGCACGTGCGCCAGCAGCTGCGCGCCCAGGCAAATCCCGAGGATCGGCAGCTCCGCGCGCAGCGCCGCTTCCAGCAACCGCATTTCGGTCCGCAGGTGCGGATGCAGGTGCGCTTCGTCGACGTTCATCGGTCCGCCGAGCACGATGACGGCGTCATAGCCGGTCAAGTCCGGCTCGGCGTCCGGCGTCCGGGAAAAGTTGACGAATTTAATGCGAATTCGGTGCGTCCGCAGCAGCCGATCGAGCGTTCCCAGCGGCTCATGCGGCACGTGTTGCACGACGAGGATTTTGCGCAGCGGTTGCGGCATCGGGGACGTCCACGGCGGCAGGCCTGACGGCAGCGTAGCCGAATCGCGGCGCCGCGGCGAGGGCAAATGCACAGGCTGTAAGCGCCGTTCGCGGCGATAGGCGGCTAGCCAGATAAAGTCTATCATGTTAGTTGACATTGAGCGCGTGAATTGGTATTCGCTTGGACGCAACGTCGGAGCACTTTCCCGCTCCGCAGACCACGCGCGACCCGCTCGCCGCAAGGACCGCACCATGAGCCACATCTTTTCCGACAATTCGCAGTCCATCGGCCACACGCCGCTGGTTCGCTTGAACCGCGTCATTGGCAACCCCAACGTCACCGTGCTGGCCAAGATCGAAGGCCGTAACCCCGCGTATTCCGTCAAGTGCCGCATCGGCGCCGCGATGATTTGGGACGCGGAGGCGCGCGGCGTGCTCGGTCCGGGCAAGGAAATTGTCGAGCCGACGAGCGGCAACACCGGCATCGCGCTGGCGTACGTGGCGGCGGCGCGCGGCTACCCGATCACGCTGACGATGCCGGAGACGATGAGCCTGGAGCGTCGCAAAATCCTCGCCGCGCTGGGCGCCAAGCTGGTGCTGACCGAGGGCGCCAAGGGCATGAAAGGCGCGATCGCCAAGGCCGAGGAGATCGCCGCGAGCGACCCGAAGTACTTCATTCCGCAGCAGTTCAAGAACCCGGCGAACCCGGCGATCCACGAAAAGACCACCGGTCCGGAGATCTGGGACGACACCGACGGCGCGATCGACGTGCTGGTCAGCGGCGTCGGCACCGGCGGCACCATCAGCGGCGTGTCGCGCTACATCAAGCACCAGAAAGGCAAGCAGATTTTGTCGGTCGCGGTGGAGCCGACGGCCAGCCCGGTCATCACGCAAAAGCGCGCCGGTCAGGACATCGTGCCGGGACCGCACAAGATCCAGGGCATCGGCGCCGGCTTCATTCCGGACACGTTGGACCTGTCGATCATCGACCGCGTGGAGCAGGTGACAAACGAGGAGTCGGTCGAGTACGCCCGCCGCCTCGCGCGCGAAGAGGGCATTTTGGCTGGCATTTCCTGCGGCGCGGCGGTCGCGGCGGCGGATCGCCTGGCTCGCTCGGGGCAGTTTGACGGCAAGACGATCGTCGTGATCCTGCCGGATTCGGGTGAGCGCTACCTGTCCGGCATCCTGTTCGAGGGCGTGTTCGACCAGCAGGGTCTGGCCGTCTGATTACTTGGCGGCGCCCGGCAGAAAGCCGAACCACGCCGCCGCCAGCAGCAGGGCAAACGCCACGCCGTGATTCCAGCGTGGCGTTTCGCCCAGCGCCAGCACCGCAAACACGACAAAGACGGCGATCGACAGCACTTCCTGCATGATTTTGAGCTGGAACGCGCTGTATTTGCCAAAATAGCCCATGCGGTTCGCCGGCACCTGCAGGCAATACTCAAAAAACGCGATGCCCCAGCTGACAAGCACCGCCTGCCACAGCGGCACGTTCTTGAAGCGCAGGTGGCCGTACCAAGCGATGGTCATGAACAGGTTGCTGGCCAGCAGCAACAACACAGTGGACATGCGCGCCTCCGATCAGCCGGCTTTTTTGCGGTCCAGTCGGCGGATCAGCAGCCGCAGCAGCGCCAGCGCCAGCACAAAAGCCGCGATCTCGGCGGCGAGGAACCACGGCTCGCGGACGATCGGCGACGACGCCTTGGGCGGGTG
>CAIPXZ010000390.1 GCA_903869075.1 uncultured Myxococcales bacterium | reverse complement strand
GTTTGCAGAAGCAACCGATGTCTGCTCTCAGAGTGAAAACGCCCAAGTGGTTGTCCTCCAATATGGCCTTGGCCCGACCGGGGTTCGAATCCCCGTGTGGACGCCAACGCGTTGACAGTTAGTAAGTTAAAGTATGTTTTTGGGTCAGTTTTTTGCCCGACTGACAATGAAACTGACAATGGAGTTCTAAAAACGGGCTCCCGCGACCGCCCTGCTTGGGTTGCCCAGCGTCCTTCGGCTTTTAACTCGTCAGGCACAAGCAGGACCGGCACATATCTTTCACCCACCGACTAAATGCCGGACAGCCAACCAGTTTCTGACAAACGCGCCGTTTTCCTGAGTTACGCGTCTCAGGATGTGGAGGTGGTGGAGCGCATCGCGGTGGCGTTACGCACCGCCGGAGTAGAGGTCTGGTTCGACAGGAGCGAACTAACGGGCGGCGACGCGTGGGATACGAAAATACGGGGGCAGATCAAGTCGTGCGCGCTGTTCATTCCGGTTATCTCGGCAAACACGAATTCGCGTCGTGAAGGTTACTTCCGCCGCGAGTGGAAAATCGCCGTGGATCGCACGCATGACATGGACGAGGCACTGCCGTTCTTAGTGCCGGTCGTGATCGACAACACGACGGATGCTGAGGCGTTCGTCCCGGAGAAATTTCGCGAGATGCAATGGACACGCCTGCCCGGCTGCGAGACGACGGAGAAATTTTGTCAGCGGGTGCAGCAACTGCTCGGCGACCCAGCACGGCTGGGATCGGGCTATCCTCACCCCTTTCCAGGCGACCAGGGCGCCACGTCGCCGGACCGGTCCGTGCCCGCACGCCGGTGGGCGGTGCCCGCCATCATCGTCGGCGCCCTGTTCGCCGCCGGCGCCGCCTTCCTTGCACTACGACCTTCGACTCGTGACGGGGAGGTAGCGAAGCCCCTCGCAAGAGCGCAGGCTACCGACGCCTCCGCGAAGCCCACCCCTGTCGCGGCGCCTCAGACTGAGGTGCAAAAATTGCTGGCTCGCCTTTGGGAAATTCACGAACTGGAGCAGGATGCGACCACGGAGGAATGGGCGCTGGCGGAGGACTTAGGCGCTCAGGCCGTGAAACTTGAACCGAACAACGCCGATGCGTGGGCCGCCTACTCGGTCGCTACGTGGGGCAACAGCATCTTCAACCATCTCCCCTTGAAAATCGACGAGGCGCAGCGACGGGCCTCGCGCGCGCTTTCGCTGTCGCCCGAATCCTTTGAGGCGCGTCTGGCTGTGGCCAACTTGGAAAGACAGCAGGCCAACACTATCGACCATGCGGAGCGGATGCTCCGGCAGCTGCTGGCCGAGCGGCCGGCTGACAAGCGGGTCTTGCGGAAACTGTCCTACACGTTGCGCGACCGGGCTTGGCGTGCCGGGGCCGACTCATTGGCGGAGGAAGCCTATGATCTGCTTGACCGAGCGGCCGCTTTACCGGGCGGTGACGCGAGCGCTCTGTTGGGTAAGGCTGGCATCCTGACGGGCTTCGGTCCCAATCGAACTTACGCGGATGCGGAAAAATGTATCGATGCCGCCCTTCTCCGGCGTCGCGGCCCAAATACCCTCGCCTTTAAGGCCCTGTATCTTTTCCAACTGCACGGCAAACTTGACGAAGCGCTGGCGCTGCTGCGAGAGGCCCCGAGCTCGTTTTGGGTCAAACCGGGCAAGACCGCAACCGTTGCCTGGCTGTGGCTCTGCCACCGCGAACCCAAGCAGGCGCTGGAGAGCTTGAGCGCGGTGCAAAATGATTTTCTTAATGGGGATACCTTCGCGCTAGAATTCGTCGGCCCACGCTCAGCGCTGCTGGGCCAGGCGCATCAGATGGACGGTAACCTCGAAGCGGCCCAGCTCGACTGGCAAGCCGCCTTGCGGGTCGTCGAACAACGGCTGGTGGACGCGCCCAACGATGCGAATCTGTATTTCTGGCAAGCATGGTTGCTCGCCAGCCTTGGGCGCAACGACGAGGCACGGAAAGCCCTAAAGGTTTATGAGCAATTCAGTGGATACTCCGGGCCAACGATCGCTAAAGGCTTAAGCTGGCGGCCTAGCCGGACCGAGATCTACCTCAAACTCGGGGAACGTACCATTGTCTTGGCGACACTGGAGGAGCGCGAGCAACTGCTGCATAAGCAAGGCGGCGTGGAGGAGGCGGCCATTCTCCGCAACCGTCTGGTTTACGAACCGGCGTGGGACCCGTTGCGCGGTGACGCCCGATTCGAGTCGCTGATCGTGCGACTCGGGGAATTCGCCGCGAAATCATCGCCAAATCTAGAACCTACGCGCCAACCATAGCTGGCGTTTTGCCCTGTGCCAAGCGCGGCTATTTTGTTGATGATCGTCACTGAGCAGCTTCTCGGCATACGAACCCGCCATTGTTTCAGGCGCGAAGCTCTGCCTACGTCTGACGGAACACCGCAACCCCGACTTGTCGGGGCTTGTACTTGGTCAACCGCAGGAGCACCCGCCGCCTCTTTCATCGGCGATGCG
>CAIPXZ010000389.1 GCA_903869075.1 uncultured Myxococcales bacterium | reverse complement strand
TGCTGATCTTGCTGGGGCTCGTGGCGCTTGACGTGCCAATACTGCGGCGGCTGGAGCTGCGGCTGCTGCGGGTGCCGGCGGTTTCCAAGGCTGTGAATCGGTTGCGGATTTCTGGCGGCAAGCCGCCGCTCGCGTTCCCGCCCGTGGACGGCGATGGGGCTCCGCCGCCTTGACAGGCGCTGCGACGTGGCGGCGGGCTTGTGTGACAAATTGCGCGCCGCCGCGGCAAAATCTGCCAGGACGCGAACATACAGGCCCACCCTCTGAGGGCGGGCTCGCGCGCGCGTGGCACTCGTGGCAGCCACGCCGCCGTCGTTTGGCTTGCAACCCGCGGCCGCTTCCCGCACGATGCCAGCCGACGCGGAGGCGACGGAATGCGGTTCGACAGGCTGGGCTGGATGGCAGTGGGATTGGCATTGGCCGCCGGCTGCTCGGGAAAACCAAGTACCTCTGCTGCCTTGCAGGGGTGCCTCAACGGCGGCACGCAGACCGACTGTCGCGCGCAGGCGGACGTGCGCCTCGTCACGCCCGCGCGGGCGATCACCAACCAGAGCGCTGTCGACGTCCAGGTCGGCGGCGTCAAGGTCGGCGATGCCGTCGACCTTGAATTCAACATCAACAACACGATTTCGGTCACGACCGCCGCGGTCTTGCGCGTCTCCGACATCACGCTCACGCCCGCGGACAGCAGCAGCGCGTGGTCGTGCGCCGCCGCCGATGGGACCGCGTGCGCACTGATGACCGACAAATGGCAGGACATCGTGCCCGCCGGCGGCAATTGGGCGAACACTGTGACGTCTGAAACATTCCGGATTCACTACAAAAAGCTCGATGCGGGCGTACACTCGGCCAACGTCTGCGTCAAGGCTTCCGGCGATCCGAGCCTGCCGGCGATCGGCCTCTGCTTCACGTTGACGACAAAGTTGGGCAAGCCCAGCCTCTCGCTGTCGCCCAAGACCGTTGATTTTGGCCACATCGCCGTCGGTAAGTCTGCAGAACTGCAGCCGATTACCTTGTTGAACAGCGGTGACGCGCCGCTGGTGATTTCGCACGTCAACTTCAACATCGACGCCGGTTTTTCGCTGGACATGGCCGATGGCGCCACGCGCACGAGCCCGGCGGACTTCGATCTGCCGGCGCCGCTGTCCCTGGATCCCGGCAAGTCCGCGACCTGGCGGGTGTGGTTCACGGCGACCGATACGACCAAGCGCGGTGGCGCGCTGCAACTGACGACGAACGATCCCGCGGCGACCGGCACGACGGCGCAGGTGCTGCTGTCGGCCAATGGCAACGTGCCGTGCCTGAAGATTGTCCAAGCGCCGCAGATCGACTTTGGCGCTGTCGTCGTCGGTCAGGTGGCAGAACAGGCGATCGACCTGCTGAACTGCGGGCAGACGCCGCTGAGCGTGACGTCGATCCGCCTGCAGGATGGCGCGAACCCAGCGTTTGTGCTGGATTTTGGCACCGATGCAACGCCGTCGACGGACGCGCCGCTGACCATCGACCTGAACAAGCCGTACAAGCTGCACGCGAGCTACACGCCGGCGGCGCTGAGCCAGGAAGTGAGCGGCACTTTGGTCAGTGATATCGCGGTGGTGGAGGTCGATTCCAACGCCGAGCCGCAGGACGTCAAGCTCTCCGGCGTCGGCGTGACGGCGCTGTGCCCGAAGCCGCTTGTGACGGTCAAAGAAGGCGAGGAGGTCGCGCCGCAGACCGTGCTGCACCTGCTGGGCTCGAACTCGCAAGCGCTGGGCGGTGGCTCCATCGCCAAGTTCCAGTGGTCGGTGAAGAAGCAGCCGGTGGGCTCGACGCAGAAGTTTGTGCCGAGCGCGAGCGCGCCCGACCCGACTTTTGTGACCAACGCGGCGGGCGAGTACGATTTTTGCCTGAACGTCATCGACAACAAGGGCGTCAACGCCTGCGTGCCGGCGTGCGTGACGGTCATCGTGGTGCCCAAAGACGCGCTGCACGTCGAGCTGCTGTGGCACACGCCGGCGGACCCGGATGAGACCGACAGCGTCGGCGCGGACGAGGACATCCACCTGGCGCACCAGCTCGCGAACCAGCCGGACATCGACTGTGATGGCGACCCGGATCCTTGGTTTGATTCAACTTTTGACTGTTACTGGTACAACAGCAAGCCGCAGTGGGGCATCGCCTCGACCGACAAGCAGTCGCCGTCGCTGGACCTCGACGACACCGATGGCGCTGGTCCGGAGAACATCAACCTCGCGCAGCCCGAAGGCTCGACGACGGACGCGCACACCTATGCGCTGGGCATACATTACTGGAACGACAAGGGTTTTGGCCACTCATGGGCGACAGTGCGCGTCTACGTGCTCGGCAACCTCGCCGCCGAGTACAACCAGACGCATCCCGACCAGCCCGCTGGCGGCGGCATCGAGATGAAGGCGCTGGACCTGTGGTACATCGGCAAAATCAACTGGCCGAATCAGAGCATCGGCGGCACCGGCCCGGTCATGACCACGTGCTACCAGTCCGGTGACGCCTGCGTCGGCAAGAAGAAGCCCGGCGACCCCGCCGGCGGATTGATGTGGCAGCCCAAAGGCGATTGGTGCATCACGCCGTGCTACATCAGCGGCAACGCGCCAACCGGCTCGAGCTTCTGCGGCAAGTAGCTGCGGCAACTGCAAAGAAACGTTGTGCATTTTCACCTGCCGCGGCGCGCCGGGTCTAGACTTGTGACCGTCCGGCAGGTGCCGGCGGCGTTGGATGCCAAGTCGGAGGTCGCGATGCAGAACAACAAATTTTTCAAAGGGTTGCTGGTGATGGGCGGGCTGATGGTGGCCGGCGCCGCGCTGGCGGCGGGAGCGGATGACGTCCATGCCGCCTGCCAGCCTGACGCGCAGAAATTCTGCCAGGGGATCAAGCCCGGCGAGGGGCGGATCGCCGCGTGTCTCAAGTCGCACGCCGCGGATCTGTCGCCGGGCTGCAAGGCGGCGGTCGCTGAACGCAAAGAGGAATTCCGCGAGGCGATCGCCGACTGCAAGCCGGACGCCGTCAAGTTCTGCCAGGGGATCAAGCCGGGCGGCGGGCGCATCGCCGCGTGCCTGAAGTCCCACGAAGCCGAGCTCGCCCCGCCGTGCAAGGCGCACTTCGCGCCCAAGGTCGCCCCCGCGCCGGCGCCGCAAAAGTAGCCGCACGTTGCGCTGGCGCGGAGCTGGCCGGCCGGGCACAATGACGGCGGCGGCTGATGCGCGAGGCAAGATGACTCAGGATCGGCGCGAGACTGCGAACGCGAACGGCCATCCGGATGACGGCGCTCCAGGTCTTCGCGCGGCTGGTGAGGCAGACTACCGCGCCCCAGCTGATCGCGCTCCAAGTCTTCGCGCGGCTGGTGAGGCAGACTACCGCGCCCCAGCTGATCGCGCTCCAGGTCTTCGCGCGGCTGGTGAGGCAGACTACCGCGCCCCAGCGGATCGCGCTCCAG
>CAIPXZ010000388.1 GCA_903869075.1 uncultured Myxococcales bacterium | reverse complement strand
TCTCCGCCTTGGCCTGGGCGAAATCCGCCGTCTTGGACGGCCGCCGCTCCAGCAGCTTGATGATCCAGAACCGCTTGTTCGGCCCGGCGATGATGCCGCTGGTCTCGCCTGGCTTCAGCGTCTCCAGCGTCTTGTGCCACGCGTCCGGCAACTGCTGCCAGTTCTGCCAGCCGAGGTCCCACGGCGTCTCCGTCGGCGCACCCGGCGGCAGCATCGAACGCGCCACTTCGGCAAACGCCTTGCCGGTGTTCAGCTCACCCAGCGCGGTCTTGGCGCGCGTCATGTCGCGCACCAGCACCTGCTGGATGTGGACGTCGCTCGCCAGGACATCCTTGTGCGCGTCAAAATACGCCTGCGCCTCGGCGTCTGTCGGCGGCGGCAGGTTGGCCACTTTGGCGTGGTAGAACGCGTCGCCCAGCGCCCGCCGGCGAAAGGCGTTGAGCGGCGCCGCTTGCTTGGCGAACTCCGCTTGGTACTTCGCGTCCTTGTCCAGCCCGCCCGTCGCGGCGGCCTGGGCGATGATCTCCTGGCGAATCAGGCCGTCCAGCGCCGGACCGAGCTGCGCCTCCTCGACAAATTCTTCCGGCTTGGTCAGGTGCAGCGCCAGGCGCACGTCGGCCATCGTCACCGGCTGGCCGTTGACGGTCGCGAGCACCGGGTCATCCGCCGTCGTCGGCGTCACGGCCATCGACAGGGCAGGGGGCGGCGCAGCGGCTGGCGCGACAGGCGCGGCAGCAGGCGCGGGCTTGTCACAAGCCGCCACGGACACGGACAGCAGGACCAGGGAAAGCATCTGACGCATCAGCGGACTCCGATAAGTGGGTTAGTTGGCACGCGCCTGTGGCCACCCTGTATGGATGAAAATCGGTCTGCGCATGGCAACTGCAGGCCGCGGCTGCGGACTGCCGAATTGGGGGCGGCGCGCCCCCTTGCTTTTGTACCTAGCCAAAACGGCCCACGGGAAGGACCGGAGTCCTTCCCGTGGGTGTTTCTATACCATGCTCAGCGTCGCGAGACTACGGCGCGTGGCAGGTCTGACAGGCTTCGACTTCGTCACCCGACCAAGGATTGGCCGGCGTCGGGTCGAACACCATGGTCTTCAAGTGCGCGGTCGCCGCGTCGTCATCGTGGCAGCCCAGGCAGGCAATCCGCGAGGGCTTGCTCTGCCACGTGCCGCTCGTGGTGCCGGCCGGGTGGCACATCTGGCAATCCCGCACGTCGTCCGGGTACTGGATGTTCCAGTTCCGGCCAGACGGCGAGTCGCTCGCGCCCACCGTGGTGATCGGGTACTTCAGCGCCGCGCCGTTGTGAACCGCGTGGACGCGACGGGCGATCGGCTTGGCGCCGGTCCACCAGTACATGTCCGTGTTCGCCGTGGTGGCGTTGCTGGCGACCGTGGTGCCGAGCTGCGGCAACCAGTCGTGGCAAGCCGTGCACAGGTCGGTGGCGTTGAAGTCGAACAGCTTGTGGTGGCCGCTGAAGTCGAAGATGAAGCCCTTCTTGCCGTCCGGGCTCAGGTTGCCGTTCGGAAGCTTGGAGTCATCGGGACCCTGGTGGCACGTCTGGCAGTTGCCCGCAACCGGCAGATCCGCCGTCGCCGTGCCCACTTGGAAGGTGACGCGGGCGATGGACGGGGTCTTGTAGCTCACGCCGCTGGCGTACGTCACAGAGTCAGCACCCAGGTCCTTGAACTCGGTGTTGGCGATGTACGTGCCCGGCGCCAGGTCGTCGACCGGGTCCAGCGTGTAGGTGATTTCAGTCGCGGAGAACTTCGCCTTCGGGTCGACGAACGTCGGCGCCTTGGTGGTGCCCGGGATGACCGGTGAGAACAGCTTGTTGGACACCGTGCTGAGGCCAGGAGCGCCGCCAGCAGCCAGATACGCGGTGCCGGAGATCAGCGGGTTGCCGATCGAGTGCACCGTGTTGTCCGCGCCGAAGACGATGTTTTCGACCTTGGTCAGGTCCGTCGTCGTCGTCGCCGCCGGCAGCTGCACCGAGAACGTCGGGCCGAGGTTACGGCTGCGAATCGCCAGCTTGAGCGTCAGCTCATCGATGTACGCGATGCCGCGCAGCTTGAACTTCGCGTCGGCGTTCAGGATGTTCTTCAACTCCGTCGCGGTGACCGCGGCGATGCTGGCGGGCTTCAGCGCGCCCGAGGTCGGGAGCGTGACGGTGACCGCCGCGGACTTGGTGATGGTGTCGCCACCGGTGATGTCGTCGACGATGAGGTCCTTGCCGCCGTCGAACGTGACCTGCAGGGTCTTGGCGTTGGTCAGGTTCCACGGGCCAACACCGGTCGCGACAACCACCGCGCGGGCGTTGTAGCTGAGCACCGGCTTGTTCTGCGCGCGCGGGCCGTGCACGAACAGGCTGGCGCCGAGGAACTTGCCATCACGCGTCGGGCAACCCGTCGCCAGGCAGCCTTCGCCCGTGCCCGTGTCGTCCTGCGGCAGAGTGGTCAGGTCAATCGGCGTGCCGGTGATCATGTCCGTCATCGAGATGTGCAGCACCGGGGTCTGACCCGCGACGAAGAAACCACCCGCCGGCTGCGTACCGTCCGGCAGGGTGACCGTGATCTTCATGTTGAATTCAGAGACGTTGCGCGCGTCCTTGATCATCCAGTCGTGCGACCACGGCACGCCCGGGTTGTTCACGTCCGAACCGGCCGTGTCATGGCAAACCGTGCAGGTGTTGTCCGGCTTCGGCCCCTTGATGTTGCCGACGTAGCCGTGCTTGCTCGTGGCGAGCGGCGCCGACAGGTCGATGTCGTCGTGGCAGGACGTGCAAGCCGCGGTCGACGGGTGCAGCTTCCAGGAGTCAACGTCCTGCAGCGGCTTGGCCGGGTTGGACTGCTGGTGGCACTTGGTGCAGTTGGTCAGCACGGCCGGGTATTCGATGTCGCTGAAGTCCATCTTGGTGTTGTTGTAACCCCAGATGACGAACGGGTTGTTGTCAGCGGCTTCGTTGGTCACCGTCTTGGGGTCGTCGAAGAAGATGCCGTCGGCGCCGGCCGCCGTCGCGCGCTCCACGCCCGCGTGGATCTTGTGCAGCATCACCTTGAGGTCAATGGTGTTGCCCGACTGCGGGTCGGAGGTGCTCGGGTTGTGGCACATCACGCAGGTCTCGACGTTGAGGCGATCGCCGCCGTGGGCCTTGAACAGCGGGCCGTGGCACTGCTTGCAGGTGTCGGTCTGGACGATGTTGCGCGTCAGCGTGACCGGCGAACCGTTCGGCACAAAGTCGAACTCGGTGTCAAACGTCGCGCCGCTGTGGCCGCCCGCCATGATGGCGACGCGGTGGGTGAGGGTCGGGTCATACGTGATCGGCGTGGCGCCCTGCGCGGCGTTGTTGACGCTGGCGAGCGAGACGTAGGTGTACGTGCCCGGCGTGGTGGCGCTTTCCGTCAGCGTGCCGCCCTTGGTCGGGTCAGCGTTGGAAGACTCGCGCGTGGCCTGGTAGACCGTGGTCGCGGGGTCGGTGTTCCACGGCGCGCTGTTCCATGCGCCTGTGCCGGCGACGGCCTTGCTGTAGATGTACGGCACCCAGTGCGTGGAGACTTCGCCATTGGCCGGCGGAACCAGCTTGGCGACGGCGAGGCCGACCGACTTCAGGCCCGAAACGGGCTTGTTGTTCGCGTCGACGACGGTGTAGGTGACGGTGACCTTGCCGCTGACGGAGTCGATGCTCGCGCCGGTGATGTTCGCGGTGACGAACCACTTCGCGCCGGCAGCAAACTCACCGGTGGCCATGAGGTCGTTGATGCCGTGGAAGTTGGTGACGATGAAGCTCGGCTGATTGACGGTGCCGGTCGCGCCCAGCGTGACCGTGGAACCGTCGCCGCAGGTGATGACCGTGGCGCCGCCGCCGTTGGTCGAGACAGTGCACGGGACGGCGTCCTTGCCGTTCGTGCCATTGGTGCCGTTGGTGCCCGGGGCGCCGTCGGTCCCGTTGGTGCCGTTGACGCCGGGTTCGCCTTGCGGGCCCGTGTCGCCGGTGGCGCCGGTGGCGCCTGTGGGCAGGTCAACAGTGACGCCTGCGCACGTGATGGTCTTGGTGCCGTTGCCGTTGTCCGAGAGCTGGCAGGGCTGGCCGTCCTGGCCGTTCGCGCCGTCTTTGCCGGCGGTGCCGGTGGCGCCGTCAGACAGCGTCACGGACGTCGTGCCGCAGGTGACCTTCTTGGTCCCGTCGCCGTTGTCGATGACCGCGCACGGCGTCGAATTCGCGCCGGTGTCGCCCTTGGCGCCGGTCGCGCCGGTGTCGCCCTTCGCGCCGGTATCGCCCTTGGCGCCGGTGGTGCCGACGTCACCCTTGGCGCCGGTGTCACCCTTTGCGCCATCCTGGATGGCGACGCTGGTGCCGTCCGTGCAGGTAATGGTTGTGGTTGTGCCAGTTTTGCTGGCCGTGCACGAGGTGCCATTGGCCCCCGCAGTCCCGCTGCTTCCGCAGCCAGTAGCCGAGACAAGTGCCACTGCGAAAAGCAGGGCTCCAGTCCAGGCGGGGAAGGATGATTTTCTCATTGGATCCACCTTGTTGTGTCGGAACACCGTACCGAGAGTCAGCCAGAGCGACATCCACACGCCGTCCTGCTGTGCCCTCCCACGCCAAGCGACCAGCTTGACGGGTTCGAACCTCCCGGGTCCGACGTGCGAAGGATACTGCGCCCTTTCGCGCCATCGCAACCGAAACGGTCAAATAAACCGCATCATTAGGTAGGCCAAGTGATGGTCGCGAAAAGTCCGATAAACACGCTGAAATCATTGAGAAATAGTGGCGTCTGGGCGAGATGGACGCGACCCATCTCAAGAGTCGGCTTGATCTGGATCAAGCGGCGCCTATGATCCAAGTCAAGTTGCGGTTCTGGGAAGTGGACGGCGCGTCGCTCGCAGGCTTGCGGAAGGGAGGTCGCCCGTGGGCCAACCCGGCATGCGCGGCGCAAGCGTGGGCTACCGCGGCGTTTTGCCCGCAACAATGCGCATTCCGACTGGGGTGTGGGGTTCAGGCTGCCGCGGCCGGCGGATGCGGCGCGGCGACGGTCGGGCCGCGGTGCCAGAAACGGCGCGGCAGCAGGGCAAAGGCGATGAACAGCAGCTGGGACGAGCCAAAAGCCACGAGCGCCCAGAACGCTTTGTCCATGAAACCATAGGAGTGCAGGCCAACGCCGAGCATGTTGACGCCGAACCAGGACAGCGACGTGATGATGTTGCCAAAAATCGCCATTGCCATGATGCCGCGGTCGCGCGCGTAGCCGCCCCAGCGCGCGTGGAGGATGATGGCGTTCCACAACACGATCAGCAACGCCCCGTTTTCCTTGGGATCCCAGCCCCAAAACCGGCCCCAGGACTGGTCCGCCCAGATGCCGCCGAGCACGGTGCCGACGAAGCTGAAGAGCACCGCGAAGCAGACGATGCCGTAGCACATCGCGACCAGCGCCTTGTCGGCGGCTGGGTCGGGATGCTTGACGACGTGGCGGCGGATGGTCCAGCCGATCGCGATCGCCCCGGCGAGGAATGTTCCGCTGTAACCGATTGTAATCGTTACGACATGCGTCGCCAGCCAGAAGTTGGAATCGAGCACAGCGCGCATCATTTCCATCGTGTCGCCGTCGGCGGCGAGGTGATGGGCGATGATCAGCGAGGCAAAACCGGAGGCGGCGGCGACGGCGGTGCCAAAGCCCTTGCGGTAGATCCACTCCAGCACCGAGCCAAGCACGACCGCGCCCCAGCCGACGAACACCGCGGAAGAATACAGGTTTGTCACCGGCGGGCGGCCCTGCAAGATGACGCGCGAGGTCAGGCCCGCCGTATGCACCGCCACGCCGACGAGCAGCACCGCGAACGCCGCCGGCTGCAGCAGCGCCGGCTTGTACGCCCACGACACGAAAAGGATCAGCAACGCCAGCACGTACACGACCATGCCGGCGTAGAACGGCTGCGCCAGGTTGAACACAAGCTCGCTCTTGGCCTGCGTCAGCTCCGCCGGCCGCGCCAGCGCCAGCACTTCGGCGACCGCGGCGTTGAACGCGATGGCGTCCTGCTTGACCCACGCATCGCCCACGCGCGCCAGCGGCGCCAGACCCTTGTCCAGCGGCTTGCCGTTGCGGGCATCGCGCAGCGCCTCACCCACGCTGCGCCAATCGCTCAGCTTCTCGCCCGGCAGCACGCGGAACAGCCCG
>CAIPXZ010000387.1 GCA_903869075.1 uncultured Myxococcales bacterium | reverse complement strand
TGCATCGCCTGCATCTGCGCCTGGAGCCTGTGCGGCTTGCCGGTGGCGTGGGCCGCTGCGCCGGTGCTGACGCGCGCGCCAAAGCTGCTGCAGTTCGTGCAGGCGGCGTGGCCGGAGGCGGAGAAGGCCGCGGGCCACGGCGCGACGGTGGTGCTGGCGGTGGACATCGACGCGCAAGGTCAGGTGACCAAAACGGCGGTGCAGACCTCGGCCGGCGCGCACTTTGACGCCGCGGCGCAGCAAGCGGTGCAGCAATTCCGCTTCGCGCCGGCGCTGTGGGACGACAAGCCGGGGCCGGTGCGCATCGTCTACCGCTATGTTTTTGAATGGAAAGAGCTGCCGCGGCCGGCGGCGCTCGTCGGCAAAGTGCGCGATGGCCTGACGGGCAAGCCGGTGGCGAACCTGCCGGTGCGCGTCGTCGACGTGCCCGACGCGGTGACGCAGACGCGCGCCGACGGCACGTTCGAGCTGCATGAGCTGCCGGCGGGGACGCACCCGGTGGAGGTCGGTGCCGCGCCGTATGCCATTGTGCGCATTAGCGAAACGCTGGCGGCGGGCGTGCGGCTGCAGGTGCGCTACACGGTGATGCAGCCGGGGCAGAAGCCGCCGAAGGACGATGGCGATTATGAAGTCGTCGTGCAAATCGTGCCGCTGCGCCGCGAAACGGTGGCGGCGACGGTGGAAGCTGGCCAGGCGGCGCGGGTGCCGGGCGGGCAGGGCGACGTGTTGAAGGTCGTGGAGTCGATGCCGGGCGTGGCGCGCGCGGCGGCGGGCAGCGGTGACGTCGTCGTGTGGGGCGCGGCGCCGGGCGAGTCGCGGACATTCGTGGACGGCGTGCCGATCCCCAAGCTGTACCACGAGGGCGGTCTGCGCTCGGTGATGACGGGCGACCTTGTGCAGAGCGTGGAGCTGCTGCCGGGCGGCTACGGAGCGGAGTGGGGCCGCGGCCTGGGTGCGATGCTTGCCGTGCAGACCAAGCGGCTGCGCGACGCGCCGGATGCGCGCGACGAGGACAGCAAGCTGCGGCTGCACGGCCAGGTCTCGGTCGATCCGCTGGAAGCGGCGGGGCGGGTGAGCGTGCCGGTCGGCGACGCGCTTGTGACGGCGGCGGGGCGGTATTCATGGCTGGACAAGACGCTGTCGTCGGTTGTGGGACCCAGCGTGCAGGAAGTGTTTCCGCTGCCGACGTACGAGGACGTGCAGACGCGCGTCGAGTTCCCGATGCCGCAGGGCAAGCACCTGGACCTGACGTGGCTGCACGGCGCCGACGGCGTCCACCGCGTGCAGGACCGCGAAAACCCCAATGATCGCGTGCGGGATGACAAGTCGCAGGCGTTCAACCGCGTGTATCTGCGCTACACCCAGACGCTGGCGGACGGCGCGGAAGTGCAGGTGACGCCGTGGTGGGGCCTGGACAGCCAAAGCCAGTCGCAGCAGGTGGGGACGCTGGGCGCGGCGGCGACGCAGGACGGCTGGGCGGGCGGCTTGCGGGCGCGTTGGCAAAAGCCGGTGGCGTCGTGGGCCAAGCTGCACGCCGGGCTGGACCTGGAGGCGTCGCAGACAAACGCCACGCGCGCGGGCTCGATCGGCGCGCCGGCGCGCGAGGGCGACATCCGCGCGTTTGGCCAGCCGCCGCCGGAGCAGGTCGCCGCCGACACCTGGCAGGTGACGCAGCTGGGCGTGGCGCCGTGGGTGTCGCTGGCAACGCAGTGGTTTGACAAGCGGCTGGCCATCGAGCCGGGGCTGCGGCTGGATCCGCTGACGCGCAGCGTGAGCCGCAAGCTGCCTCAGGCCGGCCTGGCGCCGCTGGTTGGCCTGTACGCCAATGATTTCAGCGTCGAGCCGCGGCTGCAGGCGCACTTGCGCGTGCTCGACTGGCTGACGCTGCGCGGCTCCTGGGCGCAGGTCGCGCAGCCGCCGGCGGCAGCCGACCTGTCGGCGTCGTTTGGCAATCCGGCGCTGGGCATCGCGCACGGCGAGCACTGGGTTGGCGCGCTGCAAATCGGCCTGCCGCTGGGCGTGACGCTGGAGGTCGCTGGCTTTGCGCTGACGTCTGATAACCTGACTGTGCGCAGTGACGTGGCGCAGCCGCTGCTGGCGCAGGCGCT
>CAIPXZ010000386.1 GCA_903869075.1 uncultured Myxococcales bacterium | reverse complement strand
CTGGTGACGACGGCGCCGGCGGACGCGGGGACCCGGCTGGCGCTGGCGCGGGCGTTGCTGCACGCGGGGGCGGGCGCGGCGGCGCGGGCGGTGCTGGAGAAGCTGCTCGTGACCGCGCCGGAGAACGCCCAAGCGCCGGTCCTGCTTGGCCAGCGGGCGCTGTGGCTGGGCGATTTGTCGGCGGCCGCGACGTGGCTGCAGGCCGCGCGGCAGCTGGCGCCGGAGGACGCCGACGTGCTGCTGCAATCCGGCGTGCTGGCGCTGCTGCAGGGCGCGACGGCGGACGCCGAGGCATTGCTGGCGCGCAGCCTGGCGCTGCGGCCGGAGGACACGGAGACGCACCTGTGGCTGGCGGAGGCGGCGCGGGCGCGCGGTGACCTGCCAGCGGCGGCGCAGCTGGCGCAGCGCGGCGTGCGGGCGCAAGACGACGGACTTTTCCGCAATGTAATCGCAGATTTACAGCTGGCAGCGACCCACGGCGCGCTGGAAGCCCTGACCGCTGCGCGCGAGACGCCCCAGCGCGCGGGGCCATTGCCGCTGATGCCGTTGCTGGCGATGGTGCCCGGGCCGACGTTTCGCGCCGCGCTGCCGCCGGTGCTGCGGCTGGCGTGGCTGGCGCGGCGGATGCCGGAGCCACGGCGGCGGGCGACGCTCGACACGTTGGCGCGGACAAAACCGTGGCTGACCGGGCTGGCGTACCAGCACCTGGCCGGTCAGGCAGGCACGCAGGGCTCCGACGCGCACTTTCACGGCTATCCGGAGCTGCGGGCGGTGCTGCTGCCGGACGCGCCGCCGCTGGGACGGACGGCACGCGCGCGCGACATTGCCGGCCAGCTGCAGGCGTTGCTGACGGCGCTGCACGGCAACCGCTCGTCGCACCTCGTCGTGGCGGCGGGCGGGCAGCTGCAGCGCGTGCACGTCGCCCAGGGCGTGCGGACGGTGTGCGAGACGGTGCAAAAGAGCGTGCGCTACCAGCCGCCGGCGCAGGCGCTGGCAGCGTTTGACGCGGTGTTCCGGCAGTTTCCAGGCTCGCAACATCCCTACGCTTTTCGCGGTGAGCTGCAGCTTTGGCTTGGCGACTACGCCGCGGCGCGCGCGGACTTCCACGCCGCCCTGGCCTGCGCGATGCCGACGCGGTGGGCGCTGTACGGCCTCGGCGCCGCGGCGACGCTGCTGGGTGAGCTGGCAGAGGCGACGCAGTGGTTCGCGCTGGCGACGGCGACGCTTGGCGATCTCGGCACGGTCTATGCCTACCGCGGCGATCTGGCGCTCGCCCGCGGCCAAGTGCCTGAAGCGCTTGTGGATCTGCGCCAAGCCGTGGCGCGCACGCCCGGACGCATCGGCGCTTGGGTGTCGCTGGCGCTGGCGCAAGGCGCGGCGGGCGCGCGCGACGAGGTCACGGCGATCTTCCAGCGGCTGCAAGGACTTGCGCCAGAGCTGCTGCGGCACGCGGCGCTGGACCTCGGGATGCAGCTGCCGCCGCGGACGTTGCCGGAATTTGCCAAGCAGATCGGGCTGTTGCGCCATACACAGCACATGCTGCGCGGCAACCGCTCATCGACCTGCACGACGTACTTCACGGCCGATGGCACGCTGCACACAGTGGCGCGCAACGCGCCGCAGCCGCGGCCGGTGACAGCGCCGGAACTTGCTGAATTGCAGGCATTTTTGCGGTAGCCGCGACGGCTATTCCAGGTGCTCGAGCGGGTCCCGACCGGCGAAGTAGGCCTTGGTCGGCTTGTTGAACAGCGCCTTTGTCGTCAGCACCAGCAGGCCAAACGAGACGAAAAGCACCCGCACCGCGTACTTGGCGACGCTGTAGAGCGGGTCTTCCTTCTCCAAATCATTCATGATTTTCCAGCGCCGGGCAAAGCCATCGACGACAGCGAATTCCTTCTTCGTCGCCCGCTTGAGCTCCTCGTCGGTCATGCGGTCGATGTCGCGGCGCTTTTTCTCGAGATCGCGCTTGCGCGGCTCGTAGCGGTCGCTGATTTTTTGCAGCTCGGCAAAATGCCGGTCGGCGCCTGAGGATTCCGCCGAGCGGTTCGCCGCGGTCAGCCGGTCCAGCTCCGCCTTGCGCTGGTTCTTGACCTCTTCCAGTTGCGATTCCAGCGCCTCTTTTTGGTCATGCAGCCGCCACCACTGCGGACCCTGCCCTACGGCGCCGGAGCGCCAGCCCTTTTCTTCCTGGCGCAAGTCGATGGCCACGGCCTCGATCTTCGCCTGCAACTCCTTGATCTGCGTGTCGAATTTCGGCGTCACAACTTCCGCGAGCTTGGCTTCCGGCGCCTCGTCCTTCAGGCGCTTGCGCGAGATGCCTTCCTCAGACTCCAAGTCTTCCAAATCTTTCTTGAAATCGCCGCGCAGCTGCTGCCGCGCCGCCTCGCGGTTGCCCTGGACTTCGCCGTTCAGGCGGCCCTGGATCACGTCGTTGAACACCAGCAATTCCACGGGGATCGCTGTGACTGTGGCGAAAATGATCACCACAAGCACGCGCATCAGGATCGCCGGGCTGAGGAAAATCGGCGTCTTGCGGCTCTCGACGTCCGCCGTCACCACGAAACGTTCGAAGATGATGATGATGCCAGAGATGAGAAATGCGAACAAAAACGTGAGGATCCAGCCCGCCGGGCCGAGCGCGTTGACAAATACCCAGCGAAAACCCAGGGTCCACGCCAGGAAATCCATGCAGAACTGCACGCCCATCAGCAGCGAGGCGAAGCCGACCTGCGCCTGAACGGTGCGCGGCATCGGCCCGTGCTCGTCCAGAATCATCACTTTGATCAACGGGTTCAACCACGTCGGCTTGTACAGATCGACGTACGGCGCGTACTGCCGGCGGTTGTGGCGGCGCTGCGGCGGCTCGGCAACCGGCGGCTCCGACGGAGGCGGCTCTGGCTCAGGCGCCACGGGCGGCGGCTCGGCGTCAGCCGCGACGTTCACCGCCGGCACGCCGTCCATGGGCGTGTCTGCGCGGTGCACGACTTCCAGCGGCGGGTGCTCACGGTGCGTTTCGGTGCCGAAGGGATGCTCGGAACCGGGCTGCTTGAAGGGCGACGTAGCCATGCAATTGGTTGACAGCAGCGCGGGATGCGCCGGTGCAATAGGATAAGGGCGGCTGCCGGGTGTGTCTAGGAGTTTCGCGCAAATGCACGCGGCGGCGGCTGTCACACGTCCGTGACTTGCTTGTCGCCGGCCTGCCCGGTACATTCTGGGCTCAAGCGCAGGTGGGCGCGAGGCTTGTGGATTTTGATGAACGACCGCGCGTGTTGTCGCCTCTTTCTCGTTGCGTTGTGCTGTCTCGCGGCGTGCGGCGCGCCCGCTGCCAGCCCCGGCGGCAGCGACGTCGGCAGCGACGACCTCGGATTCAGCCAACCCAAGCTCGACACCGTCAGTGACACTGTGCACAGTGAACTGCCGCCGCCGAGCGACGCCAAGGTCGACCCCGCCAGCTGCCCGTTCCCCAGCAACCCCGCCGCCGGCGAGCCCGGCGCCGCCTGCAAGACCGCCGGCGACTGCCAGAGCGGCTTCTGCGTCGACTCCGCCGACGGCAAGATCTGCAGCACCGCGTGCGTGGACTGCTGCCCTGCCGGCATGGCGTGCAGCCAGCTGTCGTCCGGCGCCGACTTTGCGCTGGTCTGCGTGCCGCAAATGTTGGCGCTCTGCCAGCCGTGCCTGACCGACGCCGAGTGCGCCGCGCTGGACAAGAACGCGCTGTGCGTCGATCGCGGCGACAACGACCAGGGCAACGCCGGCAAGTACTGCGGCGGCGGCTGCGTCGACTCCAGCGACTGCCCGACGGGCTACAGCTGCAAGACCGTCCAGGGTGAAAAAGGCGCCGGCAGCCAGTGCGTGCCGGATTCAGGCATCTGCAGCTGCGGCAAGTCGGCGATCCTCGCCGGCGCCAGCACGACGTGCAAGGTCACCAACGACCTCGGCAGCTGCGCCGGCACGCGCAAGTGCGCGCTCGACGGCTTGACGCTATGCGACGCGCCGAGCGCCACCGCCGAGAGCTGCAACGGCAAGGACGACAACTGCGACGGCGTGACCGACGAACCCGGCGCGCTCGGCTGCAAGCTGTACTTCGGCGACGGCGACGACGACGGCTTTGGCGGCGGCACGGGCGTGTGCCTGTGCGCGCCCGACCTCGCCCACGGCCACAGCCAGGGCGCCGACTGCGACGACAGCAACGCGGCGATCCACCCCGGCGCCGCCGAGACCTGCAACGGCAAGGACGACAACTGCGACGGCGTCACCGACGAGCCCGGCGCCCAGGGCTGCAAGCCGTTCTACGCCGACAAGGACGGCGACGGCTACGGCGGCGGCGTGCCATCCTGCCAATGCGCCGCCAGCCTCGCCTTCGCCGCCACGAGCAGCACGGACTGCGATGACGGCAACCCCGCCATCAGCCCCGCCGCCACGGAGACCTGCAACGGCGTCGACGACAACTGCAACGGTTTGACCGACGAGGGCGGCGTCTCTTGCGTGACGTTCTACGCCGACGCCGACGGCGACGGCTACGGCACCGGCGACGGCGTCTGCCAATGCCTGCCCGACGCCGCGCACAGCGCCACCAAGGGCGGCGACTGCGACGACACCCTCGCCAGCGTCCACCCCAAAGCAGCGGAGGTCTGCAACGGCGTCGACGACAACTGCGACGGCGTCACCGACGAAGCCGGCGCCGGCAGCTGCACGCTGTTCTTCCAGGACAAGGACGGCGACAAGTTCGGCGGCGGCTTGGGCGTGTGCCTGTGCGCCGCCGACGCGACGTACACGACGAGCAAGGGCGGCGACTGCGACGACAGCGACAAGGGCGTGAACCCCAAAGTCGACGAGGTCTGCAACGGCAAAGACGACAACTGCGATGGCGTTGTCGACGAGACCGGCGCCGAGGGCTGCGTCAGCTACTTTGTCGACGGCGACGGCGACGGCTTTGGCGGCGATGCGCTCGCGCCCAAATGCCAGTGCGCGCCCGCGGGCGTGTACACGGCGCTGGTGGCCGGCGACTGCGTGGACAGCAACAAGGCCATCTACCCCGGCGCGCTGGAAATCTGCGACACGCTGGACAACAACTGCGACGGCGTCACCGACCCGCAGAATTCAAGCGGCTGCCAAGCACATTACCTGGACGGCGACGGCGACGGCTACGGCACCGGCG
>CAIPXZ010000385.1 GCA_903869075.1 uncultured Myxococcales bacterium | reverse complement strand
TGGATCCCGGACGATCGCGCTGGCTTGGCGATCGCCGACGCGACGTCCGCCGTTTTCGCCATGGACCTGCCGTGGACCAAGCTCGACGTGGTGACCTGGTCCTGGCAAAAAGTGCTGGGCGGCGAGGGCGCGCACGGTATGCTGGTGCTCAGCCCGCGCGCGGTGGCGCGGCTGGAGGCGTACACGCCGCCGTGGCCGCTGCCCAAGCTGTTCCGCATGACCAAGGGCGGCAAGCTGCAAGAGGGCATTTTTGAAGGCGATACGATCAACACGCCGTCCATGCTCTGCGTCGAGGACGCGCTGGACAGCCTGAAGTGGGCGGCGCAGGTCGGCGGGCTGCCGGGGCTGATGGCGCGGTCGCAGGCCAACCTGGCGGTGCTGGAAGCGTGGGTCGCGCGGACGCCGTGGGTGGAATTCCTCGCTGTGGACGTGGCGACGCGCTCGAGCACGTCGGTCTGCCTGATCTTCACGGCGCCGTGGTACGTGCCGCTGGATCTGGCGGCGCAGACGGCGATCGCCAAGCGCATGGCGGCGCTGCTCGATGCTGAAAATGTGGCCTTGGACGCGGCTTTTTACCGTGACGCGCCGCCGGGCCTGCGGATCTGGTGCGGCTCAACCGTCGAGACTGCCGACGTCGCCGCCCTGCTGCCGTGGCTCGAGTGGGCGTTCGCCGCGGTCACTCCAGGCTGAACGCGTACAGCAGCGTCTGCTGCGCGGCGCTCTGGTTGTCGTCGGACAGCAGGTACAGCCACAGCGCGCCATCGGCCACGCGCGTCGCCAGCCCTTCAAAATTGTCGATCAGGCACGGCCCCGGCTGCAGCCGCAGCACCTCGCGCGTCGCTTGGCCAGTCGTCGCCGTCGGCAGCCGCAGCGCCACCACGCGCGTTCCCGCCTCGTGTTTGCGCACCAGCCACTTGCGCTCCAGCACCAGCGCGTCGCCCAGCCGATGCCCCGCCGGCAGCGCCGCCAGCGCCACCGGGCGAAAATCGGCCACCGTTGGATACGCCAGCGTCTGCCAGATCTGGCCCTGCAAGTGCCACAGCGGCAACGTCGGCGGCACCGGCTCCGGCCCTTCCGGGATCGCCAGCACCGAGTCGTCGGCCAGCGCCGTCATCGCCTCCAGTCCGGCGTTCAGCGGCAGCTGGTCCGCGCCTGGCGGCAGCGGCACGCGCTGCGGCTCACCCTGGAACGGCGGCTGCGTCGGCGCAAACGCCCAGATCGCGTGCGGGCTGCCGAGCTCCGCCTCCACGCCGAGCCACAGCGTGCCATCGGCGCGCTCCGCCAGCGACTCGACGTCGCAGCGCCGCTTGTCCGGACAATGCGGCAGCGCGCCGGTCGCCGTCGCCGTCAGGCTTGTCAGCTGGCCATCGTTGTAGCCAAGCGCGGCCTGCACAAAGTGACCGTCGTCCGACACGGCCAGCAGCTTTTGGCCATCGCCGCTGACCCGTAGATCGGACCAGCCGCCAAAACCGCGCCATTCGGGCCAGGTCAGCGCCAGACCGCCGCGAAAACGCCAAGATGCGCCGCTGGGCGAGGCCACGCACGCGCGTGTGGGCGTCGTGCGCGCCTGCGTGCCCGTGGGCGCGTGCGCGGGGCCCGAGCACGCGGTCAGAGCGAGAGCTGTGGCGAGGATGGCGCGCATGAGAACCTCCGCGCCGATTGTCGGTGCGCGCAGCCAAGGCGTCCATGGGATTCGTGCCGGGCGCTGGCGGCGTCGGACGCGGGGCGTTCCGCATCCTGCGGTGGCGGCGCGGGGTATTGAGGTTGACCGTCCGCAGACGATCCGGCAGTCAACCTCAATACCCTGGCCAGTCGCGCCCCCAAGCGTCAAACCAACGTCGCCATCCTCACGGCATCCCCGACGACCGACAATCACCCGTTTGGGTGATAAAGCCTTAGCAGATCTGTCCGATGAACCGTCCGACGATCTGTCCGACACGCCTTGCCTCTCCGTCCGGCGGACGTCGCCGGACTGTCCGAGGGCTGCCGGCAAGAATTCTCGCCGGCGGCGTAGCGCCGTCTCCAAAAGCGGCCCGCCATGCCCGCCATGCCGGATTTGTACTTTTTGCCGCTTGCGCCACACTGCGGCTCCACGGCGGCCGCGGCGGCGACCGCGAGCGAGCACGGATGCGCGGATCCCGCAGGGACATGTTCTCGCCCGTCACGGTCGCCCCGGCGTCCGGTCCTGGCGCTATCCTCGCCGAGCTGCGCACCCGCATGGGCGCCGACCTCGTCTGGTTTGGCCGGCTCGCGGCGGTCGCAGACGCGTCAGCGGGCGCTGGCCGGCTGTGGTGGAGCGGCCTGTGGACCGACGGGCTGCTGGCGCCGGCGCAGGCCCTGATGGCGCTGGACGACGGTCCGGTCGTCAACGCGGTCGGTCTCGACCTGTCCCAGCCGCCGGCGACCTGGCAGGTGCAGATCCTGCCGCCGGAGCCGACCGGCTTCTGGAACCGCGCTTTTGCCCGCGACGCCTACCTGCGCCACGATCTGCACGAGGAGCACAGGCTGCTCGTCGCCGACGCTTCCGGGCTGCTGGGGCTGCTGGCGGTCGCGTGGCTGCGGCGACGGACCGGCGTGGGGGCGCGGCTCAACCGGGCGCTGCGCGATGGCCACGGCCGCTGGGCCCACGACCGGCTGCGGCAAGCCCTGCGTGAGTCGGCGACGACGGCGCCGGCCAGCGGCCAGCTTGTGATCAACGGCCGCGGCGTGCAGCTGGCCAGCCCGGACGCGCAGCGCTGGCTGGACGACGCCCGTGCCGCCCGGCTGGTTGTCGCGGTGGAGCGCGCAGGGCGGGCCCTGCCGCAGCCGCTGTCCGCGATCGCCGTTGCCGGTGCGGAGGTGCGCCTGACGCCGCTGCAAGGTCCGCAGGGTCCTGCGTGGCTGGTGCAGCTGCAGCCGCTGACGGCGCCGCCGCTGGCCGTGCGGCGCACGCTGACGCCGGCGCAGGCGACGGTGGTCGCGCGGGTACTGGCGGGTGCGACGGCGGCGGAGATCGCCGTCGGGCTGGGCAAGAGCGTCGAGACGGTGCGCAGCCAAATCAAGCAGGCTTACGCGCGGTTGGGCGTCACCAACCGGCTGGAACTCGCGCGCGTGATGGCCGAACAGCCGCAGTAGCCGCGGCGGTCAGGGCAGCGGGCCGATCGGCTCGTGTTCGTCGGAAGCCGTGCCCGTGCCGCCGAGGCCCATCGTGCGCAGCGCCAGCCGCAGGCCGCGCGGTGAGACCCGCAACAACTGCGCCATCGCGTCAACGTCGCCACCGGCGCGGTCCCACGCCGCGCGCAGCTCCGTCGTCGTCACGTCGCTGGCGGTCCGCAACGTCGTGCTGCGGTCGATCAGCAGGTACAGCGTGGAGCGGGCGATGCCCAGCTCGCGCGCCGTCGCCGCCATACTCCAGTGGTTGCGGGCCAGCGCCGACGCCACCGCGTCGTCGCTCAGCTGCGCCAGCGTCTGGTCGCTCGGCGTGCGGGCTGGCGCCACTTCCTGCACGTTGCCGAGCCAGGCGTCCAGCGCAAAGCCGCGGCCAAGTCGCTCGTCGCCATCGGCCTGAATCACCAGTGTTCGCACCAAGTTGCGCAGCTCGCGGGCGTTGCCCGGCCACTTGTGGGTCGCCAATTCACCCACCAGCCGCGCTGACATCCAGCCGTGCGTCCGCGGTCGACCCGCCGCCGCCATCTCCTCGGCGCGGAAATGGCTCAGCAGCATCCCCAGATCCTCCAGGCGCTGACGCAGCGGCGGCACGCGCACGTGGTAGCCCGCCAGCCGGTACAGCAGCGGCGTGCGGACGTTGCCGCGCTCATCCAGCTCCTGGTCGGTCGCCGCCACGACGCGCACGTCCACCTTGCGCACCGCGCGCTCGCCCACGCGCTGGACCTCGCCGGTCTCCAGCACGCGCAACAGCATCGCCTGCACGTCCGGCGCCATGTCGCCAATCTCGTCGAGGAAGAGCGTGCCGCCGTCCGCACGGGCGAACAGCCCGTCGTGGTCCTGGATCGCCCCGGCAAACGCGCCGCGGACATGGCCAAACAGTACCGAAGCGGCTGTTTCTGCTTTGATTTCAGCGACATTGACGGCGATCCACGGGCCGTCGCGCCGCGGGCTTGCGTCGTGCAACCCGCGCGCCACGAGCTCTTTGCCCACGCCGGTCTCGCCGGTTACCAGCACCGGCACGGCAAACGGTGCCGCGCGCAGGATCTGCTGGCGCACCGCGTCCAGCGCCTCGCTGCCGCCGACAAGGCCGCACGCCGCCACTTCTTGCACCGGCGCGCGCAAATGCAGCAACAGCGCCGTGCGCGCCGACAATTCCAGCACTACGCCGGTCTCCAGCGCGTTGGTCTCGACGCGGCGCGGCATCGCCATCGGCTGGCCGGCCACGAGCACGCGCGACTCGCCAATCGGCGGCGTCAGCACCACACCGTCGCGCCAGGCCAGCAGTGTCGGCTGGCGGCTGGCATACGGGTCGCCCAACGGCTGCTTCCAAGTTCCGTCCGCCGCAGTGAATTCCGGCGATAGGCGCGACAGCGCCACCACCCGGCCAACTTCCAGCTGGTGCAAAAACGCGCGGGCGCCGACCATCTCCGGCTGCGGGTGGCTCAGCACCGTCAGGCACACGACGCGCCGCAAGGGCGTGCTGTCGTCATCCGGCTGGAACCGCAGCGTGTCGATGTCGTGATGCGAACCGTGACTCATCAACCCTTGCTCGTGCACCGGCGGCGGTTGCCGCGTGTGAGGCGGTCAGCCGTGCCGTTGCCGCGCCCGCAGCCGCAGCCAAATTTGCACCAAATCCCCGGCGGCGCGGACGAAATGCCCGGGGCGCAGCTTGGAACCGGCGACGTCGTGCCACACCTGCAGCGGCACCTCGGCGAACGCTTCCTCGGGCAGCGGGGCGTGACCGGCGCCGCCCCACGCCAGCCGCCCGAGCAGCTCGACGTCGAAGATCCAGCGCGACACGAACGGCTCCGCCAGCGCCGCCTGCAGCGCCGGCGTGACGCGAAACAGCTTGGCGCCACACTGCGTGTCGTAAATGTTCAGCGCCAGCGTCAGCGACGCCGCGGTGGCAAAAACCCGCCCGAGGTAATGACGAATCGCCTTGCGTTCCACGGCGTTACCCAGCAGCCGCACGCGCGCGCCAATCAGCACCTGTACTTCCGGGCGGGCGTGCAGCGCGTCCAGCAGGCGCCGCAGCTCCGCCGGCGGCGTGGACAAGTCCGCGTCCAGAAAGCCGATTTCGGCAAAGTTTTGGGCGATCGCCAACAACAGCCCTTGGCGCACCGCTTCGGCCTTGCCGCTATTCGTGGCCAGCTTGAACCACTGCGCGCGACCGGCGGAGCGGGCGCACAGCGCTTCCAGCACCTCCGCGGTCGCATCGGTGGAGCCGTCGTCGACGAACAGCAGCCGCACGTCACCGGACGCTGCCAGCTCGGCAAAAGCTGTCGCATCCAGCCGCTGCGCTTCGTTGAAGCATGGAACGACGAGGCATGGGACGCTGTGCGGTGCTGCGGTGCCTGAAGTGCGCGCCACGGGGAATCCGGATGGCCAGAGCGGCCAACCGCAGAGTAGCAGCGTCGTTGGCAGTCGCAAGGGCCGGGCGCCGCGGCGCGTGCGGAATCCCGCGGACGGGCTAGCCCGGGTCCAGCCGCTCGCTCAAAAACAGCCGCACATCCGCGAATTTGCGCGTGCGCTTGGCCGGCGGCAGGCTGTCCAACAGCGTCTGGCCGTAGCGCCGTTTGAGCAGCCGCGGGTCCAGCAGCGCGACGACGCCCCAGTGCCGCTGGCTGCGAATCAGCCGGCCAAAGCCCTGGCGCAGCGCCGTCGCCGCCAGCGGGATCGACAGGTCGTCAAACGCGTCCCGACCCGCCGCGCGCAGCTGCTCCGACCGCGCCACCAGCACCGGATCGTCCGGCGGCGGAAACGGGATCTTGTCGACAACAACCACCCGCAGCGTGTCCGCTGGCAGGTCCACGCCTTGCCAAAAGCCCATCGTCGCCAGCAGCACCGCCGGCTGCGCCTGGACAAACCGCTCCAGCAGCACCTCCCGCGGCGCCTCGCCCTGCGCCAGCAGCTCCATGCCGTACGGCGCCAGCTCCGGCTGCAGCCGCGTCTGCGCGTCGTTGAGCGCGCGGCGGCTTGAAAACAGCGCCATGGTGCCGCCGCCCGCCGCCAGCGCCAGATCGAGGATCGCCTGCGCCACCTGTGCGTCGCGATCCGGCGCGAACGGGTCGGCGATGCCATCGGGCACGTACAGCAGCGCCTGGCGGGCAAAATCGAACGGCGAGGCCAGGCTCAGCGTCGCCACGTCCGCCGGCAGCCCCAGCTTCTCGCGGGCGTGGCGGAAGTCGCCCGCCACCGCCAGCGTCGCCGAGGTGAAGATCCGCACGACGTGCTCCGCCAGCAGCGTTCGCTGCAGGATCGGCGCCACGTCCACCGGCCGGGCGATGACCAGCGCGTCGCTGCGTCGCTGCTCGATCCACCGCACCATGCCGTCGTCGACGCGCGGCGGGAACAGCGTCCGCTCGATGTCCTGCTGCACCGCGAACAGCGTCTCGTCGAATTTGTGCCACAGCGGGTCCGCCGCCAGCAGCGGCTCCTGCATCCGCTGCGCCAGCTCCTCCAGCCGCGCCGCCAGCTCGATTGCCGGACCCGCCAGCGCCTCCTGCACGCGCCCGCGCACCGTCTGGCCGTGCGGCAGCGCGCGCATCGCCGCAAACAGCCGCTGCGCCGCCGGCTCGGCCTGGCCCAGCAGCGTGTGCATCGGCTCGCGCAGCAGCGCGTCCGGCACGTTCGGCAGCGCCAGCCGCAGGTCCGCCAGCAGGTTGGCGACGCGCCGTTCGGAAAGCGAGGTGCCAAAAAACGCCCCGGCAGTCTCCGCCAGGCCGTGCGCTTCGTCGATCACCACAACGCCGACTTCCGGCAGGATCCCGCCTTGCTCCCAGCGCTCGCGCACGGCGTAATCGGCGAACAGCAGGTGGTGGTTGACGACGATCAGGTCCGCCGCCATCGCCTTGCGCCGCGCCTGCAGCACAAAACAGGTCTCCTGGTGCGGGCATTCTTGGCCCAGGCAGTTGTCGGCGGTCGAGGTAATGTCCGGCCAGATCGGGTCCTCCTCGGCGATGCCGACAAGCTCGCTGCGATCGCCGACCTGCGAATGCCGCGCCACCGACTCCGCCGCCAGCAGCGCCATCGGCAGCGCGTACCGCGAATGCTCCAGCCGCGCCTGCAGCCGCAGCTTGCACAGGTAGTTGCTGCGGCCTTTCAAAACAGCCACTTCCCGCGTCACGCCGCACGCCGCCAGCGCCACCGGGATGTCGTTCTGCAGGATCTGCGTCTGCAAATGCCGCGTCGCCGTGGCTATCAGCGCGCGCTTGCCGGCGGCGAGGATCGGCAGCAGGTACGCCAGCGTCTTGCCCGTGCCGGTCCCGGCTTCAACGAGCAGGTCGTGCGTGCCGGCGATCGCCTCGGCCACCGCCGCCGCCATCAGCACCTGGCTGGGCCGCGCTTCAAAATCTGCCAGCACCTGGTCCAGCGCGGCCAAATCGCCTGTAATCACGGGGCTTTGCCCGGAATCAGCTGCGGCCGCACCTGCGGCACGGCTTGGCGCACAAACGTGACGACGGCGGTGTGGCCCAGGAACCGGTGGCTGTCCTCCACCTGCTGCCAGCCGGACGCCTGCAGCGTCGGCAACAGGAACTGCCAGACGGCGTCCAGCGCTTCCGGCGGCTGCGTCGCCTCGTCGATCGGCCCCAGCGCGTCGCGATCGCCAACGAGCACCACCGTGTCCGGGTTCTGCGCCAAAAGCGCGGTGAGCTGTTCCAGCGCCTCGGCCGGGTCCAGCGCGCTCCACGCCACGCGCTTTTCATGGCGGTACGGGTCCAGCAGGAACAGCACCGGCATGCCGCGGCCGCCCAGCGCCAGCAGTGCGCCTTTTTGCCCCAGCGTCTCGTGGGCAAAACGCGCAACCTTACGAGCCGACTGACGATCCGCCGCCTGCGTCTGCGCCAGCAGGTGGCTGGCGCCAATGCCGAACACCACCAGCGCTGCCGCCGCCAGGTTCCACGCCGGCTTGCGGCCGTTGGCCTCGGCCTCGGTCTGCGACCGCGGCATCGCCCGCGCGCTCAGGCCCACGCCCACCAGCAGCACCGCGCACGCGCGCGCCACCGCCAGTGCGTCTGTCAGGCCGTCGACCTGGCCGCGCCACGCGCTCCACGCCGCAAAGCCCGCCACAAGCGCCAGCGGCAGCGCCAGCGGCACCAGGTCGCGATCGCCCAGGTCGCGCGGCGTCGACACATGCACGCCGACGGACTGCCAGCCGGTCTGCTCGGACGGCGGCAGCGCGATCGGGTCTGGCCGCACGCGACCCCAGCCAAGGCCCGCCAGCGCCGTCAGGATCAGCCCGCCGCCCAGCACCAGCGCCGGCAGCGCCGCGGCCT
>CAIPXZ010000384.1 GCA_903869075.1 uncultured Myxococcales bacterium | reverse complement strand
TGGTCAAGTCGAGCACTGTCGCGCCGGCGGTGTTGACCTGCTGCAGCCAAAAGTCGGTGGCACCGGCGCCTTTGGACATCGTCGAGCCGAGGATCGTCGCCGTGCCGTCGCTGCCGGTCAGCACGCCCACGCCGGCGTCGTCCCACGTGCCGCCGCTTGTCCACAGGCCGAGCAGCAAGTCCGTGTGGCTGCAGGTGTTGGCGCTGCAGGTGTCGGCGGTGCAGGCGATGCCGTCGTCACAGACGTTGGCGGCGACGCCGTGGACGCAGCCGACGCCGGTTGTGCAGGCGTCGGTCGTGCACTTGTCGCCATCGTCGCAGTTGGCGGCGGTGCCGGGCGTGCAGGTCAGGCCGCTGCAGGTGTCGCCGACGGTGCAGGGGTCGCCGTCCGTGCAGCTGACAGCGGTTGTGACGGGCGCGGCGACGCAGCCGATCTTCGGCGTGCAGCTGTCGGCGGTGCACGGGTTGCCGTCGTTGCAGACCTTGGCGGTGCCGGCGGTGCAGGTACTGGCGACGCAGGTGTCGCCGACGGTGCACGGGTCGCCGTCCTCGCAGGCGCCGGTCTGGGCAAACGACAGGCAGCCGAACTTGCTGCTGCAGGTGTCCGCGGTGCACGGGTTCTTGTCGTCGCAGTTCACGGCGGCGCCGGCGCAGCTGCCGGCGGTGCAGAGGTCGGGGCCGGTGCAGGCGTTGCCGTCGTCACACGCCGGGCCGGTCGCGGGCGCGCTGAGGCAGCCGCCGGTGGCCGAGCAGCTGTCCGTCGTGCAGGCGTTGCCGTCATCGCAGACGACCGGGGCGCTGCCCTGGCAAAAGCCGAGGTGGCACTGGTCGCCGGTGGTGCAGGCGTTGCCGTCCGTGCACGTCAGGGCGTTGGGCAAGTGGACGCAGCCGGTCGCGGCGTTGCAGCTGTCGGTTGTGCAGACGATGCTGTCGTCGCAGGAGACCGCCGTGCCGGTGCAGACGCCGCTGGCGCAGTTGTCCTGGACGGTGCACGGGCTGGCGTCGTTGCAGGCGCCGAGGTAGGCGACGTGCGTGCAGCCGCTGGCGGGGTTGCAGCTGTCGGTTGTGCACGGATTGCCGTCGTCGCAGCTGCCGACGGTGCCGCCGCAGAGCGTGTCGGCGCAGCTGTCGCCCTGCGTGCAGGCGTCGCCGTCGTCGCAGGGGCCGCTGTTCGGCAGGTGCGTGCAGCCGGAGGTGGTGCAGGCGTCGGTCGTGCAGGCGTTGCCGTCGTCGCAGGCGACGCTGGCGACAAAGCCGCCGCCGTCCGGCTTGCAGGCAAAGCTTGCATTGCCGACGCACACCGGGCCGAGGCACAAGCCCGGCTGGCACGCTTTCTGGCTGTTGCAGAACTGGCCCGGCGGGCAGTCCAGCGACTTGACGCATGCAACGCACAAGCCCGCCGCGGCGTCGCAGACGTCATTGCCCGGGCATTCCTTGCTCGATTGGCACTTGGTCTGCGCCACGCACAGGCTGTTGACGCAGCTGCCGCCGCCGAGGCAGTCCGCGGCCGTCAGGCAGTCCACGCAGACGCCGAGCGGCGCGTTGCAGACCTGGTTTGTCGCCTTGCACGCTGCGTCGGACTTGCACGCCGGCGCGGGCACGCACGCGTGGTTCTGGCACAAGCCGCCGGGGCAATCGGTAGCCGTGACGCAGCCGACGCAGGTCAGCGTCGCCGGGTCGCACACGCCGCTGGCGCACGGGTGCGGTGTGTCGCAGGGCACGACGACGGGCGCGCAGCCAGCGGGACCACAGCCGGCATCGACGTCGGCGGCATCGGCAGCGGCATCGGCAGCGGCATCGGAGCCAGCTGCATCCGCCGCGTCAGCGGCGTCGGTGACGTCCACGAGCACGTCGTCGGGCAGCACATCGGCAACGGCATCGACGACGTCCGGCTGGTCCGGCACATCCGCCAGCACCGGCACATCCGGCTGGTCCGGCACGTCGGGCTGCGCCGGCACATCCGGCTGGTCTGGCACGTCGGGCTGCGCAGGCAGATCCGGCTGGTCTGGCACATCTGGCGTCAGCGGCACATCCGGCTGATCGGGCACGTCGGGCTGCGCCGGCAGATCCGGCTGGTCTGGCACGTCGGGCGTCACCGGCACATCGGGCGTCACGAGCACATCCGGCTGGTCGGGCACATCGGGCAGCACCGGCACGTCCGGCGGCACAAGCACGTCGGGCACGTCCAGCAGCGGCAGCTCGGTCACCGCGGCGTCCGCGTCGTCGGCATCGGTCGCATCGGCGACGTCGCTGGCGGCATCCGGCGAGGCATCGCTCGCGGCGTCGGCGATGGCATCGGTCACGGCGTCGGCAGTCAGCAGGTCGCCCGTCGCCGCGTCGCTGCCGTCTGGCCCCAGCGACGCCGCGTCGAGGCTGTCCGCGGTGTCGGCAGGCTGGCCTTGGACGGTGGCGTTGTCATCGCCGCAGCCCGCCAGCACCGCGAGGCCCAGCAAGGTCAGGACAAGCAAGCAAACGCGCGGAATGTGGGGTGAAACGCGGCGGCTCATGGGACTCCAAACGGCAGAGGGCTGGCTCACCATGGTGGCGCAGCCCGGCCGCGCCGTCAACCGCAATCGCCTGAAATCAGGCGAACTTGCTGCGGCGCCGCGCTCCGGCGAGCGCAGCGATCCGCCGCCAACTGGCCGTGTCACCCGCGGATTTGACGCCCCTGCCAGCGACCGTTACCTTAGCCGCAGCGCTGGCGTCCGCCGTGAACGGCCAGCCTGCGCGGCGTCGCGCCGATGACTCCGGCCAGCGCGTCTGCTGGGAGATCCCATGCTGCCCCGCGTTCCGCCGCTGCCCGATCTCGCACCGCTGCTGCGCTATCTCGGCAAGTGGCTGGCGCTGGTGCTGCCGGTCGGTGCGGCGATCGGCTCGGCCTGCGCGCTGTTCCTGTGGGCGCTGGAGCAGGTCACCGCGCTGCGCTTCGCCCATCCGGCGCTGCTGTACGGCCTGCCGCTGGCGGGCGCGCTCGTCGGGCTGCTGTATCACCGGCTCGGGCGGGACGTCGAGGCGGGCAACAACTTGATTGTCGATGAGATTCACAAGCCCGGCGGCGGCGTGCCGTTTCGCATCGCGCCGCTCGTGCTGCTGGGCACGTTGGCGACGCACCTGTGCGGCGGCTCCGCGGGGCGTG
>CAIPXZ010000383.1 GCA_903869075.1 uncultured Myxococcales bacterium | reverse complement strand
CTGGCGCCAAACGTCCACTACCATTCGATCGGCGACAGCTCGCCGACGGCGTTTGCGCACCTGAAGCACCACCTGGACCAGCTGGCGGGACCGGAGCAGCACCGCGTCGGTCGGCTGTTCCACCTGGCGCTGAAGCCGGCGCTGTTCGCGGCGACGATTGAGTCGCTGGCGCACGCCGGGATGCTGAAGGACGACCCGCTGCGCATCGAGTCGTGGCGGCGCGTGGTGATCGAGAAGCCGTTTGGCAGCGACCTGGCGACGGCGCAGTGGCTGAACCTGATGCTGCGCAAGCACTTGCGCGAGGAGCAGATCTACCGGATCGACCACTACCTCGGCAAAGAGACGGTGCAGAACATCCTGGCATTCCGCTTTGAGAACGCGATCTTCGAGCCGATTTGGTCGAGCCAGAACGTCGAGTCGGTGGAGATCAGCGTCTGCGAGACGCTGGGCATGGCGTCCGGTCGCGGCAAGTACTACGACGGGGCCGGCGCGCTGCGCGACATGGTGCAGAACCACCTGATGCAGCTGCTGTGCCTTGTGGCGATGGAGCCGCCGACGTCTTTGGACGCCGAAGCGGTCCGGGCGGAAAAGGTCAAAGTGCTCAAGGCGTTGGAGTCGTTCACCGATCCGCAGGACGTCTGGCACAACGTCGTCCGCGGCCAGTACCACGCCGCCGGTGGCGAGTGCAGCTACAGCGACGAGGACGGCGTCGCCGCCGATTCCACAACCGAGTCGTTCGTCGCCATCCGCGCCCGCATCCACAACTGGCGCTGGGCCGGCGTGCCGTTCTTCCTGCGCACGGGCAAGCGGATGCACAAGCGCTACAGCGAGATTATCGTGCGGTTTCGCGTACCTCCGGCGGACCTGTTCTCGGGACCGGCCGGCGGCGATGTCTGCCGGCTGCGGCCCAACACGCTGGTCTTCCGCATCCAGCCGGACGAGGGCATCCGCCTGACGTTCATCGTCAAGCAGCCGGGGCTGGGACACATCATGCGCCAGGCGACGTTGGGCTTTGATTACAAGGACTTGTTCCCAGGTGAGTCGCCCGATCCGTACGAACGGCTGCTGCTGGATGCGGTGGCGGGCCACGCGACGCTGTTCATCCGCGGCGATGAGGCCGAAGCCGCGTGGCGTTTTGCCGACTCGATCCGCGCCGGTTGGAGTGCGCCGGGCGCGCCGCCGCCGGTGGCGTATCCGAGCGGCTCGAGCGGACCGGAGGAAGCCGACGGGCTGTTCCGCGGCTGCGAAGGCGTCTGGGGCCGCGGCGACTGAGGCTGCGGCACAAGCGGCTGTGCGCGCACAGCCAGGAGGTGAAGATGATTCAAATTCACGCCGGCGGGCCGAAACGCCCGCAAGTTCATGTGCTTGGCGACTTTGGCCCGCAAGCGGCGCAGATGATTGCCGACGCGATCCTCGCGACCATCCAGCGCACCGGGCGGTGTCGGCTGGGCCTGGCGGGCGGCACGACGCCGGCGCCGGTCTACGCGCAGCTGCGCGAGCTGCTGCCCGCGCGGGTGTACCCGCAGCTGCGCGTGACGTGGACGGACGAGCGTGTTGTGGACAAGGTCGGCCACAAACCGGGCGACTGGGAGCCGTTTGACCCCGAGAGCAACCTGCGCGGCGCGTACGCCGAGTGGCTGTCCAAGGTGCCGATGGCGCCGGAGCACGTGCTGCCGCTGAGCCTTTCCGGCGACGTGAAGGCGGAGCTGCTGCGCTTTGGCAAGGCGTTCCAGGAGCAGTTCGACGGTGGTCTGGACATCGCGCTGCTGGGGCTGGGCGCCGACGGTCACGTCGCGTCGCTGTTTCCGGGGCACCCGGCGCTGGCGGTGGACGACATCGCGCTGGCGGTGCACGACAGCCCAAAGCCGCCGGCGGCGCGGATATCGCTCACGTTGCCGGTGCTCAAGCGCGCGGGGACGGTGATCGTCCTGGCGCGCGGCAAGGGCAAGGCGGCAACGATCGTGCGGGCGATGAGCGGCGACGCGGATCTGCCGGTGACGGCGTTTTTGGACCACCCGCGGGCCTTTTTTCTGCTCGACGCCGCGGCGGCGCAGGGCTTGGTGACGGCGGCGCTGGAGCGCATGCAACCTGGAGCGTGAAATGGTGCAGTGTGACATCGGTGTAATCGGCTTGGGCGTGATGGGCGCAGCCTTGGCGCGCAACTTCCACAGCCGCGGCTTGCGCGTGGCCGGCTTCAATTGGGAGCCGGAGATCGCCGCGGCTTTCACGCAGAAATGGGGCGACGACCGCTTCATCATCACCAGCGATTACGCCAGCTTTGTCGCGAGCTTGCAGGCGCCGCGGCGCATCGTCGTCATGGTCACGGCTGGCCCCGCCGTTGACGCGGTATTGGAAGCGCTGGCGCCGCACCTCGCCGGCTCGGACATCGTCGTGGACGGCGGCAACAGCTTGTTCACCGACACCGAGCGCCGCGACGGCTGGTGCCGCGCCAAGGGCTTCCATTTCGTCGGCATGGGCGTCTCCGGCGGCGAGGAAGGCGCGCTGCTGGGCCCGGCGATGATGCCCGGCGGCGACCACGAGGCGTGGCTGCGCTTGCAGCCGGTGCTGGAGCCGGCGGCGGCGGTGTCGGACAGCGGGCCGTGCGTCGGCTGGTGCGGCAAGGGCGGCGCCGGTCACTTCGTCAAAACGGTGCATAACGGCATTGAATACGGCGACATGCAGCTGATCGCCGAGACCTGGCTGCTGCTGCGCGATGGCCTTGGCCTGGACGCGCGGCAGCAGGCGGCGACGTTCGTGGCGTGGAACCGCGGGCCGCTGGCGTCGTACCTGGTGGAGCTGACCGGGCAGCTGCTGGACGTGGCGGATCCGGCTGGGCAGGGCGCGCTCGTCACGCAGGTGCTGGACGTCGCCGGCAGCAAGGGCACCGGCAAGTGGACCGTGGAGGCGGCGCTGAACCTCGGCGTGCCGAT
>CAIPXZ010000382.1 GCA_903869075.1 uncultured Myxococcales bacterium | reverse complement strand
TGGAGCGCATCAACGACAACACGCTGGCGGTGGCCAATTACCTGCAGGGGCACGCCCGCGTCGCGTGGGTCAACTACGCCGCCCTGCCCAGCCACCCTGACCACGCGCTGGCGCAGAAATGCCTGACGCCCGCGGCGCTGGCAGTGGCTGAGCCGTGGACGTTGCCGGAACCGGCGGCGACCGAGCCGTCGCCGATCATCGGCTGGGCGCTGGACGGCTTCCCCGTCTACGGCCCGAACGCGTGCCTGGACGCCGACTGCAAACAGGTCGTCACCGTCAAGTCCGGCTACGCCAAGACCGGCGACCCGAAAACGTACGCCTGGAAAGCCTACACGTACACCGCGGCGCCGAATGACCCGTCGGTGCTCGACGCCTGCAACGGCCGGGTCGGACCCGACGGCACGTACCGCTACCACGCGACGACGGGCTTTCCGTACATCATCGGCTGCTACAAGGGCACGCCCGCGAGCACCGGCACCGGCACTGGCACGGGTCCCGGCGGCGGCACCGGCGGTCCGACGGCGTGCAGCAGCGACGCGGACTGCGGCGGCAAGTGCGGCGCCGGCGCCAAAGGCTGCGGCTGCGAGAGCTTGCAGGACGGCAGCAAGGGCTGCATCCCGACGTGCACCGCCGACAGCGACTGCACGCCGACGCCGGACGGCAAGACGACGACCTGCAAGCAGGGAATTTGCCGGCCGTAGGCGCAAGGTGCCGCGATCCCAGCGGCTTCAGCGGCGCCTCGTGACCAGCCGCGGCACGCTTTCCCCAAAAAATTGCCGTTGACGGGGGCACAGCGGTCGGAGAGACTGCCACTCATCATGACCCGCAACCCGTCACTGCGCCGGGCGGGATCTGCGAATTGGGACAGGGGCGCTCCATGCATCATTTGCCGCTGACGTCACGGATTGTCGTCGTTTGTCTTGTGTTTGCCGCGTGTTCGTCGCAACCGGACGCGGAAATCGTCGCGCCGGCGCAGGCGGATCCGGTGACGCCGGACCAAGCGTGCAACTTTGCCACGCCCGGGCACACGCCCATCCACCGACTGACCAATGAAGAATACAACAACACACTGCGCGACCTCCTATTCACTGATCTGCGCCCGGCCGATGCGTTTGACCCGGATGTCACCGGCATATCCGGGTTCAGGAATGATTCCAATGCCTTGACAATGTCCGACGATCGCGTGGCGGCGTATCTGGCGGCCGCCGATACGGTGACCACTGAGTTCATCGCCTCCAAAGGCGTGCCAGGCGGTGCCTACGGGCGCATCGTGACGTGCGGGGAAACCCAAGACTGCGCCGTGCAGACGCTCTTCCAATTCGCGAGTCGCGCGTGGCGACGTCCCGTGACGACCGAGGAACTGATTACGATCGTTGGCTTTTTCAACGCTGCGGGCGCTTTCACCACCGGCTTGCACGACGCCATGATGTACATCCTCATGAGTCCGAAATTCCTCTTTGAATACGCGCTGGATCCCCGCGCCCAGCTGGACGGCGTGCCCTTCCAGGTCGACGATTACGCGCTCGCGGCGCGGCTTTCCTACGCGTTGTGGCAGGCGCCGCCGGACGATTCCCTGACCGTCTGCGCGCAGTTACATATCTTGGCCGTGCCCGAGGTGCTGTTCGCGCAAGTCACGCGGATGCTGCGCGACCCGAAAGCGGCGAGCATGCGCAAGTCCATCCGCAACGACTGGCTGCAGCTGCAGATTTTGGCGACGGCGCCGTCTGAGACGACCGGCGTGCCGGACGCGATGCGCGACTCGCTGATCGGCGAAGTGGACACCTTTTTGGACGACCTGTTCGGCAGTGACCGCAGCCTGCTCGAGCTCATGTCCGGCCAATACGGCTTCATGGACGCGAACTTGGCCAACTTCTACGGCGTGCCGTTCACGGGCACGGATCCCAGCCAGTTCGTCCGGACGCAGCTGCCGGCGCGGCGCACGGGCCTCGTGACGTCCGCGGCGGTGCTGACCGCCAATGCGTCGGGGCTGACGTTCACGCATCCCGTTCACCGCGGGCGCTGGGTGATGGATAACCTGACGTGCGACGCGCCGTCGCCGCCGCCGCCCGGGATTCCCATCGTCAGTTTTGACCCCAGCCAAGGCGGCACGCCGCGGGAGAAGCTCACGGCGCACCTCAGCGCGGGCTGCATCGGCTGTCACGCGCGCATGGACACGCTCGGGCTCGGCCTCGAGAACTATGACGCGTCGGGTCAGTGGCGGGACGCGTATCCAGGAAACGTCGGCCCGGTAGATGCCAGCGGTTCCCTGTATGACGGCGAGTCCTTCACCCAGGCCGTCGAAATGTTTGATGATTTGGCGGCGCTCGACGCCACGCGCGCTTGCCTCGCGCGCCATGTGCTCGCGTACGCGGTTGGCCATGCGGTGACGTCAGCCAGCGATTTGTGCGCCGCGCGAACCATTGGCACGGTGGCGGTGACTCCAAACGGCTCGCTATCGCAGCTGATTCGTCTGATTGTTCAAAGTCCCCAGTTTCAAATGCAGACCGGAGAGGCGCCATGAGTTGGAAGATTCACCGTCGGACATTTCTGACCTCCGCTGGCGTTGTCCTGGCGCTGCCGATGCTGGAGTCTCTGCTGCCCAAGCGCGCGCTGGCGACGCAACCGCTCGATCCGCGGCGCTTCGTGTCGCTGTACATGCCCAACGGCACGTACAACAACCACGGCGATGCGGTCTGGTATCCGCCAACCGGGCCGCTCGAGGCCGCGACATTGCCGCTCGTGCTCGCGCCTTTCGCTAGCCATATCGCAGACTTTTCGATCATCAAGCACATTGGCTGCGCCGCGCGGGACAAGACGGCGGAGACGGAACCCTTTGGTGGCGGCCACTTGGGTGCGGTCACGACGTGGCTGGCGCAGACTGTCATGACCGATTTCATGTCGACTGCCTGCAGTGTCCCAGGGAGTTCTTTTGACCAGCTTGTCGCCGACGCGAACAAGATGCCCCTGCTGGTGCTGAGCGGCGGCGCCCGGTCAGAGTCGTCCATTGACAGCTTGCCGTTCAATTACACGGACTACGTTTCATTCAAGGATGGAAAGCCCAACGAGCCGCACAAAAATCCGGTCAAACTGTTCAACATGCTCATTTCCGATTTTTCACCGACCGCGTCAGTCGCCGCGATCCACGCCGCCAAGCGCAACCTGAGCATCCTCGATGCGGCAGCGGCCGACATCAAGGACCTGCAATCGAAGCTCGGACGCAGCGATAACCTCAAGCTGGACAGCTACTTGACGAGCCTGCGCAATGTGGAAAAGCAGGTGAACGGCACCGCTTTCCTGCCGGCGGGCAATTGCCACGTGCCGCAGCCGCCCGACCCGACCTTGGACAACGTGGATGTTTACGGCGGGCTGAGCGGCACCTACAACGCGCGGGTTCAGGCGTTCTTCGACCTCATTCTGCTGGCTTTTCAGTGCGATATCGTGCGTTCGGTCAGCTTCATGTACGACGGCGAAGCGTGCGGGCGCGGCAACAACCCGTGTCCGCCGGAATTGCTGTTCGAGAATGCCGACCTGAGCGCCTCGCTGCACACCGGCATTTCACATTATTTGCAAATCGAGCACGGCCGCGAGAAATGCATCAGCCGCGATCGCAACTATTTGAACTTGATGTTCTATTTGCTTGATCGCCTCAAATCCGAGACCGACGTCTCTGGGACGCCGATTCTGGACAATACCCTCGTCCTCGCCGGATTCAACGTTCCCGACGGCCAGCATTCGCTCGCCAGCGAAGGGATTCCGGTGGTTCTTGGTGGCGGTAAAAACATGGCAAGCCCCGGAAATTGTTTTGATTTTGCAGGAATTGACTTAACCGACCTGTTCTACACGTTCAGCACCAAGCTGCAGATGAACCTGACCGACTTCCGGGGCAGCACGCGGCTTGTCGGCATCTAGACACTTCGGCCGAAGTTCAAGATGAAACCGCTGCCATCCGCGGAACAAGCGCGCGGATCCAGCCAGAAATGCACCAGATCTCGCGCGCAGAATTTGGTGTTGGACATGGGTCAGCATGAATGGCGGCGCGCTGGCAGGCTGCCGGCACCGCACCAGACCGGGACCCGACCGGCAAAAAACCGCGGTCAGCGCCGTGCTTTCCGCGCGGCGCAATTGTTAAACATTGTTAACAACCCCCCTCTCGCGATGGCCGCCGCGCTTGGCCGCGACGCAACGGTGCGGTTACCGTCTGGCTCCAGTCGTGCGCCACTCCGCGCGCCGTGTCCGAGTCCAACCCCGTGCTCCTTCATCGCAGAAATTACACGCGAATTCTCAGCACGGTCACCTGGGCGATCGTCTGGTTGGTTGCCGGTTGCAAGTCGACGCCGCCCGCCGACAACGCGGTCCAGGTGCCACTGGATGCATGGGACGACCTGGGCAACGTTGTCGACACGGCCTTGGATGCGCTTGGCGCGGACATGACCGACCTGGCGGACGGCGACGTGAGCCCGCCCGCGGACGTCACGACAACCGGCTGGAAGGCGACTTGCTACGCGTGCCATGGCACCAAAGGCGTGAACAATCCGGCGCCGCCCAAGGGAACCAACAACGAAAAACTGACGACGGACGCGGCGGTTGGCGCGCACCAGATGCACCTCGGCGACAGCGACTGGCACCGCGTCGTACAATGCCAGGACTGCCACCCGGTGCCGACGAAGGTGCCGCACGCCAATGGGATCATCGATTTTGGCTGGTCGGGACCGGCAATTGCGCAGGACGCCTCGTCGACTTTTGCTGAAGCGACGCTGACGTGCAGCGGCGCCTGGTGCCACGGGGCCAAGCTCTTCGGCGCGCCCAGCGGTCAGACGGTGCTGCGCGAGCCGATCTGGAACAAGGTCGATGGCACTTTCAACCAATGCGGTCAGGCGTGCCACACCACGCCGCCGGGACCGCCACATCCGCCCGCGACCGACTGCGCGACCTGCCACGGCGCCGTGATCGCCAGCTTCGACCCGGCGAGCCAAGTGGCGACCTGGGCGGATGCGACGCGGCACATCGACGGCGTGATCGACGGTCCGAGCCTCAGCTGCACAACTTGCCACGGCAATCCGGCGAACGCCGATCCCGCGCCGCCCAAGGGCACGCACGGCGAGACCCAGACGACAGCGCTCGCCGTTGGCGCCCACCAAGCGCACTTGCTGCCGTCGACCTGGCACGGGCCGATTTTGTGTACGGAATGCCACGTCGTGCCGCAAGCGCCGATGCACGCCAACGGCGTGGCGGAGGTGACCTTCAGCGGTCTGGCGACTCAGGGTGGCGCTACGCCCAGTCATGATCCCGCGGCGGCGACGTGCAGCGGCGCCTATTGTCACGGGGCCACGCTTTTGCCGCCCAAAGCCGGCGCGACGGCGGTGACGGAGCCGAAGTGGACGCAGGTCGACGGGACGTTCAACCACTGCGGCGCGGCGTGCCACACGTTGCCACCGGGCGGCAAGCACCCGCAGGACACGGCGTGCCAGAAGTGCCACCCGGCCGTCATCCAGAGCCTGACGCCCGGCGATCCGCCGCAGGTGGTGTGGAACGACCCGATGTTGCACATCAATGGCAAGGTGGACGTCGGCGAACTGGATTGCACGAGCTGCCATGGCAACGCCACAACGGGCCAGCCCGCGCCGCCGCTGGGGACCATGGGCGAGACCAAGACGAGCGCGCCGGCGGTCGGCGCCCACCAGAGCCACTTGGCAGGCGGGCCCTGGCATCGCGCCGTGGAATGCGCGGACTGCCATGTGGTGCCGACGGACGTGTTCCACGCCAACGGCCAGGTCAATGTCGATTTTGGCGCGATCGCGCTTTCCGCCGGTGCATCGCCGACTTTTGACGGCGCGACGCCCTCGTGCTCGGGCGTCTACTGCCATGGCGCGACGTTGCCGCCGCCGAAATCGGGTGGGACGGCTGCGAAAGTGCCGGTCTGGACCCAGGTCGACGGCGCGTTCAAGCAGTGCGGCGCCGCGTGCCACACAACGCCGCCCGGGGGCTCGCACCCGCAGAGCTCGGACTGCCAGCTGTGCCACAGCAGCGTCATCGCGTCGTTCGACAGCGCCAAGAACACCGCAGTCTGGACCAACGGCAGCTTGCACGTGGATGGGCAGGTGCAAGTGACGGCGCTCGACTGCACGACCTGCCATGGCGACGCTGCCAAGAACCAGCCGGCGCCGCCCAAAGCCGTCAACGGCCAGACGCAGACGAGTGACCCGCCCGTGGGCGCGCACATGGCGCACCTGGACGCGAGCGCGTGGCACCGGCAAGTGCAATGCAGCGACTGCCACGTCGTGCCGACGAGCGCGACCCACACAAATGGCGTGGTCGAGATCACCTGGGGCGGCCCGGCGACCGCCGGTGGCGCGCAGCCGGAATTTTCCAGCGCGACCCTTGGCTGCACGGGCAGCTGGTGCCACGGCACTGCGCTCAAGGGCTTCGCCGCCAGCGGCGCGCTCGGCACGCCGGTGTGGAACCAGGTCGACGGCACGTTCAACCAATGCGGCGTCGCTTGCCACACGACGCCGCCGCCGCCGCCGCATCCGGGGAACACGGCGTGCCAGACGTGCCACGGCGACGTGATCCAGTGGTTCGATCCGGTGACCCAGACGGCGAAGTGGAAGGACCAGAACCGCCACATTGACGGCAAGATCGACGCGCCGGCGCTGAAGTGCACGACGTGTCACGGCAATCCGACGTTCGCGCAGGCGCAGCCACCGCAAGGCACGCACGGCGAAGTGGACACGACGACGCTCGCGGTGGGCGCGCACGAGGCGCATCTGACGCCGTCGCTGTGGCACCGGGACGTGCAGTGCGGGGAGTGCCACGTCGTGCCGTCGCAGCAGGAACACGCCGATGGCGTCGTGAACGTGCAATTCAGCGGCGTGGCGCTGGCTTCCAACGCGTCGCCGACTTTTGACGTCGGTTCAGCGACTTGCAGCGGCGCGTACTGCCACGGCGTCACGCTGCCGGCGCCCAACACCGGGACAGTCGCGCCGACGCAGCCGATTTGGACAAAGGTCGACGGCACGTTCAACAGCTGCGGACAGGCGTGCCACACAACGCCGCCGGGCGGCACGCACCCGCCGAGCGACCAGTGCCAAAATTGCCACACGGCGGTCGTGGCGTCGTTCCAGGCGGGCAGCCCGCCGAGCGTGACCTGGGCCGATCCGAGCAAGCACATCGATGGCAAACTGCAGCTTGTGACGCTGACGTGCACGACCTGCCATGGCGATGCTGCGAGCGGCAACGCCGCGCCGCCGGTGGGCACGCTGGGCCAGACGCTGACGACGGACGCGGCGGTGGGCGCGCACCAGCACCATCTCGCGACGTCCAAATGGCATCGGCAGGTCCTGTGCCAGGATTGCCACGTGGTGCCATCGACGCCCAACCACAGCGACGGCAAGGTGGAGCTGACATGGGGCGCGATCGCGCTGGCGCAAAACGCCACGCCGGTTTTTGACGCGGAGCAAACCACCTGCGCCGGGGCCTACTGTCACGGCACCACACTGCCGGAGGCCAAAGCCGGCGCGACGGTGGTGAAGACGCCGCAGTGGACGCAGGTGGACGGGACGTTCTCGCAATGCGGCGCCGCGTGCCACACGACGCCGCCGGGCGGTTCACACCCCAAGAACGAGAACTGCCAGAGCTGCCACGGCGACGTCATCGCATCGTTTACAGCCGGCAATCCGCCGCAGGTCGTCTGGCTGAATGCAGCGCGGCACATCGACGGCATCACCGACGTGCAGACGCTGACGTGCACGACCTGCCACGGCGATGCGGCGAAAGCGCAACCGGCGCCGCCGACGGACACGCACGGCAACTCGGCGACGGTCATCGCTGGCGTGGGCGCGCACGCGGCGCATGTGAGCGCGAGCGACTGGCACCGGCAGGTGCAGTGCACGGATTGCCACATCGTGCCGACGTCGGTGAAGCACGCGGACGGCGTCGTGGAGCTGAGCTGGGGCGGACCCGCCATCGTCGGTGGCGCGCAGCCCGCGCTGGATCCGCAGACGTTGGGCTGCACCGGCACTTGGTGCCACGGCGCCCTGTTGTCGTCGCAGCCTGCCGGGTTGCCGAAGACGCCGGTGTGGAATCAGGTCGACGGCACGGCGGTGGCGTGCGGTCAGAGCTGCCATGCGACGCCGCCGATTGCGCCACACCCACCGAACGTGGACTGTGGGCAGTGCCACGGCGACGTCATCGCGACGTTTGACGCCACCACCGGCACGGCGACGTGGAAGGATGCCTCGCGCCACGTGGACGGCGTGATCGACGTGATCGGCAAGTCGTGTACGACCTGCCACGGCGATGAGACGCGCAAGGATCCGGCGCCGCCCAAGAGCGCGACCGGGCAGGTGGCGACGACCGATCTGGGCGTCGGCGCGCATCAGGCGCACTTGAACGGCGGCGATTGGCACCGCCCCGTGCAGTGCGCGGATTGCCACGTGGTGCCGGCGAGCTTGCTGCACGCCAACGGCATTGATGACCTGACGTGGAGCGCGGTGGCGCTGGCGAACGGCGCCTCGCCGACTTTTGACGCGACGGCGGCGACCTGCAGCGGCGGCTGGTGCCATGGCGCGGGCTTGCCTGACGCGATCACCGGCACGACGGTTGTGAAGACGCCGGTGTGGACGCAAGTCGACGGCACGTTCAACGCCTGCGGCCAAGCCTGCCACACGTTGCCGCCGGGCGGGGCGCACCCGAAGAGCGCGGAATGTGGCATGTGCCACGGCGACGTGATCGCCGTCTGGGAACCGTCCCAGCAGCTGGCGGTTTGGAACAATGCGGGGTTGCACATCAACGGCAAGGTCGATGTGCGGACGCTCGACTGCACGAGCTGCCACGGCGATGCCGCCAAACAGGACCCGTCGCCGCCCTTGGGTGCGCATGGCGAGCAGAGCCCGAGCGCGCCGGCCGTCGGAGCGCACCGCGCGCATCTGGATCCGTCGACGTGGCATCGCCCGGTTGCCTGTGCGGAATGCCATGTGGTGCCGAGCGACCCGACGCACACAAACGGCATCGAGGATGTGACGTTCGCCGGCGTGGCGCTGAGCAACGGCGCGACGCCGCAATTTACGCCGGAGACGCTGAGCTGCAACGGAGCCTGGTGCCACGGCGCGCTGCTCTTGGACCCGCCGCCGGGCAAGACCGTGGCGCGGACGCCCAATTGGGTGGCGGCGACGGGCACCTTCAATGCCTGTGGCGCCGCCTGTCACACCACGCCGCCGGGACCGCCGCACACGCCGAACACGCAGTGCGGGCAGTGCCACACAGAAGTCATCGCGAGCTTTGATGTGACGACGGGCGTGGCGGTGTGGAAGGACGCTTCGCGGCACATCGACGGCGTGGTGGACGCGCCGGTGCCGACGTGCACGACGTGCCACGGCGATGCAGCGACCCAGAACCCCGCGCCGCCGACGGGCGTGCTGGGCGAGACCGCGACGACAGCGCTGGCGGTGGGGGCGCACGCGCAGCATCTGGCGGCGTCGGCCTGGCACAACCAAGTGAGCTGCACCGACTGCCACGTTGTGCCGGCCAGCGCGGCGCACAGCAATGGCGACCCGAAAGTGACGTTTGGCGGCTTGGCGACGAGCGACAGCGCGCAGCCTAGCTGGAACGCGCCAGCGGCGAGCTGCTCCGGCGCCTACTGCCACGGCGCGACGCTGGCCAACGCCACCGCGGCCAAGGTCGCGCCGACGTGGACGCAGGTCGACGGCACGTTCAACGCTTGCGGCCAGGCCTGCCACGGCACGCCGCCGGGCGGCACGCACCCGACCGGCACGCAGTGCGCGCTGTGCCACGGCGCGGTGATTGCGTCGTTCGATCCGCTGAGCCAAACGGCGACGTGGAACGACGCGAGCCTGCACATCAACGGCCAGGTGGACGTTGCCAAGCTGGATTGCACGAGCTGCCACGGCGACGCCGCCGCTGGCCAGCCCGCGCCGCCGCACGGCGTCCACGGCGAGACGCTGACGACGCAAGCCGCGGTGGGCGCGCACACGGTGCACCTGACCGCGAGCGACTGGCACCGGCAAGTGCTCTGCGCGGACTGCCATCTGGTGCCGACCTCGACGCTGCATACGAATAACACTGTGGATTTCGCCTGGTCGGGCCCGGCGCTGGAGAACGGCGCGACGCCGGCGTGGAATTTGGCGGACACCACGTGCGCGGGCGTGGGTTGCCACGGCGCGACGCTGAACAACGCCGACGTTGCGCCGCCGACGCCGAAGTGGACGCAGGTGGATGGGACATTCAATGCCTGCGGCTCCGCCTGCCACACGACGCCGCCGGGCGGCACGCACACGACCGGGACCCAGTGCCAGCTGTGCCATGGCGACGTGATCGCGTCGTTTGATAGCGCCACCCAGACGGCGACCTGGAACAACGCGAAACTGCATGTCAATGGCCAGCTGGAACTCACCGCGCTGACTTGCACGACCTGCCACGGTGATGCGACCAGCAACCAGCCCGCGCCGCCGAAAGGCGTCCACGGCGAGCTCCAGACGACCGACTTGGCGGTCGGCGCGCACGCGCAGCACCTGGCGACGAGCGGCTGGCACCGGCAGGTGTTGTGCACGGACTGCCACGTGGTGCCGAGCTCGACACTGCACACGAACGACGTGCTGGATTTTGCCTGGTCGGGCCCGGCGCTGGAGAACGGCGCGTTGCCGAACTGGGACGGCACGAGCGCTACCTGCGCGGGGGTGGGCTGCCACGGTGCGACGCTGAACAACGCCGACGTTGCGCCGCCGACGCCGAAGTGGACGCAGGTGGATGGGACATTCAATGCCTGCGGTTCCGCCTGCCACACGAC
>CAIPXZ010000381.1 GCA_903869075.1 uncultured Myxococcales bacterium | reverse complement strand
CCCGGACTAAAGTCCGCGGCTATGGTTCAAGAAATCCCTGCGGGATTCTGGGCTTGGCCGAGTCCGCCTTCCGGCGGACATCTCGAACAATAGCCCGGGACTTCAGTCCCGGGTGCACGAGGTCGAGCTTGCGACCGCCCTCCCACGGAGGCGCACGAGCGTCGGCGATCCTGCGTGACACGTTGCCAGCCGACGCGCCGTCTTTGCACGATGGATGCCGCGTAGCGCGGTATTCACACGCCGTGACAGTGTCACACTCGGCGACGGCGCGGTCACGCCGTGCAAATTCTTTGGCGATCCCGCGAGCGGCAATTGCATCGCCAGCGAAGCCGCGCGTACGCTCGAGCCATCAGAACCCATGGGGGCGCGGGCGTGGGCCGGTCACGGAAGTGACGGTCTCCCTGGCGGCGTTTGTCGCGCCTGCGGCCGGCATCGCGTCCACGGCCAACGCTTGCCCTACTTGGCGACGCAAAAACAGCGCTGCGCCCCGACACTTGTGAACTGCCCTGACGGCGGGCAGGTGATCGGAAAGTGGGCAAAGCACTCTGTTTGCGCGTCGTTGTCATCGGTTGCATTGACGCTGAAGTCCTGCGTCGGCGCGTCGTGATTGACGCCCGACGCGCCGAAGCACTCCGCCGTACACGTGTAGGCGCTCTTGGGCGCTGACGAGGCGCAGCCATACGCTACGGCGATCGCCAGGGCAAGGATCAGGCCGTGGCGTGGGCGACGGCAACGCCGCGATGCGGTGCGTGGGTACATGGACGTCCTCTGTGGCGTGGCTCTCGAGCTGCCGCGCCGGGCGGGCGACCTACTTCACGCTGAAGCAGGTGGCTTGGAAGAGCTTGAGGTAGACATCGCCGGCGTTCGCCGTCGTGTCCTTCGGGTCCGTCGCCGAAGCGCCAGCGGTGCCGTCGAAGCTGCAGACGCACTTGGTGCCATCGCAGGCGAACTTGACGACGTGGCCGTAGGAATCCGCGGCATCGCACGATTGCGCGCCGCCGGTGATCCCGCCGCAGCTGAGTCCGCCGAAAAATTCGCTCGGATGCGCCTTCTGGCACGTCTGGAAGGCCTGCAGCTGCGTGTCGCATGCCTTGGGATCTTTGTATGTGGAATGGTTGCCATTGGTCGGATCACACACGATCGTCTGCGCCTGCGCACACGTTGCGATGTCGAGCACCTGCGACTTGCATGCCACCTCGGCGCCCATCTCAAGTTCCGCGCTCGCAATGCACTGGGCATTCGACTCGTCGCCCGAACACTTCGCCGCGGTCTGCAGCGCGCAATAGCTGGTGACCGCCGCGGCGATGTCCGAATCCGTCTGCACCACCAGCACGCCGCCGGTGACAGTGGCCGAACCGGGCGTGGAAGTGCCGGCTGCCTTGTTGCTCGACGCGCAGCCGGACAGGACGACGATGAGCCCGAGAACCAATTGAAGCGTACGCATGAATCCTCCCCTTGTGGGCCAACGGCCGACGGGCGGACAGTCCCGCCGCCAGCGCTGGCGCCTTTCCCTGCCAGTGAGTCGCAAGGTGTTGGGCCAATCTTTGGCAACAGCCGCCCGCCGCGCAATGTCGGCGCCAGCAGCGACCGCAGTGTTCACGCCAAGTGACAACTGTCACACCAACGCTGTGGCCTGTCACACTTGTCGGGCGATCGCTAGGATAAACGCAATTACCCCACGGCTTGAGGTGTGACAGTCCGGCTCAGTGTCACACCGCAGGCCGCACGATCACGGTCCAGCGCGTCCAAATGACTTGCCGCGCAGCACTTTTTCGTGGCACGCTTGGCAAAAGGAGCCTGCCGCATCTCGATGGATCGCCTCAGTTTCCATGCTGCTACCGTCCTCGACCCGATCCCGCCATTCGGGTTTCGGCCTTTCGCCGCGCCCAGCCTTTTTGCCGACCGCTATCGCCTCACGTCGCTGCTTGGCCGCGGCGGCCACGGCCTGGTGTGCGCGGCGGTCGATACGCGGAGCGGCGCGGAGGTCGCGGTCAAGCTGCTGGCCCGCGGTGACGACGACCCGGGCCACCTGCGGCGCTTCCTGCGTGAAGCCGAAATTCTTGGACAGCTGCACCACCCGAACACGGTGCGCGTGCTGGACAAGGGCCAAGCGGCTGACGGCACGATGTTTTTGGTCATGGAGCGCGTTCGCGGCGTGTCCCTGGAGGCCGCGCTGCGCGCACGGTCCGACGCCGATGAGGTGCTCAGTGAGGCCGATGCGCGGGCAATTGCGACGCAAGTCCTCGACAGCTTGGAGGAAGCGCACCGGCTTGGGCTCGTGCACCGCGACGTGAAGCCGAGCAACGTCATGCTCGACGCGCAAGACGGCCGGGTGCGGGCCAAGGTGCTGGATTTCGGCATCGCGCAAACGCAGGAGTCCTCGCTGACCGCGACAGGCAAGGTCATCGGCACGCCGACCTACATGAGCCCGGAGCAGTGCTTGGGGCTGGAACTGGACGGCCGGACGGACCTGTACGCGCTGGCCACCGTGCTGTACCGCTGTGTTTCCGGGCGCCTGCCGTTCGACGATCCCAACGCGCTGACGGTGATGTACAACCACGTCAATGTGCCGCCGCGCGATCTGGCGACGGTGGCGCGGACGGCAGTGTCGAGCCAGTTTGTGGACGTGGTGATGCGCGGGCTGGCCAAGACGCCAGAGCAGCGGTTTGCCGACGCCGCGACGATGCGCGCGGCGTTGCAGCGCACGGATCAGACGCTGGCCAGCACCGCCTGCGGCTCGCAGTCCACGCAGACCGCGTCGCCGCTGAAACTGCCGGAAGCGGTCGCGCCAGTTGTGACGCCGCACCGCGCGCGACGCCTGCGCTTGGCCGCGGGGCTGCCGTGGCTGATCGCGGTTTCGGCGGTGCTGGCGCTCGGCGCAGGTCGCGCGTGGCCGCGGGCCGAACCGACCCTGCAGCCGCTGGCGCGCGCCTTCGCCGCGCCGGTCCGGCTTGCGCGGATCGCCCAGCCCGTCGCCGAGGTCCGCGCCATCGCGGCGCCAGCAGCGGTCGTGACGCCGCCAGCAGAACCAGCGCCGGAGCAAGCCGCGGTGGCGCCCGTTGCCGAGCTGGCGCGCCACCACGCCCGTACGCACCCGCGCAAGGCAAGCGTCAAGCGGCCCGAAGATCCTCGAACCATTTTGCCGCCGGAATAGCTGATGTGCCTGCGATCGCGCCCAGCCCTGCTGATTCCGCTGCTCGTCGCCTCGCTCGCGCAGGCGGCGCCGCCGCGGCAGCACGCGCACGAAAAAGCGATGGCGCTTGGACACGCGGCGTTGGACGCGTATCTGCAACGCGATTTTGCCACTGCGTCACGCCTCTATCTTCAAGCCGCTGATTTGGAGCCCGATGTCGCGGAATTTCGCTTTGCAGCGGCCCGTACCGAGCTCGAAGCCGGACATGCGGCGGCGGCACGCGCGCTGTTTGCCCAAGTGGCGGCGATGACGGAACCGGATAGCCCGCTGCATGCCAAGGCGCTGCTGGCCGCCAGAACGCCCGATGTGCAGCCACCGGCGCCGCCCCAACTGCCTCCCGCGGGCCCGCCGGCGATGGCGACGCCCAGCGCCGCGCCAGAGCCGCCGGTGGTCGCTCCTCCGGTTTCCGCTGCGGTGCCGGCGCCGATCGTTGCCCATGAGGCGCCGCCGCCGATCCCGGCGCGCACGTCCGACTGGCACAAGGCCACCGGCTGGAGCGCTGCAGGCGTGGGCTTGGCTGCAACCGCCGTGGCCACGGGGCTTGCCATCGCCGCGGCGCAGTCGCAGGCAACGCTCGATGGCTACCGCACCGCGGACGGCCATTATGACGGCGCGCGGATTTCCTACACGGATGCGCTGGCCAACCAATCCTCCATCAACGCGCGCTGGACCTCCGCTGGCGTCGCCGGTGGCGTTGGCGTAGCCGCCTTGCTGCTCGCCGGTTGGTGGCTCTTGCGGCAAGATAGACCAGAGCCGATGATTTCCTGGGCCCCAACCGGAGGTTTCGCAGCGCCATGATCGACCAAACCGACAGCGCCGAGCGCGAAGCCATCCAAACCGTCGCCCTGCCCAGGTTGTCGTGGCGATTGCACGTACTCGCCAGCCCGGATCGCGCGTGGCGAGGCCGGATCCTGCCGCTGCCGCAGGCGGGCGTGCGCATTGGCCGCAGGCCGGAGTCGGTCACGGTGGCGATCGGCGATTCCACGCTCTCGCGCGAACACCTGGAGCTGCTGCCGCTGCCGGATAACTCGGGGGTGAGCCTGCGTGATCTCGGCAGCCACAACGGCACGCGCCGCGGCGGCCAAGCAGTGACACATGCCCAGCTCGGCGATGGCGCAGTGCTGCGTTTTGGCGACTCGGTCGCGGTGCTCGAGTGCGACATCGGCGCGTGCTCGAACTTCAGCGAGCCGACCGCTGATGTGCCCGGGCGATCGGCGGCGGCGCGCAAGCTGCGCAGCGAACTGGAAGCGGCGGCGCGGGAGGGGCTGCCGACTTTGCTCGTCGGCGCGACGGGCGCGGGCAAGGAATTCGCTGCGCGGGAGCTGCACCTGCGGGCGCGGCGCATGGGCACGCTGACGCGGCTGCCGCAACTCGCCGTCACCGGCGCGGAGATCCAGTCGGCGGTTTTCGGCGCCGATCGTGAGCCGGGCCTGCTGCAACTGGCGCGCGGCGGCTCGCTGCTCATCGATGGCCTCGACGATCTGGCCATCGACTGCCAGACGGCGATCCTGCACGCCGTTGACGAGTCCACGACGCCCCAAGTGCCCTCTGATCAGGGTATTTTGTGGATCGCGACGGCCACCGATAGCCTCGACGAGCGCGTTCGCGACGGCGTGCTGCGCCGCGATTTGCGGGCGCGTTTCCTCAGCCAGCGCATCCATGTGCCCGACTTGGCGTCACGACTGCCCGATTTGCTGGAGTTCGCCGACGTCCTGCTGCCGGCGCCAGGCGGCGGGCCGTGGACCAGCGTGCTGCTGCCCGACGCCGTCGAAGCGCTCCTGCTGTCGCCGTGGCCGGACAACCTCTGGAGTTTGCTGGCGACTTTGCGGCACCTGAGCCGCCGCTACATCGGCGCGCAGTTGGGCGCCGACGCGCTGCCAGAGCGCTTCGAACCCGCGAGCGGGCCGCTGGCAGAGCCGCGGGCGCAGGCCGATCACGCGCCGGATGCGGAGGCGCTGCGCAAGCTACTGCAGCGGTATGACGGCAACATTGAGAAGGTCGCGACCCATTTTGGCCGCCACCGCAAGCAGATCTACCGGTGGTTGGCGCGGGCCGGCATCGGCGAGCCGGTGCTGCTCGACTACCGCCGAGGCAAAGTGACATGAGCCGAGCACTGTTGACCGCCTTCGCGATCTTCGCCACAGCTTGCCAGGGGCGCGCGGGAGCCGTCGCCGGTGACGCCAGTGACGCTTCAGCCGCAGATGCCGCGACAGGCTGCAGCCTGCCGGAAACGGTAACGGCAGTGCTGGTTGACGGCGCCGTGGCGTGTGCAACCACCGGTCCAGTATGGGGAATTACCGATGGTCACGCAGCGACCGCGCAGCCGCAGGCGGACGGAACGGTCCTGGACACGCGCACCCAGCTCCGTTGGCAGCCCCAGCCGCTGGCCGGTCTGGCGACGCAAGCGAGCGCGCGCGCGGCGTGCGTGAATTCGCCGCTGGCGGGACGCCGCGATTGGCGGTTGCCAACGGTCGCGGAGGCGACGACCGCGGTCGACTTCACCGCCCACGATCCGGCGCTGGGGCTGCCGCTGCAAGCCACGCCCGGGCAGGCGCTGTGGACGCTGGAGACGCGCGCGGATGGCGGCTGGACCGTCGACGTGGCCACCGGCGCCGTGCGGGCGACGCCGCTCACGACGCCCGCAACCGCGCTGTGCGTTGCCTCGGGGCCGTTGCTGCCGACGCTGCCGACGCCGCGGTTTCTCAAGGATGCGCTGGGCGTTGTGACCGACACGTGGACCGGGCTTGTGTGGGACGGCAACTTGCCGGCACAACAGCGCCCGCTGATCGACGCCTTCGGCTGGTGCGCCAAGCTTGAATTCGCCTTTCCCGGCCACCCCTGGCGCCTGCCGACCGTCAACGAACTGGCGAGCCTGATCGACCGCTCGCACGCGCCGGCGATCGACTACGACGCGTTCGACATGGGCGGCGTGGCCGTCCACACATCGTCAGCGACTGCCGCTGATGGGTCCACGCACTGGGTTGTCGACTTCACCACCGGCGAGATCGTCGCCGTCGAACCGGACGCCAAGGTGTTTGTCCGCTGCATTCGCGGCAACTAGCGATCCTGCCCCATGTCCAACACCAAGTTCTTCCAGCCGGACCTGTTGCATTTCGGACTGGATCCACGAGCGTGCACCTTCGGTGGCACGCCGCGGATGAAAACGGTTTGATCCCGATCGTCGGTCGGAGTGTTGAGCGGCGCAATCAGCCGCGATAGGCGGCGACAACGCGGTCGACTTCCTGCCACAGCGGCTCGTCGGTCAAAATCTCAAGCGTCTTCACATGTTCCGCGACCTGCTCGGGGCCTTTGGCGCCGGCAATCACCGCGGTCATCGTCGGTTGGCGGATCGCCCAGCCCAGCGCCAGCGCGGCCACCGGCACTTTCTTGCGGCGCGCGATGAGGTCCAGCCGCGACACGATTGTCAGCGCCCGCAGGAAGCGCGACCCTTGAAAGCGGTCATCGCGGGCGCGCAGGTCGCTCTCGGGAAAGCGCTTGTTGGCCGCGAACTTGCCAGTCAAGAGCCCGCGGCACAGCGGCTCGTACGCCAGCACGCCGAGTTGCTCGCGCTGGCAGTACGGCGCCAATTCCTGCTCGAACTCGCGGCGCAGCATCGAATACGGCGTCTGCAGCGAGGCGATCGGCACGTACTGCCGCGCTTCCCTCAGCCCGGCGACGTCGTAATTGCACAGGCCCACGTGGCGGATTTTGCCCTCATCGCGCAGCCGCGCCAGCTCGCCCATGGACTCCGCCAGCGGCGTATCCAGCTCGCACGGCCAGTGCACCTGCAGCAGGTCGATGCGCTCCAGCCCCAGGCGCTGCAGGCTCGCGTCGACGTCCTGGCGGATCCAGTCGCGCGTCAACGCGCTGCGGGCGTGCTGGCCTTCACCGTCCCAGCGCACGCCGACTTTGGTGGCGATGATGACGTCGTGTTTGCGCTTGCCGAGCGCCCTGACAAGCACTTCGTCCGCGTGGCCATGGCCATACAGCGGCGCGGTGTCAAACCAATTGATACCGGATTCCAAGGCCTTGTCGACCGCGGCAGCCGAGCGCGCCTCCGTGACGTCGTCGCCCCACCACAGGCTTCCCATGGCCCAGCAGCCCATGCCGATGACGGAGAGGTCAAGATCGGTGTTGGGCAGCCGGCGGGTCAGCATGACCAGCGCCTACTTCTTCTTCTTGCCGTCGTCCAAGTCGCCAATGGTCAAGGAGAATTTCTTGCGCAGCTCATCGGGAACCGGCGGCAAGTTCTCGAACTTGTCGCCCGCTTCCATCGGCGGCAACTCGGACGGCGTCAGGCCGCCTTCCTCGTACGTCACCGCGGACATGAACCAGGACGTCTCGCTGAATTTCTTGGAGCGCTTCTTGTCGCCCGCCGCCGCCGGAGCCGCGGAAATCGCCGGATTGGCCGGCGCCGCCGGCGTCGCGCCGGAAGCCTGCTTGTCGCGCCAAGCCGTCGCCAATTCAGCCACTTGCGTCGCGCCCACCCACTTCTGCGTGCGGCCGTCGAACACGTACTCGTCCGAGCGCAGCGTGCCATTCTTGACCATCTCGATCAGCGCCGTGATGGCAAATTCCTTGGGCTGACCGTCGCGCTGAATGTAGAACGTCATGATGTGCTCCAAATGCTCCGTAACCGTTCGTTCCTGCAGCCGGTGAGCCCACCGCTTCCGGCGCTTTTCATCGCCAAGCCTGCGCGATCGCGCAGTATTCGCGCGCCAAGAGCGATTTGGGCCTCAACAGCCCGCGCAGGGTCGCGCTCCCGGACACGCGGCAGCATAGTCCAGCGGCAAGATCGGTGCAAGAACCTGCCGCGCGTTTGCCGGAACACTCGCATTTTTGCCGTCCAGCCAGTACCGTTGCAGCGGGGGTTGCTTGGCCGACGAGACGCGTACCAACTCACTGCCGTTCAAGCTGGGTCGCCCCTTTGCGCTGGTGCTCGCCACGGTCCTGCTGGCCTGGACCTGGTACAGCCACTTTTGGCCGCAGCTGCAGACAGCCAACGAGTCGATCCGCCTGTATTTCGTCCAAGCCGTCGTCGAGACCGGCCGGCCGGAGCTGGACACCGTGTGCGCGCGACACGGCCATGTGCCGGTCGATCGCAGCGAATACGGCGGCCACCTGTACATGGACAAGGCGCCGGGGCTGGCGGCGCTGGCGGTGCCGCTGTACGCCGCGTTCCAGGCGCTGGATCCGCACAGCGCGGACGACGACCTGTGGCTGTTCGGTATCCTTGTCTGCCTGCTGACGGTGACGCTGCCGTGCTGGGCGATGCTGTGGCTGCTGGCGCGCTACTTGACGGTGCTGGGGATGACGCCGCGCGTGGCGGCGATTGCCACGCTGGCGCTGGCGCTGGCGAGCCCGCTTTTTGCCTACGCGACGCTGTATTTTGGCCACGGCCTGGCGGCGGCGTGCGTGGGCACCGCGGCGTACCTGCTGGCGCTGCCGGAGGCGGGCGTCGGGCCGCTGCGGCGGCGGCTGGGCGTCGGCGCGCTGCTGGGCTTCGCTGGGCTTGTCGACACGCCGGTGTTCGTGCTGGGCGCGCTGGCGGTGCTGTGGGCGGCGGCGCGGGCGCTGCCGCACGCGGACGGGCTGGCGCTGCGGGCGCGCGCGACGGCGGTGCTGCCGATCGTCGCGTTGATGGCGCTGGCGGTGCTGCTGCAGCTAGCCTACAACGCCTGGATGCTCGGCCACCCGCTGCGTTTTGCCTATCATTTCAAGGGCGACAAGGCATTTGCCGCGCTGCACGGCACCGGTCTCTTCGGCTTCCACCTGCCACAGCTGGACGTGCTGGCGCTGCTGCTCGTCGGTCCCAGCCGCGGGCTGCTGTACCACTCGCCGTGGCTGGTGCCGGCGCTGGGTGGGCTCATCGTTGCCGCGCGCGACCGCGGGCTGTCTGAAGCGCGCCGCCTGGACGCGATTGCGCTGGCGCTGATGGCGCTGGGCTACGCGATTGTCGTCAGCGGTTTTGCCGATTGGAAGGCCGGTGATGCCGCCTACGCCCGCCACCTGGTGCCCGTCCTGCCGCTGCTGGCGCCGGGGCTCGCCTACGCGCTGCACCCGCCGCAGCTGGCGCGGCCGGCGCGCGCGCTGATCCTGACGACGATCGCCGTCGGGCTGATCCTGACGATGCCGACGATCGCGACTTTTCCCTATCATTTCACAAAGCTGGAACGTCCGGTGCTCGAGCTCGGCTGGCCGTTGTGGCTGCTGGGCAACTTTTCGCCGAGCGTCGGTCGCGGGCTGGGCTGGAGCGATTGGACGTCCGCCGCGGTGTTTTTTGCGCTGTGTACGCTGCCGTGGCTGCTGACGCTGCGGCTGCCGCACGCGCTTGGCGGCGCGCGCGAGCCGGTGGCGCAGCGGCTGGCGGTGTGGACCGTCGCGCTGGGCACGACGGCGCTGTGGATGCTGTCGCTGATTGCCGCGGTGCCGCACCCGGGGCGCATTGTGCAGGTGGCGCGGGCGCAAGCCTCGACGCTGCTGGGACCGGACGCCGAAGAACGCGACGGCAACAAGCCGTGGCAGAAGATTCTGGAGGCGAGCCGCGAGCGCGCCGAGCGGGCGCGGGCCAAGGTCAAGCCAACGGACGCGCAACCCTAGAAAATTAGTAGGCTAATTCAGATCGCCGGACATCGCCGGGCAGGCGCTGGTGCCGCATTCTGGCTTGCCGCAGCCGCCGCCCGCGGGCGCGGTCTCGACGGGCGGCGTCGACTTGCCGCCGTAGTCACTGGCGTACCAGCCGCTGCCCTTCAAGTGAAACGTGCCGCCGGTGATCAACCGCTGGCACTCGACGCCGCCGCACGCTGGGCAGGTGGCGCCAGCGGGCTCGCTGATGCGCTGGGTCTTTTCGAACACTTTCTGGCAGCTCTGGCAGCGGTAGTCGTACGCGGGCATGGATCCTCGTGGCGTGGCCGCAAGCGCGGCGGTTCTGCGTGTAGGTTAGGATTTGCGCACCGGGCGTCAAGCGCAGCCTGCGCGCCCGCGCCATCTGGCAATTTGTCCACGCCCGCATCGCATGGTAATTTCAGGCCAGCGCTTGGCCGAACGGCGGGCGCACAGCGCGGGAACGGCGATGCGAGTTTGCCCCAAATGCTCTCAGGAAATGCCGGACACCGTCTGTCCCAAGGACGGCGCGCGCACAGTACCGGTCGCCGCGCCGTCGGCGCAGACGTATCCGCTGGGCACCCTGATCGCCGACCGCTACCGCATTGACGCGGTGTTGGGCATCGGCGGTTTTGGCGCGGTCTACCGCTGCACGCAGCTGAACATGGATCAGACGGTCGCGGTCAAGGTGCTGCGCGCCGACCACCTGAGCTCGGTCGAGCACGTCAAGCGCTTCAGCGGCGAGGCGCAGGCGGTCAGCCGGCTGCGACATCCCAATACCATTCGGGTTTTTGACTTCGGCACCCACCAGGACGGCGCGCTGTACCTGGCGATGGAGTACATCGAGGGCGAGACGCTCGGCCACCGTTTTGACACCAAAGGCGCGCTGCCGTGGCCGCAGCTCGTGCGGATCCTGACGCAAGTCTGCCATTCGCTAACGGAAGCCCATGCAGCCGGGCTGATCCACCGCGATCTGAAGCCGGAAAACGTGATGCTGCTGTCCGTGGCCGGCGACGCGGACTTTGTCAAAGTGCTGGATTTTGGCATTGCCAAGCAGCAAAAAGAGCCGGGTGAGAGCAACTTGACCGAGACCGGCATGATCATGGGCACGCCCACGTACATGTCGCCGGAACAGGCCAAGGGCGAACCGATCGACGGCCGTAGCGACGTCTACGCGTTGGGCGTGCTGGCGTACGAGGCGCTTGTCGGCCGGCCGCCGTTCCTTGGCGACACGCCGATGACGGTGCTTGTCAAGCACATCAAGGATCCGCCGCCGGACTTCATTCGCGAGGGCGCGCTGCGCGAAGTGCCGCGCGAGCTGGAGCAGCTCGTGCTGCAGTGCCTGGCCAAGGATCCGCGGCAACGGCCACAAACCACTGCGGATCTGGCTGAGAAGCTTGTGCACATTGCCGAGACCGCGCGGCGACCGACGCCGGCGACGGCGCTGCCGGCGGCAGGGGAACGGCAGACGCGCATCGTCGCGCCGCCCGAGCCGCAGCTGACGAGCCCGCTGCCGGCCGTGACAGTGAAGCCGAGCCGCAAGCCGCTGTGGATCGCCGGCGGTGCGTTCGTGGCCGTGCTGGCGGGGACCGCGGCGGTGGCGCTGCTGGCGCCGAGCAACCGCCCGGAAGTTCCTGAAACGCCTGCGGTTGTCGCGCCCGTGCCCGCGCCGGTGGTGGTGCCGCCGCCCGCGCTGGTTCAGCCGCCGATCGCCGCACCGCAGCCGCAGCCGGCGCCGCAGCCAATCGCCGCGCCAGTCGCGGTGCCGCAGCCGCCTGCCGAGGTGCACCACCGCGAGGCTGAGCCGCGGCATGTGGAGGCGAAGGCCGAGCCGCTGAAGCCGGAGCCGAAAGTGGAGCCGAAGATCGAGCCGAAGATCGAGCCCAAGCCTGAAGTGAAGGCCGAGCCGACGCCGCACGATCGCGGCCACGATCGCCCGCCCGATCACGGCCATAACCACGAAGCGTTCCGTTTGGACGACGATCGGCCGGATCCGCCGAAGAAATAGCGGCACGTCGCTACGGCTTTTTGCCGGCAAAAAGTTTGACGGCCCCGTCAGCCTGCGCGAAACCCGCTGAACTACCGGGCGCGCACCGTGAGGCGTCGGTCAGGCTGGATGATGGCAATGGCGCGAAATGGGACACGAATCGCACTGCAGCTGGCGCTGACGGCGCTGCTTTTGCTGGGCGCCCTGCCCGCGCAGGCCCAGCCGACGGCGCTGACGACCGACCAGGCGCACGCCCGCGACGAGGCGATCGAGATCTTCAACCAAGGCAAAGCGGCGTTCAAGGCCGGCGATTACGACGCGGCGCAGCAGCTTTTCCTCAAGGCTTGGGGCAAGTTTGACCGCGAGCCGCTGATCGCGCTGGCGCTGGCCAAGGCGTACGACCGCGCCGCCAATTTGGACAAGGCGCAGATCTACTACGAGGCGTTTTTGCGCTTGGCGCCGGTGGAAAAGGACTTCGCCAAGGACCGCGAGCAGACGGTCAAGCGGCTGTTGGAGGTCAAGGCGCTGCTGGCGTCGCGGCCGGGCGTGCTGAAATTCCAGGGCTTGCCGTCGGGCGCGCATCTGGTGCTGGACGACGTGCCGGCCGATCCGGACACCAACGGCGAGATCAAGGTGACCGCGGGCACGCACGCCGTGCGCGTGACCATGGACAAACGCGAGCCGTTCGTGCGGCCGGCGGTGTCGGTGGCGGCGGGCGAGACCAAAATCATCGACGTGGTGCTGATGGCGCCGGTGGACCCGTCGACGCTGCCACGCGACTACACGCTGACCTGGATCCTCGGCAGTTCCGCGGCGGCGGCGCTGCTGACCGGCGGCGTCTTCGGCATCCTGACGCTCGAGCGCACCGACGCGTACAACCAGCGCTGGCCCAACGGCAGCGCCAGCAAGGAAACGCTCGCCGAGTTCGGCTGCACAATCGGCGGCACGGAGCCGGGCTGCGTGAACGCCATCGCCGAGGGCAACAACTTCGTGAAACAAATCGAGTTTCGCCGCAACGCGATGTTCATCTCGTTCGGTGTCGGCGCGGCGCTGACGGCGGCGACCATCGTCGCGGCGGTCAAGGCGCCGACCATCGACAAGAGCCCGAACGCGCAGCTGAAGCCGTGGTGGCAGGACCTGCGCGCCTACCCGACGTTGGACGGCCACGGCGGCGCCGGCGCTTCCGTGTCGATCGCGTTCTAGGCGCCGAGCAGCGCCTTGATCGTCCCGTCCTCAAAGGCTTTTTTGGCATCCGAGGCGCCGCCGACGAGCGTGCCGCGCACGAAGACCATCGGGAATGTCGGCCAGCCGGTCCACATTTTGAGCGCCAAGCGGCGCCGCCATTCCGAGAAATAGCCGCCGTATTCCATGTACTTGTACGGGATGCCGTTGGCTTCCATCAGCTTGCGCGCCTTGCCGCACGCGTCATTCAGGCGCATGCCGACGATGACCACGCGCTCCGTGGCGATCGCCGCCTGCACTTCGCGGACGATGTCGGGGTGGAAGCCCTCGAGCGTCTGCTGGACGGCGGGGCTGAGGTGGGCGTTGTCGAGAATCGGTCGGTTGAGCATGAGATTCCTTGGGTTGCAAGACTGCCGCGACTAAACCCGCGACGGCGTCAGGTTATTCCCGGTTCAGATCCCCAAAAGCAGCCACCACGCGGTGCTTTGCTGCAAAAACTCGTGGCCGACGCCGAAGCGCAGCGTGCCCGGCAAGGCGTAGCCGGCCTCCCAATTCACCAGCAATTCTGCGCCTGTGGACCACGTTCCGCCAGTGTAGCGGGCCATGTTGGCGGGCGGCAGGAACGCCCACGCCGCGTCGACAAACGGCGTGGCGCGGACGCGGCCAAAGAAGATCGGCAAGGTGTCAAAGCCGCGGCCGATGTCGAACAGCGGGATGTGCACTTGCGCCGTGCCCCACGCCATGCCGTCACCGGCGCGGACGATGGAGTCCGCCGGGGTGCCGCGCACGGTGATGGCGGACGTGCCGCTGCCGGCCAGCAGGTTGGTCGGCAAGGGCTGGATGCCGCGGACGGCGAAGCTGGGACTCGTGTCGCCGCTGACGGGGATCGCCGCGAGATTGCCGGTGATTTCGGCGATGAAGTGGCCGCCCAACGGCCAGCGGTTGGCGGCCTGGGCCTGCAGGATGATGCGCCTCCGCGCGCCGCCGGTGTAGCTGTCGCTCAGGCTGCCGCGCACGGAGAACGCGTGCAGGCGCTCGGTTGTGGCGGCGTCCGGGCTGTTGGCGCCGTACACCCACGCCAGGCCGCCGTCGAGGTAGGAATCGACGCCGGTCCACGGTTCGGTCGGCGGCGGTCCGTCAGGCACGTACGGGTAGCGGATGGCGAAGCGGTCGTCGCGCAAGCTGGTGCGGACCATCCGCCAGCCGCCATCCAACGTCCAGCTGCTGCGCACGCCGGGCAAAGCCCACGCGCCGTCGACGCCGATGCCCCAGCGGTCGGTCGGCGTCGTCGCCCACACGAAGCCGCGACGGAGATAGGAAACGCCTTGTTGGTAGCCGGTGTTGAGCGTCCAGGTCGGCTCCCAGCGGGTGATCGCCAGCGAGAACGCGCCGATCGGCTCGGTGCCGTCGTCGCGGATTTGCCCGGTGGCGAGCCAGCTCCAGTAGCCAAGCGCGTCAGTGCCCGACAGCTGCGCGCCGAGCCAGATGCCGCCCGGCGCTGTCGTGTTGCGGTCGCCGGTCGCGGTCAGCAGCGGTCGCCAGGCGCGCGGCCAGACCGAGCGCAGCGGGTTGTAGCGGCCCTCGACGGCGTCGGCGGGCGTCGGGTGGTAGGGCTCATCGACGGCGTGCGCCACAGGCACTGCCGGCGGCGGATGCAGGCCAGATACCGCGAACACATCCATGCCGCGCGCACCGTGGCGGATCGTCGCGTAGTGCCCGCGGAATCCGAGTTGGGCCATCGAGGTCACGCCGGTCAGCGTTTGCGTCTGAAGCCGCCAGCCGGCATTGCGCACCGCAGCCTCGCGAAATCCTTGCACTTCCACCACCGCGCCGAGGCGTCCGTCCGGCAGAAGCTGCAGGTCGCCGATCCACTCAGGCTCGGTTTCCGTCGCCTCGAGCGCGTTCGGCACGTCCGTCTCCAGCCCGCGGTGCCCTCCCTTCCAAGCCGTCCAAATCAGGTGCCCGTCCGGCAGCAGCACCGGGCTATCCAGCGTCTGGCCCAGCGGCGCCGGCGCCACCCGTCGCGTCCATGGCGGCGCCGGTTCGCCCGCTTGCGCCGCAGTCAGCGCGTCCGGCAGCGACAAACTCTCAATATCTGTGCGACCTTGCGCCACACGCACCGCCACCAGCGTCTGGCCATCCGGGCTCAGCGCCGGCGCCCGCAGCCGCGCGCCGTGGGTCAGCTGCAGCTCCGAACCAGCCACCTCGCCATCCGCGGTCAGCGGCACGGCGATCAGATCGCGAAAGCTGTACAGCCGCTGGTACGGCCGCGTCTCGGTATACAGCAGCCACTTGCCGTCCGGCGTCACCAGCACCTCGTCGCAGTCGCCGCGGCAGGTGTGCAGCTTGGTTACGCCGCCATGGGCAAAAAGCCGTTCAATGATCGCAAACTGCGCGTCACTCGCCTGGTGCGCCACCACCGCCGAGCCGCCATCGGGCCAGCTGCGGATGCGCCCGCGGAACTCGCCGTCGTGCGTCAGCTGCACGCCGTCGTGTTGCCGGACGTACGCCTGGAACGCCGCGCTGTCGGTCACCGGGTCCGGCAGGTCTACGTCCGCGCGCGCCCGCCACTTCGCCCGCACGCGCGCCTGCAGCCGAGCCTGCGCGTCGGGCCAAGCGCGCGTCAGGCTGTTGT
>CAIPXZ010000380.1 GCA_903869075.1 uncultured Myxococcales bacterium | reverse complement strand
GATTTCGCCGTCCGCGGCGACCGTGTCATACACCACCGCCGTGCCTTGCGGCAGGGTCGCGCGGCACCAGTGCCAGCCGGCAAAGCTGTGTTCCAGCGGCACGTCGCCGACGTTGGCGTCGTGATACGCGTCGCCGTTGAACTGCAGCGCCGGCGACTCCAGCGTCACCGCCACCCGCGCGCGCGGCGCCACACAGGTCCAGCGCTGCTGCCCTGCCTCGTCGAGCGCGACCGTGTGGCCGTGCAGGTGCAGCGGCGTCAGCACAACCGTCCCGCGCAGCCGCGGCGGCATCCGCGCAAAGAACGGCTTTGTCGGCTCATCGAACGCGATGTGCAGCGCGTCACCGTGCCACTGCAGCACCGTGCCGTCGCCCAGCTGCAGCGCGTCGGGCTGGCGGTGGGCGGCGCGCCGCGGCCGCTCGGTAAAGACCCACGCCTGGCCGTCCGGACCGTGCAGCGCGACGTTGATCGCGCAGTGCTGCAGCGGATCGCCGCCGCCGCCCTCGCGCGCCGCGCGGTACCACGGTGAAAAGACGCTGCCGACAAAGGCGATGACGGTCAACGTGTAGCGGCCGCAGTCGCTGATCGCGTCGACGTACCACCAGGCGTAGCCGCCGGCAGGGACCGGTGTGTCGAAGGCTGGTCCGCGGCGATGGCTTCCGCCGCCAGCCGGCCGCTCAGCGCCGCCATCGGCACGCCCGCCCCCGGATGCGCGCTGCCGCCCGCGAGGTACAGCCCCGGGATCGCCGTCCGCGCCGCTGGCCGATCCAGGGTCGCCGTCCAGCGGTGCGTCGCCGCGCCATACAGCGCGCCGCCCGTTCCGGGAAAGCGCGCGGCGAACTCCACCGGCGAGGTCTGCACCGGCACCGCCGTCGGCGTGACGCGCAGGCCAAGCTGCTGCAAGTACTTGAAAGTCCTGTCCTGACATGCCACAAGCTCCTCCGCCGCCAGCGGCGCGCTGTCCGCCGTCGCCGGCGCGTTGACGAGCACAAGCAGCCGCTCCGGCCCCGCCGCCGTCGCGCCATCGTCGCGGTCCTGGGCGCAGACGTAGACCGTCGGCGCGGCCGGCAGTTGCTGGCGGCCAAACAGGGCGCTGAATTCGGCGTGCGACGGTCCGCCAAAAAACACGTTGTGATGCACGAGGTTGACGCCCGCCGTCTCCGCCTCCAGGCACCAGGTCACTGCCGACAAGCTGCGTTCTCGCGGCGCCACCGGCTTGACCGCGCCGCGCGCCGCATCGCCCAGCAGACCACCTGCGAGCGCCGCGGCATCCCCGGCAAAAAGCACAACATCGGCAGGGACTTGTTCACCAGATGCCAGCGTCACGCCGCTCGCCCGCCCGTGCGTGACGCGGACCTGCGCCACCGGCGTGTCCAGCACCACGCGCCCGCCGAGGCCTTGCAGCACCGCCTGCAGCGCCAGCGCCACCTTGTGCATTCCGCCCTGCACGCGCCACACGCCCTGCGTCTCCACCCACGCCACGAGGTTCAGCGTCGCCGGCGCCTGAAACGGCGAGCAGCCGGTGTACGTCGCGTAGCGGCCAAACAGCTGCTGCAGGCGCGGATCGCGAAAGTAGTGGCCCAGCGCCTGCCACATCGTGCGCCGGCTGTCGATGCGCAGCAGCATCGGCAGCGCCGCCAGGCCGTGCGTGGCGAGAATCCCCGCCGGGGTCGGCCGCTGGGCGTGGACGAACGGGCCTTCGACCGTCTGCCAAATCTGCCGCGCGTGCGCCAGGAACTGCAGAAAGCGCTGCGCTTCCGCGTCATCGGCAAAGGCGGCGATCGCCCGCGCCGACGCATGCGGGTCGTCGAACAGGTCCAGCTGGCTGCCGTCCGGCCAGACGTGGCGCGCCAGCGTGTGCATCGGCTCCAGCGTCAGGTGCTGCGCGAGCTGCGTGCCGGCGCGGCTGAAGACGTCGTCCAGGACCGTGCGCAGCGTCAGGACCGTCGGCCCGGCGTCGACCCAGCGCTCGCCGCAGCGTTCGCGGCGCATCTTGCCGCCGACGCTGGCCGCGGCGTCGAGCACAGTGACGTCCCAGCCGCGTGCGGCGAGTTCGATGGCGCCGACAAGGCCGCCGATGCCGGCGCCGACGACGCAGACGCTTGGCCGCGGGCGGCTGGACGTCGCGCCGGCCATGCTACAGCACCTCCGACAGCTGCCGCGCGCCGTGCGGCGGCCGGAACGCGCGGCTGTGGCGCCGCAGCCGCTGCGGCACTGTCGCCAGCTGGCCCAGCGTGGCGCACAGCACAAGCCACAGCTTGCGCCCGGACGTCGTGTGCGCCCGGCCACGCAGCGGGTCCAATTCCTGGTGCGCCAGCGCCCGGCCGATGTCCGCGTACACCGCCGCCGCCACGGCGATCGCCAGCGCGCAGCGCCACGGTAGTTCCAGCAGCCCTTGCCGCCCGGCCAGATAGTAGCCGTCGGCCTCCGCCAGCAGCGTTTGGATCGCGCCCGGCAGCCGCGCCGCCGCGTCCACCGGCAACGGCTGGCCGAGGTGATTGTGCAGCCCGCGCAGACCGTGGCCGTCCAGAACGTCATCCGGCAGATACAGCCGATCGCGCTGCCAGTCCTCGGCGACGTCCCGGCAAATGTTCGTCAGCTGCATCGCCAAGCCCAGCTGCGCCGCCGGTCGCAGCGCGCGCGCATCGGCGACGCCCATCACGTGGCACATCATCAGCCCGACCACGCCCGCCACCCGCCAGCAATACAGCTGCAGCGCCGCGCGGTCGGCGTAGCGCGCGCCGTCGAGGTCCATCTGCATACCTGCGAGCAGCTCCTCCGGGTAGAGCTGCGGAATCTGCCGGCGCTCGAGGACGTCCTGCAGCGCCGCCAGCACCGCGTCGCGCTGCGGCTCGCGCCGGTACAGGCTCGCCAGCTCCGCGCGCAGCCGCGCCAGCGCGTCCATGGCGTACGCATGGCTCGGCGCCTCGTCGATCGCGTCATCGGCGTAGCGGCACCACGCGTACAGCACGACGGCATCGCGGCGAATCGCCGGCGGCAGCAGCCGGCTCGCCAGGGCAAACGACTTGGAATGATGGGCGATCGTGGCGCTGGCCAGCGCGTCGGCAGGCGTCCGCATGGATTACGCCACCTTGCGCGCGGCCGCTTGCCGCTCTGCCGCCAGCCGCTGCTGCATCGCGACCACAACTGCCGGATCGACTTGCGGCAGGCCGAAATCGCGGGCGATGACCGCAAGCGTCGCTTCCGCCGACGACAGCACGCCCGGCACGCCCGCGCCCGGATGCGTGCCGGCGCCGACGATGTACAGCCCGCCGATGTCCGCGTCGGCGTTGTGCGGCCGGAACCACGCGCTTTGCGTCAGGATCGGCGCCACCGAGAACGCCGCGCCGTGGTACGCGTTGAGGTCGTCGCGAAAGTCCTCCGGCGTCAGCCACTGCTTTGTCACGACGTGCTGGCGCAGGTCCGGCAGCTGCTTTTCAAGATGTTCCAGCAATTTTTCCGCGTACTTGGGCCCGACCGTTTGCCAGTCGATCGGCGCGTTGCCCAGGTGCGGCACCGGCGACAGGACGTAGAACGTGCCGCAGCCCGGCGGCGCCAGCTGCGGGTCGGTATGCGTCGGCGCGTGCAGGTACAGGCTGAAATCCTCAGGCAATTCATGGCCATGGAAGATTTCGTCCAGCAGCCCCTTGTAGCGCGGGCCAAACACAACGGTATGGTGCGCCACCTCGTCGCGGTACGGCTTGTCGGTGCCGAAATACAGCACAAACAGCGACATCGACCAGTCCATTTTCTCCAGCTTTTTTGCGCGCTTTTGCGCCT
>CAIPXZ010000379.1 GCA_903869075.1 uncultured Myxococcales bacterium | reverse complement strand
CCGGACGATTCCAATGGCTACCGCCTCGCGTCATCGGTGCAAGCGGACCCGATCGCCGTGCCGAACGTCTACAAGTTCATGCAAGGCTGGGACGCCGCGAGCAAGTCCTACCTGGGCGCGCCCGACGCGCAGACCTACGCGCTGCTGCGCGTGGCCATCGCGTTCAGCAGTCAGCCGCAGGAGCTGGCGATCCAGGACGACGCCGCCAGCAGCCACCACGCGATCCTCGCTTACCGCGTCACGCCGTCGACAATCTACGTCGCCGATCCCAACTATCCTGCGCACTTGCGCTCGATCCACTACGACGCCGCAACCGGCAAGCTCGGCCCATACAGCTCCGGCGACAATGCCAAGGCGATCGAGGACGCCGGCCAGACCGTCTACACGACCTTCGCCTACATCCCGACCGGCGCCGCGGCCAGCGAGGCCGTGCTCAGCGCGCGCTGGGCGCAGTTCGAGGCGGGCACCATCGGCAGCGGCGTGTTTCCCGGCTACGCGCTCGTCGTCTCCACCGGCCAGGACGCAACCGGCCAGGATGTCTGGCAAAAGCTGAGCGACGGCTACACGACAAGCGATGCAAGCATCAAGGTCGCGCTCTCGGCGCTCAGCGACAACGCGCCGGCGAAAATGCTCGTCTATCCGGGCACAAGCACGACGGCGACGCGCGAGCAGCTTTTCGCCTGGCTGACGGTCGACCTCACCGTCGGCGCCAACCCGCTCGGCTTTCGCGTCTACGGCCTCGTCGCGGCGGCCGGCACTTTCGAGTACGTGGACTTTGTCCGCCGCACCGTCCAGCGCACCGCCGCGCCGGTGACAAGCGACGCCAGCAGCGTCAGCCACCCGGTGCTGCAGGCGTTTGACGGGCCAACGATCCTCGACCCCAAGGACATGACGGTCCCCTACACGTTCACGACCCAGGTCACGGGCGGTACGCCGCCGTATCACTACCGCTGGGAGGCGCGCGGGACGCTGCTCATCGAGGGCGTGGGCGCGGCGTTCGCCAACCCGACGTTCACCGGCATGCAGCTGGCGCTGGGCGACAACGGCGAGCGCGACTGGATCTACCTCTACGTCACCGACGCCAACGACCACGAAGCGGCGTGGCGGCGACCGGACGGCTCAACGAGCAACGTCTTCGCGTACGGCGTGGACCCGGGGATGGGCACGAACATCGGCACGGTGAAGGAGCCGACGTTTCCGTACACGCCGGCGGAGCCTTGAGGCGGCGCCCCCACGGCACCGTCGCCGTCTGGCGCGCGCCCTGACGCTTCAGCCCGCCATTTGTCGCAACCCCCGGCCGATGCTACCGTTGCCCCACGCGCACCCAGCGCGGCGGTGAGGTCCGGCCATGCGCGCGCTGCTGCTGCTGACGGTTCTGGCGGTCGCCTGCGCGCCCGACGCGCCCGCGACACCGGCTGCCGCTGTCGATGCGGACGTGACCGCCGATGCCGACGCCGCCGTCGTTCCGCATAAAGATGCCGCCGCCGAAGTCGCCGCGCCCGATGTCGCTGTCGTGGACGTCGCCGACGTCGCCGTCGACCCCTGCGCCGGCATGAGCTGCGACGACGGCAACGTCTGCACAACCGACAGCTGCACCGACGGCACCTGCGGCCACGTCGCCGTCGCCGCCAGCTGCAGCGACGGCAACCCGTGTACCGTCGGCGACACCTGCCACGCCGCCGCTTGCCTGCCCGGCGCGGTGACCGCCTGCAGCGACGGCTTGGCGTGCACCGTCGACAGCTGCGTGCCGGCGGGCGGCTGCGCCTGGGCGCTCAGCGCCACCTGCGACGACGGCGACGCCTGCACCGCGGACGGCTGCGCCAGCACCGGCTGCACGCACAACACCGTGATCTGCGACGACGGCAACGTCTGCACAAGCGACGCTTGCGTCGCGCCGGGCGGCTGCAGCTACACGCCGATCACCAACTGCTGCCTGGACAAGTTCGACTGCGACGACGGCAACGCCTGCACGCTCGACGCCTGCACCGCCAACAGCTGCACGCACAGCCCGGCCGCCGACTGGAACCCGTGCGACACCGGCGTCTGCGACGGCAAGGGCACGTGCGGCGACGTCAACGCGACAAAGGGCATGGCGTTCATCGCCGCCGGCACGTTCTGGATGGGCTGCAACAGCGCCAAGGACAGCAGCTGCCAGCCCGACGAGGGCCCGCAGCACAAGGTGACGCTGTCGGCGTATTACATCGACCTGACGGAGACGACCGTCGGCGCGTACAAGGCGTGCTGGGACGCGGGCGTGTGTTCGCTGCCGGGCGCGGTGCAGCCAGCGCCATGGGCGACGTATCCTGGGCTGACGGACCATCCAGTGAATTTCGTGACGTGGGCGCAGGCGCAGACGTTCTGCAAGTGGCGCGGCGCTGGCTTCGATTTGCCGACCGAGGCGCAGTGGGAGATGGCGGCGCGCGGCAGCTGCGAGAAGAATGGCAGCACGGCGGCCGACCCGCAGTGCGCTGCGGCGATGCGGACGTATCCGTGGCTTGAGAATCTGGCGACATGTGACCTCGCCGTCATGTTCACGGGCACAGTTGGCGGTTGTGGGACGGACGCGACCTGGGCCGTCGGCTCGAAGCCCGCAGGCGACAGCCCATATGGCCTGCACGACATGGCGGGCAACGTCTGGGAATGGACCATGGACTGGTATGACGCCGGCTACTATGCCGGCTCGCCGACCAAGGATCCCTTTGCCAGCGCCACCGCCAAGTCCCGGGTGCAGCGCGGCGGCGGGTGGTTTGATTTCGTCGTTCGCTCGGCAATGCGCTCCAGCGGCACTCCGGATCAGGCGCTTTCCTTTGTCGGCTTCCGCTGCAGCCGCGCCTACCCGTGACCGCGCCATTGACGCCCGCTGCCCGCCTGCGACAATCGCCACACCGGCAACGGACCCAACCACCCACCGCCGCAGGGGTTCCATGCGTCTTTCCTCGCTCATCATCGCCCTTTGCGCGGCATCCCTGCTGGCCTGTGGCGGCGCTGCCACGCCGGCTGCGTCAACCGCTGACGCTGCTGCCGATGTGCCCGTCGCCGCGCCGGTGTGGACAAACGCGCCCGCCGGCGCGCAGACCATTGGCCAGGGCCAGACTCGGCAGTTCCCGCTGACGCTGTCGGCGGCGGACGTGACCGCGACGGTGGCGCAGGTCGATGGCGTGGAAGCCGCGGTGACCGCCGATGGCCAGGCGCTGGAAGTCCACGCTGGCTATGGCGCGGCGACGAGCGCCTCCGTGCAGCTGCACTTGGCGACGCCGGCGGGCGGCAGCGCGACGGTGAGCGTGGCGCTGACCGTGGCGCCGATCGCCTGGAAGTCTGCGCTGGAATGGACAACGGACGGCCCCGAGGCGCGTGAGCACGGCACGCTGATCCTCGACGAGACGGCGGATCGCCTGCTGCTGATCGATGGCAGTGGCTACAATCCGTACGGGACGCCGCTGTCCGACGTCTGGGCGCTGGATCTGGCGACCGGCACATGGACGCAGCTACAGCCGACCGGCGACGTGCCGGCGGCCGCCGCTTCACGCCGCGTCGCGCGCATCCCTGGCAAGCCGTTGGCGTACTTTTTCGGCGGCTACGTGGCCAACGGCGCGGGCGTCAAGGACCTGTACCGCGTCGACTTTTCTACGCCGCAGCCGGTGTTTACAAAGCTGAAGTTCACCGGCGGGCCAACGGCGCGCTCCCTGCACGCGTTTGCCTACGACGCCGTCACCGACCGCTTTTTCTGCTTCGGCGGCGTCGACTCGGCGCCGCGCAACGACCTGTGGACGATGACGCTCGCCGGCGACACGCCGACGTGGACAAAGCTGACGACGATCAACAAACCCAGCCCGCGCTATGGCTTTTTCACCGGCGTCGACACCGTCGGCGGCCGGCTCATCGTCTACAGCGGCGCGCAGGGCACCGCGACGATCAACGCCGCGCAGGACACCTGGGTGCTGGACATGCGCGCCGACGCGCCGGACTGGCTGCTTGTGGCGCAGGGCGACGCCGACAACGTGCCGCCGGGGCGCCGCAATGGCTGTGCGGTGTGGGATCCGAGCGGGCCGCGTCTGTTGGTTTTTGGCGGCACGGCGGACGCCAAGACCTCGCAGCCCGGGCTGTTTGCCTTTGACGCGCGCCCCGGTCACGCGGCGTGGACGCAGCTGACGCTGGACAACGAGCCGGCGGTGCGCAGCAGCGGCATCGGCATCTACGACCCCAAGCGCGGCCAGAACCTGCTGGGGTTTGGCAACACGGCGACCGGGACGTTCCAGGATTTCCAGACGCTGGGGTATTGACCGGGCGCCCAGGGCGCCGTGAATAAGCGCGGAGGTGCCGCGTTGCAGCTAACAGGACAGCGAGTCCAGAAACCGCAGGAGACCGAGATGATGCAGAAGAAATGGCTGGTTGGGTTGACGACGATGGTGCTGGGTTCCGTGCTGGCGACGGCGGCTTTTGCCGGTCCGCCGGAAGCGCGGGCGGATCGCCGCGAAGGCCGCGCTGAGGCGCGGGCGGATCGCCGGGAAGGTCGGGCGGCTGGG
>CAIPXZ010000378.1 GCA_903869075.1 uncultured Myxococcales bacterium | reverse complement strand
CCGGCTATGGCGGCGGTGACGAGCGAAAAAGTCGCGCAATCGCTGGTCTTTCTGGACAAACTGGCGGCGGAGCTGACGCCGTTGGTGGCGCAGGCGAACGCGCAGCAGAACGACCTGGCGGCGCTGCAGCAGATTCACGGCCAGTTTGAGCAGGTGATGCGGGCGCGGCGAGCGGAAGGTGCGGCGCTGCACAACAGCCTGAATACCGAGGAGAAAATCGTCGTCGACGCCTACGCCCAGCGCACGGTGACGCCGCTTGTGGCGCGGCTTGTCGGGCTACTGGAGCACGCGCAGGCGACGGCGACGCTGGCCGATCCGCTGCTGGACAACCTGGTGGAAGGGCGCGCGGTGCTGTGGTCGGCGCGGGAGCACGCGGTGGCGTTTTGCGACCGCTGGGACCAGGAGGGCATGGGCTCGGGCGCGCAGGTCGTGTTCCAGCGCGGCAAGGAGGATGGCGTGCCGCTGCCGCTGTTCGCGCCGGAGGACGACGACCCGACCGCAGCGCTGAACCGCCACGTCCCGGCGCTGCTGCACAAGCTCAAGGGCGGCCAGTACGCGCCGATGCGGCGGCAGCCGTGGACCGGCAGGAAGCCGCTGAAGCTGGCGGGCAGCGACTGGCAGCTGAAATGGCAAGGTCGGCGGATTTGGGGCCAGCGGCCGCGGCAAAAGCCGGTGGAGCTGGCGCTGGTGACGGTCGAGGCGGTGTGGAAAGTGACGCCGCTCGCGGTCTACACGCTGCCCGGCGTGCCGGTGGCGGTCGTGGCGCTGGAGCACGATCCCGGCAAGCTGTACGGCGAAGGCCTGAACCACGTCACCGCGCACGAAGCTTTCTTGCTGCCGGAAACGACCACGGAGACGGCCAAGTAGGCGTTACGGCGCGGTTTTTTCGGCATCGCAGCGGCGCTTGGCCTCGGCCGCGTCGTCCTTGGCGCTGGTCTTGGCCGCCATGTCCGCCAGCTCGCACCAGACCTCGGCGCGCTCCTTGGCCGTCGCCGAGCGCTCGACTGCCAGCCGATACGGCAGGATCGCCGGCACAAGCTGGCCCTGCGCCTGCAGCCGCCGCGCCTCGAACAGCACCGCCAGCCGGCCCGACGGGTCGGTCTCCAGCAGCCCGGTCGCCGCCAGCTCCAGGTCGGCCAGCGCGTCGGGTTGCCCAGCCTGCCAGTCCAGCCACGCAAGTTTCGCTAGCGATGCCGCGAACTTCGGCTCGTTGGTCTCCAGCTCCACCGCCGCGCGCACCCGCGCCCGCACCGCCGCACGCGTCTCACCGACAACCGCAATCCACGGCTTTTTGGCCTCGTCGCCGCCTTTGACGAGCGCCGCGTGCGCCCGCTCGGCGGCGTCCACCCACAGCGCGGCGATCGAGCCATCGCCCGGGTCCAGCCGGCTTGCCACCGCCAAATGCGTCACGATATCCAGGGGATCCGAGCCTGGCTTGTGCGCCATCGCCAGCACCGCGCGCTGCTTGACGCCGTCGCACTGGCCGTTGGGGACTTTGATCAGCTCCGCCGCCTGCTCCGCCGCGCCGGGGCGATCGCCCAGCGCCGCCAGCGCGTCCATCAGCAGCGCCCGCAGCGTGCACAGGTCCAGCTGCGTCTGCGGGTTGCTGACGTCGAGCTTGGCCACGGTCTTCAGCTGCTCGCTCAGCGTCTGCAGCGCCTGCCGACCGCGACCGCTGTGCAGCGCCGTCACCGCCAGCGTCAGCT
>CAIPXZ010000377.1 GCA_903869075.1 uncultured Myxococcales bacterium | reverse complement strand
GCAAGATCGACGTGGTGCTGGCGGCGGATGCGGTGTGCAACGCCTGCCACGGCGCGCCGCCGACGGTGCCGGCGCACCCGGTGACGACCGCCGATTGTGAGGGCTGCCACATGACCACGGTCGCCGCGGGCAAGCAGCTGGTCCCCGGTGGCACGCACATGAATGGCACTGTGGACGTGGTGCTGGCGCCCGACGCCGACTGCACGGGCTGCCACGGCGCGCCGCCGACGGTGAACAACCACCCGCAGGAAACGGCGTGCGAGACCTGCCACGCATTGACGGCGGGGCCGAACAAGACGATTGCCAACCCGACGAACCACCGCAACGGCAAGATCGACATCAAGGTGACAGCGGCGGCGAACTGCAACGGCTGCCACACAGCGCCGCCGACGACGCTGACCAACGGCGGGATGCACCCGCAGCTGCAGCCGATTGTCGAGTCATGCCACCTGTGCCATGGCACGTCGGTGGGCGCGGATGACAAGGTGCTGGACGTGGGCACGCACGCAGACGGCAAGGTCGACTTTGCGCTGGTGCCGACGACGTGCGACGCCTGCCACGGCGCGCCGCCGGTCGAGCCGCTGCACCCGAAGATGAACAATTGCAACAAGTGCCACTCGTCGACAGTCGACGCGACGAACAAGGCGATTGTCCCGGGCGGCACCCACGTCAACGGCAAGACCGATCTGGTACTGCCGACGGCGTGCGATTCCTGCCACGGCGGCAACGGCTCGCCGGCACCGCCGCCGGACGTCAACGGCAACATCGACCCGACGCTGCCGAGCGTCGGCGCGCACACCGCGCACCTGAAGGGCAACCTGTACTCCGGCGGCGGCATCACCTGCGACACGTGCCACGAGCTGCCGACCGCTGTCGATCAGCCGAACCACCTGCAGGGCACGCTCGACTCGGTCAAGTTCCCCAACGGCAAGGCGGTCGCGCCGGGCTTGGTGCCAGATTTCAACCCGGCGACGATGACGTGCAGCAACGTCTACTGCCACGGCGTCACCCTGCCCGACGGCGTCAACACCTCGCCGGTCTGGAACAAGCCCGGCATCCCGTGCAATTCCTGCCACGGCCTGCCGCCGTCCATCGCGTCCGGCCACCCGTACGTTGACCCGACGCTGGGCACCAAGGCGTGCGCGCTCTGCCACGCCAAAACAGTCAATCCGGACGGCACCTTGAACACGAAAGACGGCTGGCACGTCAACGGAGTGGTGAACCCATGAATGCGCAACCCAACGTGAAGGTGCGGCAATTCCTGCTGGCGCTGGGCCTGGCGGCCGGGCTGACGAGCCAGGTCGCGTGGGCGGACGAGCCGGAGACCGAGGGCGAGGTCCACGTCACGGCCAAGAGCATCACCACGATCTCCCGCGAAGTGGTGCCTGGCGCGCTGAACGCCACCGAACAGCAGATCCCGACGATGCAGATCCTCAACCTGCGCGGCGAAAACATCGGCGGGTCGGGGATGTTCGCCTACGGCTCCGGCTTCGCGGCGCAGCAGATCGCCTCGGGCTCGCTGCCGCCCGCGCGCGCCGCTGACTTGGCGTACGGCTACGTCGGCTGGGACGGCTTGGACCACAAGATCCGCATCTCCGTCGGCCGCCAGTTCGTGTTCAGCGGCGCGCCGCGCTACGTTTTCATGGACGGCGCCTCGGCGATTGTCCGCTTGCCCGCCAACTTGCGGCTGGACGTCTACGGCGGCACGGCGGCCTTCAGCGCCTTTCAGAATGAATTCAGCGCGCCGGTCGTCGGCACGCGCCTCGCATGGATGCCGTGGACCGTCGGCCACATCGCCGCGGCGTTCCAGGACGTCTCCGGCACTACCGAGGCGACGCGCCGCACCGTCGGCACCGACGCCTCGCTGCGCATCAAGTCGCTCACCTTCACCGGCGCGTACGCGTACGACCTGCTCGGCCGCGGCATGCAGGAAGCGCGCATCGACGGCACCTGGCGGCCCTTCCCGTGGCTGGGCATCTACGCCCGCGGCGAGGCGCGCGACCCGTTGGCGTATCTGCCGCGCAACTCCATCTTCACCGCGTTCGTCCAGCGCACCGATGGCCTCGTCGGCGGCGGCTTCGACATCAAGACGCCCGGCGCGCTCTACGGCAGCGGCTCGTACGACCGCTACATCATCGGCGGCGGCAACTTGGACGGCTACCGCGCCCAGCTGAACGTCGGCCTGCGCCTCAACGAACAGGGCACGTACCGCACCGGCGTGACCTACAACCGCATGTTCAACGGCGACAACGGCTACGACCAGGCGCGCATCTGGTGCCGCGGCGAGCTGCCGGCGCACCTGACGGCGGCGGTTGATCTCGACAGCTACTTCTTCTTTTCGCCGGTCCGCGGCGTCTCGCAATCGCTGATGGCGACCGCGGCGCTGCGCTACCTGCCGTTGCGCGGTCTGACCGCCGGGCTCGACGGCCAGGTCTGGACGAACCCGTACTACACGTCGCAGGTGATGGCGCTCGTGTCGCTGACCATCACCGACGCGCTGTTCCGTCCGGTGCCGGTCGCTGCGCCGCCGCCGAAGAAATCTGACGACGATGAAGGCCGCTCCGGCTATCCTGCCGCGCCTGGCATCGCCATCAACGACCGTCCGCTCATGCGAGGTGCGCTGTGATTCGCAACCCCTTCTCCCGCCGCATCTTGCGCGCCCTCGTCCTGACGGTGGTGCTGCTCAGCGCCTCAGCCTGCGCCTACCTCGTCGGCTCGTGGAGCGGCGCGCCAGGCACGCAGAGCAAGCGCGACGTCATCACGTTTTCGCACAACCGCCACCTTGTCAAAGAGGGCCTGGCTTGCGGCGATTGCCACGACGGCATGGACAAGAACGAGAGCCTGGACCAAAAACGGGCGATCCCGCACGAGTCCAAGTGCATGGATTGCCACGACAAAAAGGATAATTGCAAGATGTGCCACGCCAATCCGGAGCAGCCGGTGACGCTCGTGGACCACCGCATGGAAGGCCTGACGTTCTCGCACAAGAACCACCTGGTGCGGTCGCTGCCGGGCGATGTCTCGCCGGTGAACTGCGAGACCTGCCACAGCGAGATCCGCGCGGCGACCAAAGTGTCCGACAACACGCGGCCGGGGATGCTGGAAGCCTGCGGCCAGTGCCACCAGAAGGATTTTGGCCGTGAAAACTGCACATTGTGCCACAAGCCGGGGACGCTGGGCGGCCGCACTTCCGACCAGATTTGGGACCACGGCGGTGATTGGCTGCGGCGCCACGGCGCGGCGGCGCGGACCAGCGATGCGGTGTGCCAGCACTGCCACAAGGTCGACACCTGCGCGGCGTGCCATAGCCGCAGCAACGTGCCGATCCGGCCGTCCCAGCTGCGTCTGGACCGCCCGGATTCAGCGCAGCACCACCGCGGCGACTGGCTGTCGCGCCACCCGATGGAAGCGCGACTGGACAGCAAGTCCTGCCAGACGTGCCACCAGCAGAGTTCCTGCCAGCAGTGCCACGATCGCATGGGCGTGGGCCAAACCGGCGCGCTGGGTAGCAAGAACGGCCCGCACCCGCCGGGCTGGCTGATCCGCGGCAGCGGCGAGAACCACGGCGACGCGGCGCGGCGTGACGCGGTATCGTGCGCGGCGTGCCACGATCGCGGCGCGGCGTCGAACTGCGTGACGTGTCACCGCGTCGGCGCGCCGGGCGGTAATCCGCACCCGCCGGGATGGACGAGCACGCAGGACAAGCAAAGCGCGGCTGCGTGCACCCCGTGCCACCAGTAGGCACGCTGCCCCGCCACTTTTTTTCGGGCGGCGCGCGGAAAAATTCAGCGAACGACGAATACCAAAACGAGGGGCTTGGCTGGGCTCCTGCTGGCGCACAGGACCTCGGCGTACGCGGGGCGATGGCGCCAG
>CAIPXZ010000376.1 GCA_903869075.1 uncultured Myxococcales bacterium | reverse complement strand
GCAGCAGCGGCGCAAGGGTGGGCTGGGCAACCAGCTGGACTCGGTGCGCGCGGCGCAGGAAGTGGCGCAGGCGGATGCACTGGTCAAGGCGAACGGCGTGCTGCTGGCCAAGATGGCGGAACAGCTGGCGTTTTTGACGGGCGTGACCGAGGCTGTGACGCCGGCGGGCGACTGTCCGCTGCCGCAAGCGCCGACGCCGTCGCAGGACAGCCCGCCGTCGCGCGCGGATCTGCGTGCGGTGGAGCATCGCCTGCATGCGGCTTCGCGCGTCGTGGCCGACAGCTACGCGGACTGGCTGCCGGCGCTGTACGCGACCGTGACGCCGTTTGCCCAGGTGCCGGCGCTGCCGACGGTGCCGAACCTCGGGTTGCAAGCGCAGCTGGTGCTGAACATGCCGCTGTTCGAGTGGGGCGGACGCGCCGGGCAGCGGCGGGAGCGCGAGGCGGTGGTGGCGCAGCTGGACGCGCAAAAAACCGGTCTTTTGCGGCAAATCGCCGCGGATGCGCGCGCGGCGCAGGCGGCGTGGCAGGCGGCGGACGCGGCGCTGCAGGCGACAAAGGACGTGCTGAACTGGGCGAGCGAGGGCCTGCGGCTGGCGCAGCTGGCGTGGCAGGCGGGGGCGACGACGAACCTGGAGGTCGTGGACGCGGAACGGCGGGCGCGCGATGCGGCGACGGCGGTCGTCGTGGCGGAGGACACCGTGCGGCAGTCGTGGCTGGAGGCGCTCGTGGCGCGCGGGCAGCTGCCGTAGCCGTCGGCCCGCACCATTGACGTCCCCGGCGCTGGGTACTACGTTCGGACCGCGAGCCTGCGGCCGCCTCGCCGCCCGCCCGCGTCCAACACCCTCCAGGCGCCCATGCCGTTGCTGCACTTCGCGACTATCAGTCTGTTGCTCGGTGCGTTCCTGTGCATCGTGGTGCCGGGCAACCGCAAGCGGGCGGCCATCGGCATCGCCTCGCAGCTCGTCGCGACGCTGCTGGTGCTCGTCGCGGTGGTGCCGGTGCTCGGCCACCAGCCGGCGATCGCCGCGCAGCTGACGTGGTCCTATCCGGTCGACCTGATCCTGCTGCGCATTGACGGCCTGGGCGCGCTGTTCTTGGCGTTTTCGCTGCCGCTGACGCTGCTGGGCGCGGTCTACGCCCACGGCTACCTGCAGCCGTACTTCGAGTCCGACCGCAACATCGGCGTGCACTACGCGCTGCTCAACTTCGTGTCGCTGTCGTACCTCATCATCTATTCCGTTGAAAACGCCATGGTTTTCCTGCTCGGCTGGGAGATCGCCGCGTTGGCGGCGTGGCTGCTGGTGATTTGGGATTACCGCAACCAGCGCGTGCGCTTCGCCGGCTTCAACTACCTCGTGTCGACGCACCTCGGCTTGCTGTTTCTGATCACCGCGTTCCTTGTGCTCTTCAGTCAGACGCACTCCTTTGATTTCAGCCAGTTTGGCGTGTTCCTGCGCAATCCGGGGACGACGCGCAATGTGACTTTTCTGTTGCTCGTCGCGTCCTTCGGCCTCAAGTCGGCGTTTTTTCCGATGCACACCTGGCTGCCGCGCGCGCACGCCGCCGCGCCCGCGCACGTGTCCGCGCTGATGTCCGGCGTCATCCACAAAGCCGGGCTGTACGGTCTGCTGCGGTTCACGCTGCTGCTGGCGACGCCGGACGAGTGGATGGGCTGGTTCCTGATTGCTTTCGGGCTGTTGTCGGCCGTGACCGGTGTCATGTACACGACGGTGCAGCGCGACCTCAAGCGGCTGCTCGGCTACAGCTCGACGGAAAATGTCGGTATCGCCTGCCTCGGTTTTGGCCTCGGCTACCTCGGGCTGACCTGGCACAACCCGGTGCTCGTGGTGCTGGGTTTTGCCGGCGGGCTGCTGCACGTCGTCCACCACGCCGCGTTCAAGTGCCTGCTTTTCTACGCTGCCGGCGCGGTTTACAGCGCGACGCACTCCGTTGACATCGAGCGTTTGGGCGGCCTGGCGCGGCGCATGCCGCACACGGCGGTGGCGTTCTTGGTCGGCGGCATCGCCATCGCCGCGCTGCCGCCGCTGAACGGCTTCGTCAGCGAATTCCTGTTGTACAGCGCGCTGTTCGAGGACTCCGTGCTGGGCGGCCAGGCCCGCGGACTGCTCGTGCTGGCGGCGACGGTGCTGGCGTTTGTCGGCGCGGTCTCGGCGTTCGCGATGACGCGTGCGTTTGGCCTGACTTTCCTGGGCACGCCGCGCGACCCGCACCTCCACGGCGCCGCCGATCCGGGCTTGGCGATGCGCAGCGCGTTGTATGTTCTCGGCGCCGCGCTGTTCCTGTTTGGCCTCGTGCCGCAGGTGGGGTTGGCGTTGATTGCCGTGCCGGTCGGGCAGTTCGTGGCGCTGAGCCACACCGGCGTGGACGTGGCGCGCGTGCTGGCGGTGCCGCTGGCGCTGCTGCTGCCGGTGGTGACGGTGAGCGCGGTTGTGCTGTTGCTCGTCGGCGTGCTGGCGGCGGTGCGCAAGTGGGCGTTGCCGGCGCCGGCGCCCGCGCACCGGACTTGGGGCTGCGGCTACAACCAACCGCTGCCGCGGGCGCAGTATACGGGCGCGTCGTTTTCCGGGCATTTGGCCAGCTATTACAAGACGTTGCTGCCGACAAAGCTGGACCGGCACATGCCGCACGGCCCGTTCCCGGATGAGGCGCACCTGCGCACGCACACGCCGGATGCCGTCGAGGACCGCATGTTCGAGGTGCTGGACACCGGCGAGGCGACGCTGGGGCTGCTGGCGGAGCGCGCGCCGGCGACGCCGCGGATCGCCTTTGCGCTCGGGCTGTTCGTGCTCGTGGCGACTGTGGCGCTGGTGCTGGCGAGCACGGGAGGTCGGCTGTGAAGCTCGCGTCGCTGCTGCTGCACCTGCTTGGCCTCGGCCTGCTGCCGTTTCTGCTGCCGGGCGTCATCAACCGCGTCAAGGCGTGGTGGGGCGGCCGTCGCGGCGCGCCGTTCCTGCAGCCGCTGTGGGACGTGCGGCGGTTGCTGGCCAAACAGCCGGTGTACAGCGAGGTGACGACGCTCGTGTTTCGCCTCGCGCCGTTGGTCGTGCTGGCGACGACGCTTGTTGCGGCGACGCTGGCGCCGATGCTGCCCGGCGGCGGCTTGGTGCCATTTCCAAACGATTTCGTGGCTTTTGCCTACGTCATGGGCCTTGGCCGCATGTTCATGACGCTCGGGGCGCTGGACACCGGCAGCCCGTTCGAGGGTATGGGCGCGGCGCGCGAGGCGACGTTCACGGTTTTTGCCGAGCCGGCGCTGTTCATCGTGCTGGGCACGCTGGCGCTGGGCAGCGGCCACGGCACTTTTGCCGAGCTGATGCGGCCGCATGGCTGGCAGGCGTTCCTCGTGGCGCCGCTGTGTGCGGTGGCGCTGTTCCTGCTGCTGCAAATCGAGTGCGCGCGGCTGCCCGTCGACGACCCGACGACGCACCTCGAGCTGACGATGATCCACGAGGTCATGATCCTCGACCACAGCGGTCCGGACCTGGCGATGCTGCAGTACGCCGCGGGGCTGAAGCTGACCCTGTACGCCGGCGTGCTGGCGGCGCTGCTGAACCCGGTGCCGCTGGACAGCCAGCCGCTGCTGGCGGCGGTCGTGTCGCTGCTGCTGATGCTTGTCACAGCGGTCGCCGTCGGGCTGG
>CAIPXZ010000375.1 GCA_903869075.1 uncultured Myxococcales bacterium | reverse complement strand
TCAACGAATGCCTGACCGCCAACGGCGGCTGCGACCCGCTCGCCGCGTGCATCAACACGCCCGGCGCGCGGCAGTGCGGCGACTGCCCCGGCGGCTACAGCGGCAGCGGCGCGACGAGCTGTGTGGACATCAACGAATGCGCCACCGCCAACGGCGGCTGCGACGCGCTGACCGTCTGCAGCAACACGCCCGGCGGCTTCAGCTGCGGCGCCTGCCCGGCGGGCTACAGCGGCAGCGGCGACAGCGGCTGCGCCGACGTCAACGAGTGCGCAACCAGCAACGGCGGCTGCGACCCGCTGACCGTCTGCACAAACACCGCCGGCAGCTTCCACTGCGGCGCCTGCCCCAGCGGCTACAGCGGCGACGGCAGCGGCGGCTGTTTTGACATCGACGAGTGCGCCACCGCCAACGGCGGCTGCGACGCGCTGACGGTGTGCACCAACACGCCCGGCAGCTTCAGCTGCGGCGCCTGCCCGGTCGGCTACACCGGTAGCGGCGCGGCGGGCTGCACGGACATCGACGAATGCGCGACAAACCACGGCGGCTGCGACGCGCTCGCCACCTGCCTCAACGCGCCCGGGACCTTCAGCTGCGGCGCGTGCCCCAGCGGCTACAGCGGCACCGGCGCCACCGCGTGCGTCGACATCAACGAGTGCGCCACCAACAACGGCGGCTGCGACGCGCTCGTCGTCTGCGCCAACACGCCCGGCGGCTTCACCTGCGGCGGGTGCCCGGTCGGCTACACCGGCGGCGGCTCGAGCGGCTGCGTCGACATCAACGAATGCCTGACCGCCAACGGCGGCTGCGACGCGCTGACGACCTGCAGCAACACGCCCGGCAGCCACAGCTGCGGCGCGTGCCCCAGCGGCTACGCCGGCAGCGGCGCCAGCGGCTGCGTGGACATCAACGAGTGCGCCACCAACAACGGCGGCTGCGACTTGATGACCGACTGCACAAACACCGCCGGCAGCTTCACCTGCGGCACGTGCCCGGCGGGCTACACCGGCGATGGCGCGAGCGGCTGCGTCGACATCAACGAGTGCGCGACGAACCACGGCGGCTGCGACGCGCTCGTCAGCTGCGTCAACACGCCCGGCAGCCGGCAGTGCGGCGACTGCCCGGCGGGCTACAGCGGCAGCGGCGCGACGGCGTGCGTGGACATCGACGAATGCGCCACCGCCAACGGCGGCTGCGACGCGCTGACGACCTGCACAAACAGCCCCGGCGGCTTCAGCTGCGGCGCGTGCCCGGCTGGCTACAGCGGCAGCGGCGCCATCGGCTGCACGGACATCGACGAGTGCCAAATCGACAACGGCGGCTGCGACTTGCTGACGACCTGCAGCAACTCGCCCGGTAGCCACAGCTGCGGCGCGTGCCCGAGCGGCTACCTCGGCACCGGCGCCGCGGGCTGCTTTGACGTCAACGAATGCGCCACCAACAACGGCGGCTGCGACGGCCTGACAAGCTGCAGCAACACGCCCGGCAGCTTCAGCTGCGGCGCCTGCCCGACGGGCTACAGCGGCACCGGCAGCACCGGCTGCGTCGACGTCAACGAATGCTTGACCAACAACGGCGGCTGCGACCTGGCGGCGGCGTGTACAAACGTCGTCGGCGGCTTTGGCTGCAATTGCAAGCCCGGCTACAGCGGCGACGGCTTTACCTGCACCGACGTCAACGAATGCGCCACCAACAACGGCGGCTGCGACCCGCTGGCTGGCTGCGCCAACACGCCCGGCGGCTTCAGCTGCGGCGCCTGCCCAGCCGGCTACAGCGGCACCGGCGACACAAGCTGCGTGGACATCAACGAGTGCGCGACCGCCAACGGCGGCTGCGACCTCGCCGCGGACTGCAGCAACACCGCCGGCAGCTTTACCTGCACCTGCAAGCCGGGCTACCAGGGTGACGGCCAGTTCTGCACCGACGTCAACGAATGCGCGACGGCCAACGGCGGCTGCGACCTCGCCGCCGACTGCAGCAACACAATCGGCAGCTACAGCTGCAGCTGCAAGCCCGGCTACAGCGGCAACGGCTGGCAGTGCAGCGACATCGACGAATGCCTGACCGGCAACGGCGGCTGCGACCCGCTCACCGTCTGCACCAACACGCCCGGCGCGCGCACGTGCGGCGCGTGCCCGGCGGGCTACAGCGGCAGCGGCGACACGGTGTGCTCGGACATCAACGAGTGCCTGACCAACAACGGCGGCTGCGACCCGCTGACGGCGTGCCTCAACACCGTCGGCGGCCACCTCTGCGGCGCCTGCCCCAACGGCTACAGCGGCAGCGGCGACACAAGCTGCGTGGACATCAACGAGTGCGCCACCGCCAACGGCGGCTGCGACGCGCTGACCAAGTGCAGCAACACCGACGGCGGCTTCACGTGCGGCATCTGTCCGGCGGGCTACGTCGGCGGCGGCACAACCGGCTGCGTGGACCTGAACGAGTGCGCCACGGCCAACGGCGGCTGCGACCCGCTGACCGCGTGCAGCAACAGCCCCGGCACGTTCAGCTGCGGCGCCTGCCCGGCGGGCTACCAGGGCAGCGGCGCGACCGGCTGCTTTGACGTCAACGAGTGCCTGACAGCCAACGGCGGCTGCGATCTGGCGACGGCGTGCTCCAACACCGCCGGCGGCTACAGCTGCGGCGCGTGCCCCGCCGGCTACACCGGCAGCGGCAGCGCGGGCTGCGTCGACGTCAACGAATGCGCCACAGCCAACGGCGGCTGCGACCCGCTGACCGCCTGCATCAACACGACCGGTAGCTTTGTCTGCGGCGCGTGCCCCAGCGGCTTCACCGGCAGCGGCGCGGGCGGCTGCGTCGACGTCAACGAATGCGCCACCAACAATGGCGGCTGTGACCTGGCGACGGCGTGCTCCAACACCGCCGGCAGCTACACGTGCGGCGCGTGCCCGGCGGGCTACAGCGGCGGCGGCGCGACCGGCTGCGTGGACATCAACGAGTGCGCCACCAACAACGGCGGCTGCGACCTCGCCACCGCGTGCAGCAACACCGCGGGCAGCTTCAGCTGCGGCGCGTGTCCCGCAGGCTTTGCCGGCACGGGCAGCAGCGGCTGCGTGGACATCGACGAATGCGCCGCCAACCACGGCGGCTGCGACCCGCTGACGACCTGCAGCAACACGCCCGGCAGCTTCACCTGCGGCGTCTGCCCGGCGGGCTACAGCGGCAACGGCAGCACCGGCTGCGTGGACATCAACGAGTGCGCGACGCCGTCGAGCGCCGGTTGCGACCTCGCCGCGGACTGCAGCAACACCGCCGGCAGCTACGCCTGCGTCTGCAAGCCCGGCTGGTCCGGCGACGGCTTCCAGTGCACCCAGGACGACTTGTGCGCCACCAACAATGGCGGCTGCAACGTCTACGCGACATGCCTGCCCGGCGCGGCGACGGTGACCTGCGGCTGCGAGCCCGGCTTTAGCGGTGATGGCCAGAGCTGCAGCGACGTCAACGAATGCGCCACCAACAACGGCGGCTGCGACCTGGCCGCGGACTGCAGCAACACATTCGGCAGCTTTACCTGCACGTGCCAGTTCGGCTACGCCGGCGACGGCAAGCTCTGCAAGCCGCTGGACAGCGACGGCGACGGCCTGACGGACCTGCAGGAGGTCAAGCTCGGCACCGACCCGACGCGCGCCGACAGCGACGGCGACGGCCTGAGCGACGGCCTGGAAGTGCTCAAGCTGGGCACCGATCCGCTGCTGACCGACACCGACGGCGACTTGCTGAGCGACGCGGTGGAGATTGCCGGTGGCGATACCGAGGCGTACGAGCCGGGCAAAGAGACAAATCCGCTGGACGCCGACAGCGATGACGACGGCTTGGCGGACGGCGACGAAGTGCTGGCCAAGGGCCTTGTGGCCAAGTACGCCGCGACCGACCCGCTGCTGCGCGACACCGACGGCGACGGGCTGTGGGATGGCCTGGAAGTGGGCGTTGTCGACGGCGTGCCGAGCGGCGTGAATGTGCACGGCGTGGCGATTCTTGGCACCGCGCCGGGGCTGCTGCCGGACACGGACCCGACGACGACGACGAACCCGACGCTGGCGGACACCGACAAGGGCACGGTGCCGGACGGCGTGGAGGACGCCAACCACAACGGCCGCATCGACGGCAATGAGACCGACCCGAACAACGGCGCTGACGACCTGGCCAGCGTGACCGACAGCGATGGCGACGGCTTGCTGGACGCCGACGAGGTCAAGCGCGGCACGGATCCGCACAAGTTCGACACGGACGGCGACGGCCTGGGCGACGGCAAGGAAGTGCAGCTGGGCACCGACCCGCTGGCCAACGACACGGACGGCGACGGCTTGAGCGACGGCCAGGAGCTGGCGGCGGGCGATCCGCAGGCGTTTGACGCGGGCAAGGACAGCAACCCGCTGGACGCGGACTCGGACGACGACGGCTTGCGCGATGGCGATGAAGTGGGCGCGGCTGGACCGCTGGCCGGCTTCGGCGCCACCGATCCGCTCAACCCCGACACCGACGGTGACGGCCTGGGCGATGGCCTGGAGGTGGGCGTAACGGTTGGCGTTCCGGCGGGAACGAGCGCGCACGGCGTGCAGTTTGCCGGCACAGCCGGGCTGTTCGTGGCCGACGCCGATCCGACGACAAAGACGAACCCGCTCAAGGCCGACACCGACGGCGGGACGGTGCCGGACGGTGCGGAAGATGCCAATCACAATGGCAAAATTGACCCCGGCGAGAAGGATCCGAACAACCCGGCCGACGACGTGCCCAAGCCTGGCAGCGACGCCGACCACGACGGCGTACCGGACGCCACCGACAACTGCCCGTACACGGCGAACGCCGCGCAGACGGACTCCGACCACGACGGCATCGGCGACGCGTGCGACAACAACGACGGCAGCGAGCTCTCCGAGGTCTCTGCCAGCGGCATGACGTTGCGCGGCGGCTGCACGGCGGCGCCCGTCGGTCGCTCGGCGCACCCGCTCTGGCTGGCGCTGCTGGCGGTGGCGGTGTTGCTGGCGCGGCGGCTGCGGCGCGGCGCGCTGCTGGCGGTGGTGCTGTTGGCGGTGGCGACGCCGGCGTTTGCGGCGACGGGCAACCTGGACGTGGAGCAGTTTGCCGCGGTGCCGGTGGGCAGCGGCGTGCTGAACCAATGGCAGAGCGCGACGCCGGGGCCGTGGCAGTGGGGCGCGGGGCTGGCGACGCACTACGCGCAGGAGCCGCTGCGCTTGGTGCCGGTGCTGGCGGGCGACCCGCGGCCTGCCGCGGCGGTGGTGCCGGGAGCGCTGCGGCTGGAGGCGCTGGCGCGGCTGGGCATCCTGGAGTGGCTGGAGGTGGACGCCGCGATCCCTTTTGTCGCGACGCTGGGCACGCCGGGGGCGACGATCGGCGGGCGCAGCATGGCGGAGTTGGAGGCGTCGCGGCTGGGTGATATTCGCGTGGCGGTCGGCGCCGATTTGACGGCGCTGCTGGGCTGGAAGCCCGCGAAACGCGACGGTTTTGGCCTGGGCGTGCGGCTGACCGCGTGGCTGCCGACCGGCGACGCGACTGCGTTCCAGAGTGAAGGCGCGGTGCGCGTCGAGCCGCGCATCGTCGGCGACTGGCGGCACAAGCGCTGGCTGGTTGGCGCCAACGTAGGCTGGATGCTGCGGCCGCGGTCTCAGGTGTTCAACGTCATCAACGACGACGCGTTTTCCTGGGGCGTGTTCGGCCGCGGGCCGATCGCCGGGCCGGTGGACTGGCAGGCGACGCTGTTTGGCGCGCTGCAAACAGCCAAGCAAATCAACGCACTGGACGCGACGCAGCGGCTCTACGACGCCAACAACACGCCGATGGAGCTGCTGGCGGGCGTGCGCGCGGACCTGAACCCGTGGGACGTTTCCGTGGCGGCGGGTCCGGGCTTGACCAGCGCGATCGGCACGCCGACGTTTCGCGTTGTGCTGCAGGCGGCGTACGCGCCGCACACGCCGTTTGCCGAGGACGTGGCGGTGCTGGACACCGACGGCGACGGCTTGCTGGACCCGGACGACAAGTGCCCGCTGGCGCCGGAGGACAAGGACGGCTTTCAGGACGAGGACGGCTGCCCGGACCCGGACAACGACGGCGACGGCATCCTCGACAGGGACGACAAGTGCCCGAACGAGCCGGAGACGCGTAACGGCTACCAGGACGAGGACGGCTGCCCGGACACGCTGCCGGATCGCGACGGCGACGGCATCCCGGATGCGCAGGACAAGTGCCCGGATGACCCGACGGACAAGTGCCTGGCGATCGCCACCGGCGACGAGATCGTCATTTACGAGCGCGTCGAGTTCGCCACCGCCAAAGCGGTCATCCGTCCGGAGAGCTACCCGGTGCTGGACGTTGTGGCGGATATCCTCAAGGCCCACGCGGAGTTGACAGGCGTGGAGGTGCAGGGGCACACGGACTCCGACGGCGATGATCAGGCCAACCTGACGTTGTCGACGGCGCGCGCCGCGGCGGTTGTCGAGTACCTGGCGAAGAAGGGCGTGGATCGCAACCGCTTGAAATCCATTGGCTATGGTGAGACGCGGCCGGTCGCGCCCAACGACACGCCGCTGAACAAGCAGCGCAACCGCCGGGTGCAGTTCGTGTTCACGAGCGCCAAGGTTGTGGAAAAGCCGCCGGAGAGCGCGCCGCCGCCCGCCGTCGCGCCGCCGGTCAAGACCAAGTAGCCACCGCCGCGGGCTTGCCAGCGGTGAAACTTGTCTTGACAGTTGACATGGCGACTGTCAAGATTGTGGTCGCGACACCGCTTGTGTCGTGACTGGAAGCTGAGCCGCGCCATGAATCCTGCGAATTCCCAGACCGCGCTGACCCTCGATGAGCTGTGCGACGCCACCAGCGAGAACCGGCGAACTGTGCGATTTTACATCCTGAATGGTCTGCTGACGCCGCCCGTGGGCGCGGGTCCGGCGGCGCGCTATCCCGGCGAGCACATCGAGCGCCTGCGCTTCATCCGCCAGATGCAGGCCGAGGGCATGCAGCTGTCCAAGATCCGCGCGCTGCTGGAGGCGACACCGCTGGCGGAGCTGACGCGCGTCACCGCGACGCCGCCGCCGCTGGCCGCAGCTGCGCCGGAGCCGCCGGGTGCGCCGCGGCCGGAGGAAGGTCTGGCGCGGTCGCAGTGGGAGCGCGTTGTGCTGGAGCCGGGCGTGGAGCTGCACCTGCGGCGGCCGCTCGGCGTGGCGACGAACCGGCGGGTCCAGCGGCTGCTGGATTTTGCGCAGAAGTTGAACAGCGATGCGAACTACAAAGCAGGGAGGTAGGTCATGAGCCAGGTGGATCACGAGGCGGATGCGGTGGAATCGGGCTTGGCGCGGCTGGGCGTGGCGACGGACCGGGCGCTGGGCCGTGCCGGCGCCCGCAGCCTGCGGTACTTGCAGCTGACGGTGCAGGCGCGGGCGGTCGTGGCCGAGCGCGCGCGGCAGCCTGTGCAGGTGGCGTTCGCGCTGGATCGGTCGGGGTCGATGGGCGGCGAGAAGCTGCGGCTGGCGCGGCAGGCGGTCATCGCCGCGCTCCAGCAGCTGCACCCGGGCGACCATTTTGCGGTGACGGTTTTTGATGACCGCGTGGACGTCGTCGCGCCCGCGGCGGCGGTCAACCCGGAGACGTTGGTGCTGGCGCAGCGGGCGCTGGACGGCATCGACGCGCGCGGCTCGACCGCGCTGTATGCCGGCTGGGACACGGCGTGTGCCGAGCTGACGCGGGTGCGGCGAACCGAGGCGATCGGCCGCTGCATCGTGGTGACGGACGGCCAGGCCAACCACGGCCCCAGCTCGGTGCTGGAGCTGAGCGAGGCGGCCAAGCGGCGGCGCGCCCACGGCGTGGCGACCACGGCGCTGGGGATCGGCGAGGACTTCAACGAAGAGCTGCTCGCGGCGATGTCCAAGGCCGGCGGCGGGCAGTTCTACTATGTGCAAAAAGCCGCGCAGCTGGGCGCGATTTTGGCGACCGAGATCAGCGACGCGATGGACGTCGTGGCGCGCGGCATCGTCGTCGAGCTGTGGCCGTCCGACGGCGTGCGCCTGGAATTGCTGAGCGATTACCCGGCGATCTGGACCGGCACGCACCTGCGCGTGGAGCTGGGCGACCTGGTCAGTGACCAGACCGTCGACCTGATCGCCACGGCGCTGCTGCCGCGGACGAGCGACGGCGATCCGCCGTCGGTGGAAGTGCGCGCTGCCGACGCCGAGGGGCCGTTGGAGCTGCCGCTGCAGCTGGTGAGCTGGAAGCTGGGCAACCACCGCGCCAACGACGAGCAGCCGCGCGACATGGCGGTGCTGCGGCCGGCAGCGGCGGTCGTGGCGGCGCGAGCGCTGCTGGGCGTACTGGAGCGCAACCGGCGCGGCGAATTCGACGCGGTGCGGCGGCGGCTCGACGAGGCGATCGCCCAGGTCGCGAACATGGGCCGCGCGGATCCAGAGATCGCTCGGCACATCGCCCGGCTGACGGAGGCGCGCGAGCAACTCAGCCATTTTGTGGAGGAATACGCGCTCAAGGAGATGCACATGGTCGGCACGCAGGTGGCGCGCAGCAACTGCGAGGACGGCACCAAGGTGCGATCGACCAAGCGCTAGGCGGGCGTCGCACTGCGCCTTGCGCGATCAGTCGCCCGAGGCGTCGGTTAGCGTGGCGTCGCCGCTGACGTCGGTTTGGCTGGCAGCGGTGCACGCCGTACCGTTGCAGTGCGGGTCGCTGCTGGCGCTGAGCTTCGCCGGACAGCAGTAGTTTTCCACGCACGGCAGCGGCTGCTGGCAGGTCAGGCCGGGGTTGCACTCACTGTCGCTGGCAGGCACGTTCGGGTTGCAGCGCTCGCCTTCATTGCCGCCAGCGCAGGCGGAGAGGAGAACGAGTACGCTGGCCGCACACAGCCGCGAAAGGACAGACAGGATCGAAAAATCGGAGAACTTCATGATGTTTCCTCGCTGGTTGGCGTTGCGCTCAGAACCGC
>CAIPXZ010000374.1 GCA_903869075.1 uncultured Myxococcales bacterium | reverse complement strand
CCCGGACTAAAGTCCGCGGCTATGGTTCAAGAAATCCCTGCGGGATTCTGGGCTTGGCCGAGTCCGCCTTCCGGCGGACATCTCGAACAATAGCCCGGGACTTCAGTCCCGGGTGCACGAGGTCGAGCTTGCGACCGCCCTGACCCTTGACGCCTCGCCCAGACCCGGCACACTTCTGGCCTCTCGTGGCGTTTTCGCCCCAGACCCGCCGGAGTTGCGCATGCCTCGCTCCCTCAGCCTCGTCTTGGTCCTCGCGCTCAGCGCCTGTGGCGGCTATGGCCAAATGAAGCCCGGTCCCGCGCCGGAGATGCAGCTCGATGACGCCTGGCTGGCGCTCGCCCTGAACGCGACGCCGCGGGTCGAGAGCGTGGAGATTTGCGCCGCGCGGGAGACCGGCCAGTGCCATACCGCGGGGCCGTGGCGTGAGGACGGCGACGTGCAGCTGCTCCTGCTCGAGGCGGGCAAGTGGTGCATCACGCGCATCGCGTTTGCCGGCGGCGGCGGCGTGGACGACGCGCAGATCTGCATGGCCGTCGCGGCGGGGCAGGTCAACTATCCGGGGACGCTGCAGTTCGCGCCGGTGGAAAAAGTGACGAGCAAGAACGATCTGCGGCTGGAGCGCGTGGACCAGTACTCGGCTGCCAAGATGCGCCTGATGCGCGCGTTTCCGTGGCTGACGACGGTGAAGTGGCAGCCCGGGCCGCTGCCGCCGCATTCGAACGAGTGACCTGGCCCGCCGCGCCGCCGCTATCCCGGTGAAAACACGAACGGCCATTGGATCACGCAGCTGCCGTTCAGCGGCTTCTGGTAGAGGATCCGGCCGAGCACGCGCAGGACGCACGCGCCGACGGTCAGCGCCGTCACATCGCCCGCCAGCGGCTGCGCCAAGTGCTGCTCCGTCGGCGTGTCGCCCAGGGCGCGCAGCGTCAGCAGCCGGGCGTGGAGCTTGCCGTCTTGCACCGCGAACTCACCCAGCTGCAGCCACTGCCGGTCAGCTACCGTCCAGAATTCGCGGCGTTCCGTCCACACAACCGCCTGCGCTTGCGGCGGGTACAGCTGCCGTCGCCGCGCCCGGGGAATCGCCAGCACAAGCTGCGTCGCGCCGCGCTTGACGCTGAGCCGACAGAGGCTGCCTGGCAGTCCGGCGAAGTGTTTTTCCACAGCGTCCCAGGCGACGTCGTTGCCGCACGCCTGACCGTCGACGGCGGTGATGACGTCGCCGCGCTTCAAGCCCGCGCTCTGCGCCGGACTGCACGGCACCAGCGCACTGACCGCAAAACCGCCGTCGACGCGCTGCATTGTCAGGCCCAGCAGGCCTTGTGCGAACGTCGGTACGGGCGCTTGGCCGCGCGCCAGCCCGGCGGTGAAGACAACGGCGAGGGCGCAGGCAAAGATCAGGCGATGCATGGCGTGAGCCTAGGGCGCTTTCAGTGGCGGCGCAATCCGCGGCGATTGACGCCCCGTGGTCGCGCGCCCAGACTGCCGGCGGGCGTGAAACGAGGCGGCGGGTGCAGCGGTTGGCGTGGACACAGACGGCGGGTCTCCTGTTGGCGCTGACGACCGCGTGCGTGCCGGACCTGGCCGTTGGCCCGGGCGCGGCGCTGCCGGATGCCGGGCAAGCGCTGGCGACGCTGCAGCTGGACGCGATGCTGCCGCACGACACCGCCGACGCCGCGCCGCACGACGCGCACATCAAAGCCGACATCCAGCCCGACGCGGCGCCGTTGGACGTCAGCTTGCCGGACGGCATCACGCACGCAATGTTGCCGGTGGTCGGCAATGCCCACGGCGGCGTCCTGCACCACCCGCGCCTCGTGACGGTGACGTTTGCCGGCGATCCGCACGCGGCCAAGCTCGGGCAATTCGCCGCGGAAATCATCCATTCGCCGTGGTGGCAGGCGGTTACGGCGGGGTATTGCGATGCGCCGGACGATCCCTCGTCCTGCATCGGCGCGGGCAGCGATGGTGGCGCGTTCGTGCTGCCGTTTGCGCCGGAGTCCCAGTATCTGGACTCGGTGAACGATGGCGCTGGCAACCTGCAACCGCTGCTGCTGGACGCGATCGCCGCGCACCAGCTGCCGGATCCGGCCACGGAGACGATGTACCTCCTGTATTTTCCCGCCGGCGTGGGCGTGGCGATGGTGGCCGACGGCGTGCACACGCAGAGCTGCCAGACCTTTAATGCCTATCACCACGCGCTGATGGTGGGCGCGACGCGCGCCGCATACGCGATCATGCCCGACTGCGCGGGCGGCAATCTGGACGCCATCACGGTCGCGGCGAGCCATGAGATCGTCGAAGCGGCGACGGATCCGTGGTCGATCGCGACGAGCCAACCCAACGGCCAAGCCACCGGCTACGCGCTGACGCCCTACAACAACGACACGCAGACCTGGCTCCGCGCGCAGCTGGGCGGTGGGGAAGTGGCGGATCTGTGCGTCGACTTCACCGGCGCGCAGACCGACCGCGTGGCGATGGGCGAGTTCGCCGTGCAGCGATCGTGGTCGAACGTCTCGGTGCAAGGCGGCCATGATCCGTGCGTGCCGTCGCCGGGTCCGTACTTCAACGTCGTGCCAGCGAAGGGCCGGTCGTACGAGTCGGTCGGGCTGAACCAGAGCAAGTCGTTCTTCGCGTTCGCGCTGGCGGACGGCGCGATGGCGCAAGGCTGGACGCTGGACTTCTTCGACTTGTGGAGCTTCTACACCGGCAGCTCGGCGGTCGAGGTGGCGTTCAACGGCCAGGACAGCCTGCGCGTCCACGCCGGCGATGTCGTGCAAGTAACGATAACGGCAGTAGATTCCCCGGACGTGAGCCAGTGGGGCGGCTACGGGATCTTGCTGCAGTCGACAAGTGACGACGGCACGGTGCATCGCTGGCCGGTTTGGGTGCATGTGAAGTGAAACGGACACGCGGCGGGCCAGACATTGACGTGCGTGCCCGTGACGCCGACACTGCCGGGTAGCGCAGCTGAGGTGCGGAATGCGGAAAGTATGGATTTTGGCAGTGGTTTGCATCCCTGGCTGCGGCAATGCCGCCGGCGCGGGCGCCACGCTTGACGTCCAGACGACCAGCGACGCCGGGCTGACCGACGCGCCCGCGGACAGCGCCGACAGCGGTCCCACCTGCGCCGGCAACGCGCCTTCGGTTTGCTGCACCGGTGGTTTCGCGCAGGTCGCGATGGTGTGCGAGGACAAAGGCTGGGGCTGTCCGGCCGGCGCTGTCGTTCCCGTCGCCGGCTGTCCCGGCGCGCCCTGCGCGGAATTCTGCGGCGGACCCGAGCTCGGCTGGGGCCCGGAGACCGACGCGTCCGACACCAGCGAGGCCGACGCCGCCGACGACGCCACCGTCACCGGTGCCCAAGTCGGCGACCCGTGCAACGGCAGCTTCCCCGCCTGCGCGACCGGCCTTGTCTGCTGCTATCCATGCGGCATCCCCGGCTGCCAGGACAAGTGCGCCGTGCCGTGCACCGGGGCCGGCTGCAACGGCGGCTGCCCGATGTTGCCGTAGCGACCGCAGCCGACGTCGACCGTCGCCATTCATCACACCCTGGCCTGCAACTGACGGCTTGGCACCGGCGTCCGCAACAAGCCACCCGCTAGATCGCCCGCCGCCGCCGCGCGTCCAACTCCCTGGCCGACCTTTTTCGGCCGCAACGGGAGGCGCTCATGTCCGGCAATACTTCAGGCAAAGGCGGCGTCGCGGACGCATCGCTCAACGTGGTTCCCTTCATCGATCTGCTGGCTTGCACGATCTGCTTTCTGCTGGTTTCCGCGGTGTGGACGCACCTGTCCAAGATCGACGTGGAGCAGGTGCTGCCCAAAGTGCATCCGCGCAGCGTCGCCGAGCCGCCGCCGGTGCCGCTGCCCAAAATCAACGTCGCGATTACGCCGACCGGCTACCGCATCAACCTGTGGAACGCCGACAAGCTGGCGACGCCGCGGCCGGATCTCGTCACCGCGCGGCTGTTGCCGACGCTGGGCACGTACCAGACCTGCCGCGGCAAGGGCGGCGTGGCGAACTGCAAGGGCCAACTGGAGACGTGGAAGCGCTATGATCACCAAAGGTTGCGCGCGGCGCTCAGCGAATACTTGCAGGCCGCGGGGCAGGGCGACAGGACCCGCGTGATGGTGGCGGCGGCCGATGACGTGCCGTACGTACAGCTGATCAGCACGCTGGACGCGGTGCTGCAGACGTGCGATCCGCAAAAGCCGGGGTCGTGCCTGAAGGCGCCGCTGATCGGCGACATCAACCTGCTGAAAGCGGAAGGCTTTACCGAGCTGCTGTGACGCCTACAAGTGCGGGGCGACGGTGGCGCCGCGGTAGACGTGGCCGCTCGCGACGGTGCCGACGGAGACCAAGCCGTTTTGCGTCGCGCCGCTGTCGAGCAGCGTGTAGGTGGCGCCGGCGGTCGTGATGAACAGGACCACGTTGGTGCCGTCCGACCACGCTGCGACGCCGAACGCGCCGCCGGTGACGTCCAGCGGCGTCGCGCTCGTCGTGTTGTCGACGAAGCGGTAGGCGTTGCCGGTCGTGATCGGGCTCTTGTTCCACTGACCGGACGTCGGCACGCCGTAGGTCCAGCGCGTGACGCCGCGGTTGCCGGTCGCGGTGCCCGCGCCGTCGTCGGCGAGGTAGATGGTCGGCGCGTTGCTGAACCGCGGGTGCAGGACCATCGCCGAGCCATACGGGCTGGCGCCGGTCAAGCTGGTCGTGAGCGAGGCGAAGGTCGCGCCGGTGCCGGTGGGGAGACCGGTGCCGATCGAGAAAAAGTCGTAGAAAGTGGCGAACACCGACGTGCCGTAAAGCTGGCCCGTCGACGTGATGGCCGAGAAGATGTTCAGCCAGCGCAGGCCCGCCGTGGAGCCGTTGGCGTAGACCTGCGTCGCGGACCCGGACGCGGTCGTTGTGCCAGAGACGCTGGCAAGGGCGTAGAAGATGCCGTTGGCCCCGGAGCTGGCGGTCGAAGTCGTCGCCAACCAGAACTGCGTGCCGTCCTTCGAGGCGGCGGACCGCGCGCTTGACGTCGACCCGCCCGGGAAGGTGATCGCGTTCGACGTGTTGCCCGTGCCGCTGGCGTTGACCAAGCCGACGACGCGTGCCGTCGACGAGCTCGTCGCGCCGTTGTAGCCCGCCATGACCGCGTACTTGCCGTCCTGTGAGCGCGTGAGCCCGCCTTCGAACGAGCCGTTGGACGAGGCACCGCCCAAGGTCAGCGCGTACGGCGCTGATCCCGACTGCGTGCTCGGGAACGTCAGAACGGAGCCTGGCGTGGTGGCCGCGGCGCCGGTGGCGAACGACCGGTACAGGGTCACGGCGCCTTGGGTGCTGCTCGTGCTCGCCACATCGGCAAACCAGAACGCCTGCGTGCACGAACCCGCCGTCGCCGCGCCGTTGCACACGCCGTCCGTCGCGCCGTTCGGGTGCGTGCACGGCGTGTACGCGGGCTGCGTCGCGCCCGCCACGCAGCTGCCAGACGAATTGCAGGCGTCGGCGCCGGCGATGCCGGTGCAGCTCAAGCCGTCGCTGCAGAGGCTGCCGTTGGCCTTGAAGCCGTCGGCGGGGCAGGTGATGACGGCGCCGCTGCAGGTCTCCGCGACGTCGCAGCTGTTGGCGGGGTTGGCGGCGCGGCAAACGGTGCCAGATGCCGCGTAGCCGTCGGCCGGGCAAGCCGAGCCGCTGCCCGTGCAGTTCTCCGCAGCGTCGCACAGGTCGGCGGCGGCGCGGCACACGGTGGAAGACGCCTGGAAGGCGTCGGTCGGGCACGCGCTGCTGGCGCCGTTGCAGGTCTCGGCGACGTCGCATACGCCCGCCGAGTTGCGGCAAACGGTGCCGGACGACACCAAGGTGTCCACCGGGCAGGCGTTGCTCAGGCCTGTGCACGTCTCGGCGACGTCGCAGACTCCGGCAGCCGCGCGGCAGGTCGTGCCGCTGGTGGCGACGGTGTCCGCCGGGCAGGTGGTGCTGCTACCGGTGCAGTTCTCAGCGACGTCGCAGCCGCCAGCGACGGCGATGCGGCAGACGACGGACGACGCCAAATACGCATCCGCGGGGCACACAGTGCCGCTGCCATCGCAGGTTTCGGCGACGTCGCAGACGCCGGCAGCGGCGCGGCAGATAGTCCCGCTGCCCTTCACGCTGTCCGCCGGGCACGCGCCACTGGCGCCGGTGCAGGTTTCGGCCACGTCGCAGACGCCCGCCGAGCCGCGACAGACCGTGCCAGCGGCCGTGAACACGTCAGCTGGGCAGGTTCCGACGCTGCCGGTGCAGACCTCGGCCGGGTCGCACACACCGGTCGATGCGCGGCAAGTGGTGCCCGAAGCGCTGAAGGCATCCGGCGGACATGCCGCACCGGCACCGGTGCAATTCTCGGCGACGTCGCAGCCGCCCGCAGTAGCGATGCGGCAAACGGTTGTGGCCGGCATGAAGCCGTCGGCGGGACACAGTGTGCCGACGCCGTCGCAGGTCTCCGTGAGGTCGCACACACCCGCGGACACGCGGCACGGCGCGCCGCTGCTCTTGACCGCGTCGATCGGGCACGTGCCACTTCCGCCCGTGCACGTCTCAGCGACGTCGCATGCGCCGGACGCCGCGCGGCAGACGGTTCCGGACGCCGCAAAGATGTCCACCGGACACACGGCGGCGCTGCCGGTGCACACTTCTTGCGCATCGCAGATGCCCGTGGAGGGGCGACAGACGGCGCCGGACGGCAGGAATGTGTCGGCCGGGCACGCCGCGCCGCTGCCAGTGCAGAGTTCCTGCGTGTCGCAGCTGCCGGCCGAGACGCGGCAGACGGTCGCCGCGCTCAGGAAAGCGTCGGTCGGGCAGGCGTTGCTGGCGCCGGTGCAGGTTTCCGCGGCATCGCAGGCGCCGGCGGCGGCGCGGCAAACGGTGCCGGCGTTGGCGACCGTGTCGCTCGGGCAGTTGACGGTCGCGCCATCGCACGTTTCAGCGACGTCGCAGCCGCCAGCCACTGCGGCGCGGCAAACGGTCGATG
>CAIPXZ010000373.1 GCA_903869075.1 uncultured Myxococcales bacterium | reverse complement strand
TGCTTTTGCCGCGCCAGATCCGCGGTCTCGGCGCGGCTCTTGGACAGCTCGACCGTCCGCGCCGCCAGCTCCTGCTCCGCCCGCACCGCGCGCTGCTCGGCCTCGCGCCACTTGCGCTCCGCCAGCTCGCGCTCGGCATCGGCCTTGGCCGCGCGCTCCAGCGCCGTCTGCGTCTGCTTCAGGCCATCGCGCGCCTGGTTCAGTTCCTGCTTCAGCTGCGCCGCCTGCGCCTTGGACGCCGCGTCCGACCGCGCCAGCGCGCCCTGCAGCTCCGCGTCCTTGCCGGCCAGCACCTTCTTCAAGTGCGCCACTTCCTCGGCCTGCGCCGTCCGCCGCGAGCCGGCGATGTCGCGCGCCTCGGTCCGCAGCTGCTCCGCCTGTTTGCGCGCGCGCTCCAACTCGGCCTGCAGCCCGGCGATGCGGGCGTCGTCCTTGCGCTGCGTATCCCGCTGCAATTCCTGAATTTTCTGGCGCAGCAGCTCAATCCGCGCCTCTTCCGACTGCCGCTGCGCAATCACCGCCGCCAGGCTCTGTCGTTCCTGGTTCAGCTGGTCTCGTAGCTTCTTCGCCGCGTCCTGCTCGTCTTTCAACCGCTGGTTGGCCGCTTCCAACGCCGCTGCCGACTGCGCGATCTCCGCCTGCTTCGCGTCCAGCGCTGTCTTGTCGCCCGCCTGCTTCTTCAGCGCGTCCAGCTCGTCCTGCAGCCGCCGCTGCGCCGCTTGCGCGTCGTGCTGCGCGCCCTGCGCCTCTTCCTCGCGCTGCCGCGACTTGCGCAGCTCCCCCGCCAGATCGCGCTCGCGCTGCGCCGCCGTCCGCGCCGCCTCTTCCGCCGCCGCGACCTGCTCGGTCTGCGCCTGGTTCAGCTTGCGATCGCTGCCGTCGACGACGATGACGACGCTGTTGCCTTCGGCGCGCACGTGGTACAGCGCGTCCTGATCAAAAGTGACGATGACGCGGCCGAAATTCGCCGCGCCGCGCTTGAACGGCACCGCTTCCACCGAGCGCACGACGCCGTTTTGTACGAACCGCGGCTCGTTGGCGGTCACGCTGGCGCCGACGACGTCAACAATCAGCCGCTGCGGCTTGTCCAGGCGATACGTCGTAAACGTCGGCACCGTGCTGCCGTGCACCGTGATGACCGTTGTCTGCGGCGCTTCCTGCACGTCGATGCCCAGCAGCGACACCAGCGCCTGCGTCGCGCGGCTTGGCTCGGTCGCCCACGCCGTCGCCAGCGGTGCCGGCACCGCCAGCGCCACCACCAACAGCTGGCAGATCGCCCGCACCAGCGCGGACTTGCGGTCGAGCAGCGACATTGTCGATTTTTGCAACATTGTGATCTTCATCGGCTTTCTACCTCTGGCTCACAGTTCGGGCTTTTTGCCGGCACCTTGAGTCTCGGCGTCGAGTTCTTCCACTGGATTCAGCGGCGGCTTGAGCGACTTGACGACGTCAGGTTCGCCCGGGACAGAAACTTGCAGTTCGTACTGGGTAATCGCTTTGACAACGCCACCTTCCGCGCCAAGGTGGTCGCCGCGCACAACCACGACCTGGTTGCCGTCGGGGTCCAGCAGCACAGCCTTGGGCTGCGCCACGCCGGAGACGAGCATGAAAAGGGTCAGCATCGGCAGCTTGAACTTGGTGTTCGGACCTTGCTCGATCTGCACCGGCACTGGCTCAATCGTCCCCGGGTCGCCATCGGCGCCCTTGGTCGGCACCGGACGATCGACAAAAGTCCACAAATTCGGGCGCATCGGGTTGTGCAGCCCGGTCACTTCGCGCTTGGCGTAGGCCTGGAACAGCGGGTCGATCGGCTTCCACTTCGGGTTCTCGCCCAGCACGATCCAGCCGTCGACCGCCGTGCCTTCGCCCTCGGGCTCGGGCGCCTTGTGCTTGGGCTTGGGCTTCTCGGGCTCCGCCTCTTTCTTCGCTTCGCCGCCGCATGCCGCCAAAAACGCCAACAGCGCCAGTGCCACCACGGGGCGGCGCCGGTCGAGCTTGCGCAAATTGGCCAACAGCTTCAGGAACATGGGCCTCAGTCGCTCCGGTTACGTGCGCTTGTGCGCCAGCTTTGTCGCCACCGCGCCACCTGGCGCAGGCTTGCCGGTCCAGGTGTACGCATACGCCGTAAACGTCGCGCGCACCGTCACCATTTCATACACCAATTCGGCCTCGTCCAGCGCCTGCAGCAGCTTTTCCTCAGGCGAAACCGCGCCGCGCTCGCCCTTGCCCTCCGGCCGGGTCGCCGCGATCTTCTTCTTGACGACGTCCGATTCCGGCAGCTGCTGGTCGATCGACAGCTCCTTCAGGTGGATCACGCGCCGGTCATTGCCGGCGTAGATCCGCATGAAGCGGATGAGATCATTCATCTTTCCTTCCACGACCATCTTGATCGGGATGGCCAGATACATGTCCTGGTTCTCTTCTTTCAGCCGCTCAAAGCGCTTGACCTGCAGGCCGACGTGCACCGCGTCGCTTTGGACACTGTCAATGAAATCCGGCACTTCCTCGGAAGCCGGCAGCATCTTTTTGGCTTCCTTGTTCTTCTCGTTCAGCTCGTCGTTCAGTTTGCGCAGCTTGGCGAGCTCTTCCATGCTCGCCGCGGCCTTGAGCTCCGCCAGTTCTTTTTCCGTCTTGCCCAGCGTGGCGCGGGCGGCGGCGGCGCGGCTCAGCTGCGGGTCCACAAGCAAAAAGTACATGCCCAGACCAAGCACGGCCAAAATCGCCGCGAGGACGGCGGCTTTTTGGCCCGGTGGCAGCTTCATGAACTGGTCCACGTTCTGCTCCTTACGGGTTTTCGCTGCCCATCGGGGCAGGCGTGGGTGAGGGGGCGGCGGCCGCGCCCGGGTCGCCGGGGTCGGCAGCGCGATCGGCCGGTGGCGGCTCGACGGCTTCTTGCAACAGCGGCGGCGGCGCGGCGCGCTCGGCAGCAGGTGCCGGCGGCGGCGCGGCCGGTTTGGGCACGATCGGTGCCGGGCCATTGTCGCGTTCTTCTTGCGTTTCAGGCGCTTGGACGTCGACGTCGCTCGCGCCAGCGTCCACTTCGCCGGCGGCACCATCGGGCGTCGGCAGCAAGTTCGACTTCAGCTTCGTCGTTGCGTCTTCCGCGTCGCCATTTGCGCTGCCATCGCCGCTCGTCGCATCGCCATCAGCGGCGGCTTCAGGCGGCGCTTCGCCTTCAGGCGCGGCACCGGGGGCTTTGTACGGCTCGAGCAGGTAGATCAAGTCGCCGCGGATGGTGAATTCGATGTAGGTCACGCCCAACGTCGCGTCAAACTTGCGCTCTTGCGACACCAGCTTCATCTCGCGAAAGTACGCGCTCGATTCCAAACGACGCGCCACTTCCGCCACATCGCCGTGGTCCACCGCGCCGCCGACAAGGGTCACCTCGCCCTCGCGCTCGTGCACGCCCGTCAGCCAGGCGCGCGCCCGCTCACCTGGCCAGTTCACGCGCCAGCCCGCAAGCTCCATCTGCTTCAGCTCGTCGCCCGGCAGCTCAGCTTCTTTGCGCGGCGCGAGAATAAACGACAGGTAAGTCAAGGCGTTGGCCGGCCCAACCTTCTCCGCGAACAGCTCGTCGAAGATCAGCTTTTCCTTGCCGCTGTCCTCCAGCTTGTGGTGCAGCTCGTCGGCTTCGGCTTTGACCTTGGTGTAGTCGTCCACGTCCTCTTTGAGCTTGCGCGCCTTGCTTTCCAGCTTGTTGGCGTCTTCCGCCGCCTGCTGGGACCACTGGAACGCGACCGCGCCTTCAATCACCAGGATCAACAGCGCCAGCAGCAGGCCCACGTTGGGAATGCGCGGCAGGGAAAAAGAGCGTTTGCCGCTCTTTTGGCCCTTGTTTCTGCCCAGCAGGTTGATGCGGATCATCAGCAGCACGCTCGCGAATCTCCGTTACCGATCATCGGGTTTGCGCAAAGCCAAGCCCATCGCCACTGCGGCGATCGGCGCCATGCGCTGCAGCAGCGCCGTGTCGAACTTCTTGGGGTCGATGACCACGTTGTTGAACGGGTTCAGCGCCCGCACGTGGGTGCCCAGCCGCCGTTCCATGCCCTCGATCAGCCCGGACTGCAGCGCGGCACCGCCGCACAGATACACGGCGCTGATGTCGGCGTTGATCGCCGTTGCGGCAAAAAAGTCCAACGATCGCTGGATTTCGGCGATCAGCACCTCCGACACCCGGCCGGAGATGCGCTGCACCTCGCGCAGGACGCCGGACATCGACAACGTCGTTTCCGACGTCGTTTTCATATGTTCCGCTTCCTCCCACGGCACCGCGAACTGCTTGGAGATCTCCTCCGTCAGCAAGTTCCCGCCCACCGTGATGTCGCGCGTGAACGACGTCATGCCGCCCGAGACAACGTTGATGTTGATCGTCGACGCGCCGACGTTGATCAGCGCCACGGTTTGATCGGAAGGTAGCGGAAAATTCAGCTCAAACGCGTTGTACAGCGCGAACGCGTCGACATCCACGAGCACCGGCTCCAGCCGCGCGGCGCGCACGACCTCGCACATTTCCTCGATCACGGCTTTTTTCGCCGCCACCAGCAGCACGTCCATCTGCGCCTGGCCGGCGTGCGGATCGATGATCTGGAAGTCGACGTTCACGTCTTTGATATCAAACGGAATGTACTGCTCAGCTTCCCACTGGATCGAGTCTTCCAGCTCCGCCAGCGTCATCTCCGGCAGCGAGATCTTTTTGATGATCACGGAGTGGCCGGAAAGCGACACCGCGACCTGGCGATGCTTGATCTTGTTGAGCGTGAACAGCTCCTGGATGCGCTGCACGAGCTGCGGCGCGTTCAGGATCTGGCCGTCGCGGATGGTGTCCGGCGGCAGCATGATGGTGTCAAACGCCATCAGCTGGACGCCTTTCTTGGTCTCCTGGACGTGCGCAACCTTGATCGACGAGGTGCCGATATCGAGGCCGACTGCGTTCTTGACCGCCATGCGCGAGCGTCTCCAAGGCCGTTTCAAGCGGCAATGTCGCAAAATACGACACTGCGCCCGTTACGGCCAAGGCTAGGCGGGCTCATCCGGCAGGTCAAGAAAGTGTTGAAAGCACCGTGGGCTGGCCAACTCGCCTTTCCCCTGCGGCTTGGCTATCCTCTCGCGCGGCAGACGCGGGCGCCAAACGGCTCGCTGGGACGGACCATGGAGACTTTGGCAAACGGTCAGGCGGCAGCGCCGCGGGCAGCGATCGCGCTGGCCAGCCACACGACGGCGGAGATTGCCGCGCTGGCAGAGCGTTTTTTGACGCCAAATTACCGCAACGCGCCGATCGTTTTTGTCGACGGCGAGGGGCCGTGGGGCGTGACGTTGGAGGGCCACCGGCTGCTGGACTTCTCGGCGGGCGTCGCCGTCAACGGCCTGGGCCACAACCACCCGGACCTTGTGGCGGCGCTGCAGGAGCAGACGCGGCAGCTGATTCACCAGTCGAACTACTGGCATAACGCCCACGCCGCGCCGCTGGCGGAGGCGCTCTGCGGCGAATTCACCCGCGCCACGGGCTTGCCGGCACGCGCCTTTTTTTGCAACTCGGGCGCCGAGGGCACCGAAGCGACCGTGAAGATGGCCCGGCGCTACCACGCGAAAGTACTGGGCAAACCGCGTCCGGGCGTCATCACCGTCCACGGCAGCTTCCACGGCCGGACGTACGCGGCGATGACCGCGACGGCGCAGCCCAAGTACCAGGAAGGTTTTGAGCCGCTGGTGCCCGGCTTTCGCTACGGCCAGTTCGGCGACCTGGCCAGCATCGCCGCGCTGATTGACGACACCGTCGGGGCCGTGCTCATCGAGGTCGTGCAGGGCGAGGGTGGCGTCTCGGTGCCGCCGCCAGGATTCTTCAAGGATTTGCGCAAGCTTTGCGATGAGCACGGCCTGTTGCTGTGCCTGGATGAAGTGCAGACGGGCCTGGGCCGCACCGGCACTTTCTTCGCGTTCGAGCAAGAGGGCATCGCGCCGGACATCGTCTGGCTGGCCAAGGCGCTGGGCGGCGGCATCCCAGTCGGCGCGGTGCTGGCGCGCGAGCCGGTCGCCAACGCGCTTGTCGCCGGCAGCCACGCGACGACTTTTGGCGCCAACGCGCTGGCGATGCGCGCCGGCCGCACGGTGCTGGCGATTTTTGCCCGCGACAAGCTCGTGGCGCACACGGCGGAGGTCGGCGCCTACCTGCTGGCGCAGCTGCACGCGGCGTTTGACGGCCAGCCGTACACGCTGGACGTCCGCGGCCGCGGGCTGATGTGCGGCGTGGCCATCAAAGGCGACCCCAAGCTTGTCGTGGAAGCGGCGCGCGATCGCGGCCTGCTGCTGTCGGTGGCCGGTACCAACGTGTTGCGTCTGACGCCGCCGCTGATTGTGACGCGCGAGCACTGCGACCTGGCCGTCGCCCAGCTGCGCGCCGCCGCGGACGCGGTGCTGTTGGCAAGCTGAGCGCGGCTTTTTGCCGCCTATCGCCGCGGCGGGAATGCAATTGTCGCATCTGACGTTGACGTTGGTCACGGGCTACCCGTAGCATGCGCGCTTTCGTGGCTCAGGGCTGAGCCACAACGACGAACGGCGGAGAAAGCAATGCGGAATTGGATGAAGTGGCAGTCGACGGTGATGGCAGGGCTCTGCGTGTTGGCTGCGGCTTGCGCAAACACGAGCGCGGGCGGCGGTGGCGGCACGGCCACGGACACCACCGCGGGCACGGACGTCGCCAGCGGCTCCGACACCACGAGCGGCGCGGACACCACCGGCGGCACGGACGCTGTTGCCGGCCAGGACACGACCGGCGGCGGCACCGACGCGGTCACCGCGGGCACCACCACCACGATCGCCGCGATCCAGCAGGACCCGAACTCCACCGGCTGCACCAATGACACCGGCTTTGTCGACGGCGCCAAGGGCATCACGCTCTCGCAGGTCATCGTCGTGACGCCGGTGCAGACCACCACGTCCAAGACCAGCGGCAAGACCTCGGATGCCGTGTGGGTGCAGACCAAGGGCGGCGGCGTGTGGTCGGGTATCGAGCTGTACGCGGCTTCGCCCGGTCCGCTTACCAGCCTCAAGCAGGGCGACGTCATCACCGTCACCGGCGACGTCTCGGAAGCGTTCTGCGTGACCGAGGTCAAGCCGATCGCCGTGACGCCGCAGGGCGCCACCGACATTCCGGTCGCCGTGACCATCGACGTCGACAGCATCGGCGCCGCCGCCCCCGCGGCGACCAACGAGTCGTACGAGAGCGTCTACATCTCGCTGACCAACGTCCTCGTCGCCGACCCGGGCGTGCTCGGCACCGACGGCAAGATCCACTACATCGCCGTCGGCAAGACCGCGACGGACAAGGCGGTCAACGTCTCGTCCGGCTTTGGCAATTATGTGACCAGCAAGACCGGCACCGCCAATTACACCGCCGGCCAGAAGCTCAACGTGCGCGGTATTGTCAGCTACTACAGCGGCCAGTACACCGTGACGCCGCTGGCCATCGACATCGCTAACTGAACCCGCCGCCGCGTTTGTCATCAGGAGTTTTCGCAATGGAGAAATCCAACGTTTTGGCCTTGTCCGTCGTTGTGGCGATGGCCGGTTTTGTCGTGGGTAGCTGGGATGCCAAGACCCAGGCGCATGGTCCGGTGATGCCGGCTGCGACGCCTGCGGCGGAACCCGCGCCTGCGCCGACGCCGGAGCCTGCTGCTGCGCCGACGCCAGCGCCCGTTGCGGCTGCCGTCGCGCCGTCGCCGAGCCCGTCGCCCGCGCCCAGCGCACCCAAGCCGTCGTCCGGCAGCCTGGACAGCCAGACCGACGAAGGCGCGGGCAAAGGCGTGGACGTGGCCAAGCTGGGCGTCTCGCCCAAGGACAACTCCAGCCCGTACCTGGGTCCCAAGGACGCGGCGGTCGTCGTCAATGTGTTCAGCGACTTCCAGTGCCCGGTGTGCAAGCGTTCGGCGGACCCGATCAAGCAGCTGGCCGCCGATTTCCCGGGCAAGGTCAAGGTCTACTTCCGCAACAACGCGCTGGAAATGCACGGCCGGTCCAAGCCGGCGGCGCTCGCGGCGTGGGCCGCCAAAAAGCAGGGCAAGTTCTGGCAGTACCACGACAAGCTGTTTGAAACCGGGGCGTTGGATGACTCCAGCTTGGAGAATGCCGCCAAGGAGCTGGGCCTGAACGTCGAGCAGTGGAAAAAGGACGTCGCCGACCCGAAGAACGCCGAGCGCATCGCCGAGGAGGCCAAGTGGGCCGAGACGATGGGCGCGACGGGCACGCCGGGCTTCTTCGTCAACGGCACGCGGCAGGTGGGCTGGGGCAGCTACATGGCGCTCAAGTCGATGGTGCAGCGCGAGGTCGAGAAGGCCGAAGAGCAGAAGGGCGCACCGGTGAAGACGGTTCTGGCCGAGCGCATCAAGGCGACCGCCAGCAAGAACACCAAGGGCGACAACGAAGGCGCGATCGACCCCGAGAAATGGGCGCAGCTGCTGGCCCACGACTAGCCGGATCCGCCACCGCCACCCCATACGAGCACGCTCGCGCCGCGGATCGGCGCGTCGGGCGGATTGTTTTCCCCAGGCCGTGGCGTGAGTGCTTCGGCCACTGGAGGCGCCGGTGTCGTTTCTGCCGAGTCCCGTGCATTTTCCGCCGTCGCGTTAGGCGCGCTTCCTGCTGCGCGTCCTGCCCGGGCTGGTGTCGCCGCCGCAGGGCCAGCCGCGCGGTCTGGCGCGGTTCTTCCTGATGGTGCTGGTGGCGCCGATGACGCAGCTGACCTTTGTCAGCTTCCACCTCCAGTCCTTCCTGTTTCTGGTTTTTCACCGCAAATGGCCGGCGCTGGTGGGGCACGGCGCGTTCATGGTCACCGAACATCTGTTCATTATCGCAGCGCTGCAGCCGATCGCCCTGGGTCCCATCAACGCCGGGCTCGCCTACGCGCTGCTGCTGTTGGTCTGGTACGCCGTCGTCGCGCTGCTGGTCGCGCACTTCACGGAAGTGTGGTGCGAACGCCGCGCCGGCCGTCCCGCAGCTTGACCCGGTTCCGTCAGCGCAGCGCAACCGCCGTCGGCGATTTCAGCTTCGACTTCAGCAGCTCCCGCACGCCGCCCTGCCACGTCAGCGTGCCGCCCGCCGCGCCCGCGCCTGGCCCCAGGTCCACAAGCCAGTCCGCTTCCTTGACGATGTCCAGCTGGTGCTCAATCACCACAAGCGTGTCGCCGCGGTCGACAAGCGCGTGCAGCACGCCCAGCAGCTTGCGCACGTCCTCCAGGTGCAGGCCGGTCGACGGCTCGTCCAGCACGTACAGCGTCTCCGTGCGGCGCTTTTTCGCCAGCTCGAGGATCAGCTTCAGCCGCTGCGCCTCGCCGCCGGACAGCGTGTGGCTGCCCTGGCCGAGCGTCAGGTAGCCCAGCCCCAGCTGCACCGCCAGCTCCAGCGGCGCGGCGATCGCGCGCACCGCCGCGAAATGATTGGCCGCCTCCGCCATCGACATCGCCAGCACGTCCGCCATCGTCGCGCCCTTGTGCTTCACCGCCAGCACTGGCTCTTGGTAGCGACGGCCCTGGCAGGCCTCGCACGGCACGAACACGGTCGGCAAAAAGCTCATCTCTACGCGCACTTGGCCAGCGCCGAGGCAGGTCTCGCAGCGGCCGCCGGCGGTGTTGAAGCTGAACTTGTTGGCGGTCAGGCCGCGGACCTTGGCGTCGGGCAGGTTGGCGAAAAGCGCGCGCAGGTCGTCAAAAATCGCCATGTACGTCGCCGGGCAGCTGCGCGGCGTGCGGCCGATCGGGCTCTGGTCGACCTCGACGATGCGGCCGATGCCGGTCAAGCCGTCGATGCCGTCGAGGTCGGCGACAAACGGCGCGTTCTGGATCAGCGCGTTGCCGACCGGCACCAGCAAATCGCGCACAAGCGTCGACTTGCCCGAGCCCGACACGCCCGTCACCGCGTTGAACCGGCCGCGGGCAAAGCGCGCCGTGACGTTTTGCAGGTTGTTGTGCCGCGCGTTGCGCACCGTAATGTATTGCTCCGCCGCCGGCCGCGGCTCCTTGCGCACCCGCCGCGTGTGCGGATCGCGCAGCGCCTGGCCCGTCGGCGAGTCCTTGGCCACCAGCAGCTGCGCCACCGAGCCTTGGAACACCAGCTGCCCGCCGGTATTGCCACCGCCCGGGCCCAGCTCAATGATGTGGTCGGCGCGGCGGATCGTCTCCTCATCGTGCTCGACGACAAGCAGGCCGTTGCCGCGCGCCACAAGCCCATCCAGCGCGTCCAGCACCTTGGCGTTGTCGGCCGGATGCAGGCCGATCGTCGGCTCATCCAGCACGTACAGCACGCCGCGGAGGTTGGAGCTCAGCTGCGCCGCCAGGCGGATGCGCTGGCTCTCGCCGCCGGACAGCGTCGTCGCCGCGCGGCCCAGCGCCAGGTAATCCAGACCGACGCGCTGCAAAAACGCACACCGCGCAGCCACTTCCGCGACGATCGGCTCGGCCACCTGCGCGTCCCGCCGGTTCCACTGCACGGCTTGCAGCCAGGTCTGCAGCCGCTCCGGACCTTGCCGCACCGCGACGTCAATGGTCTGGCCGGCGACGAGCACCGAGCGCGCCTCCGCCCGCAGCCGGCTCCCCGCGCACATGTGGCACGCCTCGACGAGCCGCACCGCCTCGTCATCCAGCTTTTCGCCGCCATCGGGCAGCCCGGCCTTGGCGAGATCGGCCGTCGATTTGCCGTCCTCACGGACTTTCTTGCGCTTTTTCGCCTTCTCCGCCACCACCGCTGGCTGCACGCCGGTGCCCTGGCAGGACTTGCACCAGCCCGCCGCCGAGGTGAACGTGAACAGCCGCGGGTCCGGCGCCTCGACCGAGATGTCGCAGCGGCCGCAGTGGCGGCGCAAGGACCACGGCACCGCGACCGTCTCCGACGTGCGCGCCAGCACCGTGCCGTCGCCCAGACCCAGCGCGGCGTCGACGGCTCGCGCGATGCACGCGGCGCGGTCGGGCTGGTCGCTGGGGATGCGCGCGACGACGAAGTCGATGTCGTGCACCGTAAACCGCCGCAGCGGCGGCACCGCCTGGATCGGCACAAGCGCGCCATCGACGTGCAACCACGCGTGCCCAAAGCCAATGGCGCGATCGATGATGCTCTGGTGGTGGCCCTTGCGGCCGCGCACCGCCGGCGCCATGACGTAAACGGGCGCCTGGCCAAAGCGCTCGGTGATGGCGTCGGCGACGTCCGCCGCGGTCTGGCCAGACACCGCGCCGCCGCACTTGGGGCACAGCTGCGTGCCACAGCGGGCGTACAACAGCCGTAAATACGGGTAGATATCGGTGAGCGTGGCGACCGTCGAGCGCGTGCCGCCGCGCGTCGTCCGCTGGGCAATCGCCACCGTCGGCGGCAAGCCGGCGAGGCTCTCGACGTCCGGGCGGCTGGCCGGCGGCAGGTATTGGCGGGCGTAGGGCGACAGGCAATCGAGAAAACGCCGCTGGCCTTCGGCGAAAATCACGTCAAACGCGAGGCTCGACTTGCCGGAGCCGGACAGGCCGGTGACGACGGTGAAGCGGTCGCGCGGCACGTCCAGGCTGACGTTGCGCAGGTTGTGGACGCGGGCGCCGCGCACGGCGACGTGGCCAGGATCGCGTTGTACTTCAAGAAGTTGCGCCTCAGCGGCGTCGATGCCAAGCCCGGCCGCGCGCTGATAGCCGGCGCCGAGCTTGTGCCGCCGCAGGTGCGTCGCCGTCGGCGTGTCGCGCTCCAGCAGCCCGGCAGCGTCGCCCTGGTACAGGACGTGACCGCCCGCCGGACCGCCATCGGGCCCCAGCTCGACCACGTGATCGGCGGCGGCGATGAGGTCCAGGTGGTGCTCGACAAGCACGACGGTGTTGCCGGCGGCGGTCAGCGCCCGCAAATTCGCCAGCAAAATCGCGACGTCATGCAAGTGCAGGCCGGTCGACGGCTCGTCCAGCAAAAACAGCGCATTCTTGGTCCGAGCTTGCAGCAAATGCCAAGCGATCTTCACGCGTTGCGACTCGCCACCCGACAGCGTCGCCAGCGGCTGGCCCAGGCGCAGGTAGCCCAGCCCCAGCTCGGTCAGCGCGCGCATCGGGTTGGCCAACGTCGGGTCAAAGGCGAATTCGCGGGCCACCTCGGCAGCGGTCAAGTTCAGGAAATCCGCGGCATTTTTGCCGCGATGCCGCACCTGCAGCACGTCCGCGCGAAAGCGCTGGCCCTCGCACGCCTCGCACGTCATCCGCACGTCGCTGAGGAACTGCATGTCGACGGTCTCAAAGCCGAGGCCTTCGCACACGGCGCAGCGGCCGCCTTCGCGGTTGAAGCTGAACGTCGCCGGCGTGTAGCCGCGCGCCACGGCGACGGGTTCTTCGGCGAGCCGGCTGCGGATTGCGTCCCAAACCTTGAGGTAAGTCGCGCAGTTGGCGCGGCTCGCCGCCGCCGGCAGCTCCTGATCGACGAGCACGACCTCGCCGATGGCCAGGTCGCTGTCGATGCCCGCGCACGCCCCCGGCTCATCCACCGATTCGCCGCGCTGCCGCAGCAGCTGCCGGTACAGCACCTCCTCGATCAGCGTCGACTTGCCCGAGCCCGACACGCCGCACACGGCGTTGAGCGCGCCCTGCAGCAGCCGCACGTCCTCGCCGCGCAGGTTGCGCGCCGTCGGTTGGCGAATCGTCAGCCATTTCTGCTGGCGAATCAGCGCCTTGCGCTTGGACTGCTGCAGCGACGGCGCCTCGTCCTGCAGGTCCACCTGCCGCTTGCCGGTCAGGTAGTCCGCCGTCAGGCAGTGCTGCGCGGTCGCCAGCCCGCTGGCCGGCCCGACGTACTGCAGCGCGCCGCCTTCCGCGCCGGCGCCCGGTCCCAGGTCGATGATCGTGTCCGCCGCCAGCATCAGCGCCGGGTCGTGCTCGACGACGACGACGGTATTGCCGGCCGAGCGCATCCGCTCGAGGATCCGCAAAAGCCTATCGTTGTCACGGGGATGCAGGCCGACCGACGGCTCATCCAGCACGTACAGCACCTGGCTCATGCCCGTCGCCAGCGCCGCCACGAGCTGCACGCGCTGCAGCTCGCCGCCGGACAGCGTGCGCGCCGCGCGGTCAAGCGACAGGTAGTGCAGGCCGACTTCGTCCAAAAAGGCAAGGCGACTGCGGACTTCGCGCAGCGGCTGCTCCAGCGCGGCGGCGGCCATCTCCGCCAGCTGCAGGTCCGCCAGCCGGTCCTGGACGTCGCGCAGCGGCGCCGCCAGCCACTGCGGCAGGCTCCAGCCGTTGAGCTTCCACGCGCGCGCCTCCGCCCGCAGGCGCGTGCCCTCGCACAGCGGACACGGCACGTAAGCGCGATAGCGCGCCAGCAGCACGCGGACATGCATCTTGTAGGTGCGGCTCTCCAGCCACTTGAACCAGCCGCGGATGCCGTAGAATTTGCCCGAGCGGGCGCTGCCTTTTTCGCCCGCGACGATGGCCGCGCGCTGGTCCGCGGTCAGCTGCTGCCACGGCACGTCCATGGGGATCGCCGTCCGCTCACAAAACCGCGCCAAATCACGGCGTTCGTCGGTCGTGGACTCGGTCGACCACGGCTTGATCGCGCCCTGCGCCAACGACTTGCGGCCGTCCGGCACGACGCGGTCGAGGTCGAGATCCGCCAGCCGGCCAAAGCCGTTACACGCCGGGCAGGCACCGACGGCGGAGTTGAAGCTGAACAAATGCGGCGACGGCGGTTCGATTTCCGTGGCGCATACCGCACAGCGCAGGCTACCGGTGGCGCGGAACTGCCAAAATCCATCCGCCGCGCCGACCCGCGCGAAGGCGTGCAAATCGGCGACGTCGGCGTCCAGCCAGACCGAGACAGCGCCCGAGCCGCGGCGCATCGCCTGCTCCAGCGAGTCAAAAAGCCGAGACCGTTCAGCGAGATCCACGACGACGCGGTCCTGCAGCACGTGGACCGGCACGCCGACGCGATCGTCGGTCAGCAGCTCCGCCAACGGCTGCGCGCGGCCGCGCTCGAACGCCCGCGTGTAGCCGGCGGCGGCCAAGCCGAGCAGCGCCGTCTGCGCGGAAAGTGTAGACAAAACAGGAAGTTCAAACGTGATGGCGGCCTTGCGCCCCGCGGCCTGGGCCAGCAGCGCGTCGGTCAGTACGGACAGCGACGTCCGCTGCACTTCAGCGCCGCACTGCGGACACTGCGGCGTCGCGCCGTGGGCGAACAGCATGCGGAAGTGCTCGCCGAGCTCGGTCAGCGTCGCCACCGTCGCCCGCGCGGCGCGGATGGTGCGTCCTTGGCGCAGCGCAACGGACGGCAAAATACCTTTGATTTCATCAACCTGCGGGCGATCCATCCGCTCGATGAACTGCCGCGCGTAGGACGACAGGCACTCGACGTAGCGCCGCTGGCCCTCGGCGTAGAGCGTGTCAAAGGCCAGGGAGGATTTGCCGGAACCGGAAACACCCGTGATAACAATCAGTTCGCCAAGCGGCAGGTCCAGGTCAAAACCGCGCAGGTTGTTGTGGCGGATGCCGCACAGCGAAATCGAGGGCCTGGACAGCGACACGGCGGTTCCTGGCGGCAACAGCGCCGCGAGCGGGTGCGTAGGATGCCACGGCGGCAGATTCGGTGCGAGTGGAGTTGACGCGCGCGGCGGCTCGCGGTACGAAGCGGCCGACCAGCGGGCCGGCCGGAAATGGCGCGCGCTGCGGGAATAGCTCAATGGTAGAGCGTCAGCTTCCCAAGCTGAATGTTGCGGGTTCGAGTCCCGTTTCCCGCTCCAAGAAAATCAAGTGGTTAGATGGCGGCGCGACGCCATTGGCCCTAGAAAATCGCGGTGGCCCTAGAACGCAGCCCTAGAACGGGCCGAGATAAGCTCCAGTTGGCGCTAATGTCGACCTGTGGCAGGCTCGCGCCTCGGAGGGCTCGCCATGCCAAACTCGTTAGCCGAAAGCCAACAATTCTCACTGGATGTGTCCGCACTGCACGTGCACTTCCCGTTCCCGGTCAAGCCGGAACACATTCCTTTCGCGATTGCCGGCGCGCTTGTCGCATGGGTTGTCGTCGCAGCCTTCCGCCATCGCGACGCCGGTCCAATTCGGCGCGGCGATCTGCCAGATGTCGCTGGCGCGATGGCCACCATCAGGAATGGCGCCCAAGCGGCTCTGGCATCGACCTTGCCACTTCGCTCGTTGCCGTCGATGGCGCTCACGGTCCTCAAGCGCCTCGTATTCGTTGCAACGGTCACAGCAGTGCTGCTGATCGCACTGGTCATCCTTTACCTGGGCCACAAATGGTGGCAACGACGGTCGCAAACTCCGCCAGGCTGACAGTCATGTTTACGGCGCGGCGCTGGCTGGATCTGGCGCAACAAGCCATTGAATGCACTAATTTTGAGGCGCGAACAACCGAGGCGGCCGCATGAAGTAGCCGAGCGGCCCGGCGGATCAGGCGCTGAACCCAGGAAGAAGTTCTCCAAAGATCATCTCCAAGGCTCGATCTTTGGCTGCGTCTGGAACCCCTGAATATCGTTGGGTCATCTCCTCCGACGTGTGGCCCATCATCGCCCTCAATGTGATGCGATCGACGCCGGCCAAAACTCCAAGGGTGTTCACGGATCGCCTGAGCACCTGCGGCGTCACCTTCTGCTTGATGCCCGCCGCCTCGGTCGCGATCTCCAGCGCACTGTTCAGGCTGTTGCCCTCGCGTGGGGTGCCTTTCGTGCTCGGAAAGACCAGGCCCGACTTGATCTCTGCGGGGCGATTCCGCTTCTGCTGCCAGGCTTGGTGGGCGATGAGCGCGTCCAACAGCACAGCGTTCATCCGCGTCGTGCGCGCCGCACTGGTCTTGGTTGTCTCGGTCAGTTGCCCGTCACTGACGCTGCGACGTACGTGCAGCGTACCCGTGTCGAGCTCGCAGGCGTCCCAACGTAATGCGTAAATTTCCCCAGGACGCATCGCCGTGAAGCCAAGCATCACGAGCTCTGCGTAGCGGTCGGGCGTGTACCGCCGCGCCGCGAGGAGCAGCGCCTTCAGCCCTTCGCCAGTCAGGCAGCGCATTTCCCGCTTCGGAGCGGCGCCCGGCTTCCCTTTCGGTGGCTTCACCCTGAGCGTCGGGTCCAACATGTTGAGATCGGCCGCCATGTCGCGCAGCATTTGCACGACCGGGCGCCACCACGAGGTCAGCGTGTCCTTGCTGTACGGCTCGCCAGATCCTTCGCGCACAGAGCCGTCCAGATTGTGGCGAGTCGGCTGGACCTGCTGGTCGAGCCAGATCACCCAGGACGCCAGCATGGCGCGCGTCATGTCATGGCAGGCCAAGTAGCCGAGCTTGGGCACGAAGTGGTCCCAGATTGCCGATTCGTAGTGCCGCGCGGCGGCCGGCTTCAGCGTCTGCTTGTGGCTGTCGAGCCATTCACGGGCGTACCTCTCGACGCTTTGGCCGGTATCCGGGCGGGGTGCGACAGGGGTCGGCGGCGGGGTGCGTAACTGCGCCTGCAGTGTCAGCGCCAGCTGCGCGGCTTCCGGCACGGTCGCGTTCAACTCCATGTTTTGCTGGGCGAAGACCATCTTGCCGTCCTTCCAGACGCCCACTTTGACCGCGAGCCGTCCGTCCTTGCGACGGTACACTCCCATCGGTTCGAGCTTTTTCCAGTCCTTCATCCGATCCTCCTTTGCCGAGCCTGAGCACATCGGCCCGGTTGTAAACATTTTCTTTTCCGCGCTTATCGACCGCCGGCAGCGCGGCGCTGTTCCGGCTCGCGCGCATCCGGACGCCTGCCTCGGTGGTCCCCAGAAGCCGCGCGGCCTCCTTGGTCGTCACGGTGTCCTGCCGCGACAGCCGCGCGAGCGCCATTTCGTCGGCGACGCGGTTCAAGGCAATCGCGGTCGCCGGCATTTCCAGATCGTTCGGTCCCACGCCGAAGGCCAATCCGGCGCGTTCCGTTGTTCGTGCCCTGCAGCTCAGCCACATCGCCTCCTTGATCGCCATCGCCAATTCCATGACCGCGGCCGTGTTTTCGCGCACGGCAGCGACAAGGGCTCCGGTTCCGAGAACGGGCTCGGAAACCACAGACATGTCGCGTTGCTGGTCGTTGACGCTGGCCATGGTCGCGTTCCGCGCGGACCAAGGCAGGTCCGCAATGTGTATCAATTCTGTCTTTTCGTTGTCAACTCAGCGTAATTACACCGATTTTATTTTTTCCAAATGTGCATGCCCCATGCGGACTTCCGAGCCTGTCCTCGCGATTGTCGCTGCGACTCTCCTTGCGGCGGACGACTTGCCGTGCGCAACTCTATGAATCTTAATTATCTTTGCCCAATATCAGTCATCGTCGCCGAGCTTCGAATGCGGTAGCCGCCCCTTGACCGCCGGGGGGCGGCCACCGCAGGCACGATTGGCTCCTTCACGCGGCGTGCTCGATCGTCAGTTCGAAGTCGGCCGCCGAAACTTTCGCGAGGGTCGCCACCAACGCGGCCGCGTTCTTGACCGTCGTGACGCTGCCACGGAACACGCACTCGATGGCGGGCGAGGTCAACCGCTGGTGGTCCAGCACCGCTGTCGCATTGCGCTCCAGATGGAGGGCGAACGTCGCGAAAAGAAACGCGTCCGTCTCGCTCGGCGACGTCTGCGGCCCGAACACGGTGCTTGCATCGGGGCCCGCGAGCTTGTCGAGCGCGCTAAGGAGCTCGTCCAGGCAGCGGTGGCCGACCTCGTCGTCGGGCGCCAGCGCGAACTGGATTCCGAAACGAGGCCCATGAGCGGGTGCCACGGTCAGATAGCCGAGTGCGACGCGGCCACCCTCGCGGGCACTACGGACCAGTCGCGCCGCCATGCGCGGGCGATCGTGCAAGCTCACGACCGGCGTCGCCGGGTATCCGAGGCCCGGGTGCACCAGCCGCGATTCCAGTTCGAGGGGCGTCCACTTGCCGACGATCCAGTTGGACGCCAAATCCTCCTCGACGCTCTCGCCGTTGAGTTCCGACGAGTCGTGAAAATCGAGGTAGTAGTAGCCCACTTCGCGACTGCGATTCGCGGCATCGAGGTGCGGCAGCAGGCACGCGATCTGCCACGGCGCACCCGCGACGAGCAGGTGGATGGCATCGCCACCGGGACGGCCGGTGCACGCGCTGTTTGGCAATGAAACACGATGACTTTTCATGACTTCCTCTTTGTTGCCCGGTCCTTCCCGGGCGCTGGCATTCGGGCACCGTGCCCGAAACTGGTGAGTTGGCGTGGCGGCCAAGCCGCACGTGTGGTTCAGGCGTCCTCCGCGGTTGGGGCGCCGTCTGGGCGCGCCACTGGCGTTGTCCTTACGGCTGTCGCTGCGACTGTCCTTGCGGCAGACGACTCGCCACGCGCAACCCGCTGATTGTTGGTGTTTTCTGCGCGTGGATGCGCAGCATCATTGGAAGTGCAATGCCATTCCCTGCTGGCGAGGGTTGGGACCGGCGTCGCGATGGGTCGCTGGTTAAGTTCTGGGAGACGAAAACAGCGGACGTTGAAGCTCAGTCCGACCGAACGGCAAATGCCGTCGAGGCCCTTGGCCGTCGGACTGGCGTCGACCAGCCAGAGCTCCAGGTCCCGCTCCGGGCGGGAATGGAGCAACACCGCATATGCCTGAAGTTTCTTCTGCAGGACGGACGAGCGGCTCTCTGAGCCGATGTCCAATTCGACGGCCAAGAACCGCGGGCCGGCTCCGCAGAGCTCTGCCAGACCATCCGGCACCAAATGGAAACGCGGGAATCCAATCGCCTGCGCCGCCGCAGACCGCCCACCGTGATACGCCACGAGGTCAAGGAGTCCCACATCGCGCATCGCAATCACAGCAAGCCTGCAATCGACCGATGCGACATGATGGGCAATGCCGTCGGGACGGATGACGCCGGAGGTTCTGGCGCCCGGAATCGGGCCGCCGTGAATTTCCTCCAGGTACGCGAGCGCGCGCCGCGTCGTGCTCCACAGGTTCGGGAAACGACTGTCCGCGATAGCAGCCGACAAGTAGCCGTGATTTAAAAGTTTTCTGAGGCGCTTGCGCCCAGCCGTGGAGCCGTCGAAGAGCGCTCTTTCCGCTTGCTCCGTAGTCACGTAGCCAGCGACCGCGGCCAAGGACAAAATTTTCTCGTCGCGGTCTTGGATCGCGATCGGCCGGGCGTGTGGCGTTGGCTCGGTGCGGGACGTGCGCATTAGTGCACCTCGGTCAGAAACGGGTTGTCGATGAAGTGCCCGCAATTACAGGATATATACGGCGTGACGGCACGACACGACGGTCGACCGCATCGCCATACAGAACCGTCGTAGGTCGCCCGGCAGAGCGAGCAGGTCCACCGTCCGACCGTCTCGACATTCTGGTGGCACGCGCTGCACCGGACCGTGGAACCCGCGTGCATGTTGCGCACGCGCCACCAGGCAGAGAGGAACGTCTGCCCGTAGCGCAGGGCGTGCAAAATCCAAAAGCCAGCCGCGGCGATCATCGTGGCGACGCGGAAGCAGAAGACAATGATCGACCAGGCCCGTTTGAACATTGGACTACCCCCAGTGGCTGCGGCGACCTGCCGTCGGCGGATTGGTGTTGTCGGATTGCGGCCGCGGCGCAGCGTCGAAAAGCCGCGTCGGCCAGTGACCTGCGGGCACGATGTGGCGACTGCGCGCCGCGGCGATCGCGTCCGCGTGCTTCTCTGCCGCGGCCAGCCAGGCGGCTTTGGGCAGCGTGTCCGTGACGAAGCGCACCGGCGCTCCCGGTTGGCCGAACGAGACAAATTCGCGCGGCTTCAGTTTCAACAATGACTGCGCCATCTCGTCGCGCGCGCTTCCAGCCGCGCCGGAATCGGCAATTTCTTTGGCGAAGAGCATCGCCTCGGAAGGGACGCCAACTCGCCCGGCCACCTTGTAGGCGCAGTTGGTCAAGACGGCGGAGAGCAGGCCCGGCGAAACCGCCGACAGTTGCGTGATCGACTGAGTTGCCAGGACCAAACCTGCGCCACGGCTCCGGGTTAAAGATAGCGTTTTTTCTAGCGAATTTGCGATGACCGGTGCCACGACAGCGCACTCGTCGAGCACCAAGACGGCCGGCGTTCCTGTGAACGGCGTCACGCGTTGCTGAATCGCCGCGAGCACCAGCTTGAACGTAGCCATGCACGCGACCTTGACCGGTGCCTCCAGGGCGCCAGGTGAATTTCCGAGGCAGAAGCGCGTGATGCGCCCTGGCAAGAGCATGTCTCGGAAGGACAAGCAGTTCGGCGCGCCGATCGACGCTTCCCACGCCTCCGAGCCAAGCCCGCCGAAGGCTTGCAGCAGCCTGATCCGGCACGATGCAGAGAGTTCCGGCGTCAGGTGAAGGCCGAGGAGCGCTTCGCGCGCGGTATCAGACGTTGTGCGCCCCGCGAGCACGGCAGTGCCGTCTGGCTGAAACGCCTGAGCTGCCCAGTGCAGACTTGAGCCCGGCGCGTGCAAGACAGCCTCAATCACCGCGCCAATCGCGATGATCTGCTGATTTCCCAGCGCGACGCCGTTGCCGGCGGACGAGATCGCATTCACCAAGTCAACCAAAGTGGCCGTAAGCAGGCGCGGCGACAAAATACCCACTTCCAAGCGGCAGAAATTCATGGGCACTGCGGTCTGCAGCGGGTCGATCGCGGACACAAAGGGCAGCATGTCAGAGATGGCCGCGATTCCGCTGTCGAGCTCGTCCAGGTCACCCTTCGGGTCCCAGATGATGATTGCTGGACGCTGCGCCAATGGCAGGCGCGCCATACGGGCGATCATGCCGAGGAGCCAGAGCAGCAGGAGTCCAGTTTTCCCAAATCCTGAAGCGCCACTGACGAAGGTGTGCCGATTTTGGAGCTGTCCCGTGACCGGCATCGGAAGATCGATTGGACGGTCATCCGCGATTGCATGGCCGACGACGACGCCGTCGGGATCGGCATGGACGATCGCCGGCTTCGGCGGTGCAGGTCGGCGCAGGACGGAGCCCGTCAGGTCGATGAGCTTCATGACGGCCTCGACGCGCGTGTTTTCAAGCTGGTGCGTTTTTGCTGGTCGAAGTTCTTCTCCAAGGACGTGCGGCCGCCGCGGAACTTCAGGTAGCCCGCGAAGAGCGGCACGCCGATGATGATCGCAAACACGACCGGGCCACCGGTGAGAAAGTCGCCAAACGCACCCAGACTTTGCAGCGCGAGATGGGCGAGAGGCGGCAGGAGCATCCAGCAGACCAGGCCAATCACCAGACGCGCGCGCAGCCCGCGGATCTTGGTCAGGCGTACGACCCAGGTGCTGACGGAGACTGCAAGGAGAATTTGGAAGAGCGAGGTCATCGGTGGTGGTCTCCCGTGGTTGCGCATGGCGTGCGTCGGAGCGCACCGATTTGGCACGCGCCGACGCACGGGAAAGGCATTGCTCAGTCTGTGGTGTAGACCGCGCTCGACGACGTCCAGTCGCTTGTGCTCGTGACGATCGGGACCGGCGCGGGCAACTTGCCGATCAGGACCTGCGTCGGGCCTGCGGCAAATTGTCCGTCGAGCCGACGCACGCGCAGGTGATGGAGCCGGATCGCCGTGGGCGCCAGTTCCGCGGCCCACAGTTCGCTGCCGCGGACCATGGGAAACCTTCGCTCGAGGGCAACTGCGGAAATTAGCGCTGCGCGATCGCGAAACGCGGCCAAGGGCGGCAGCACGAAGAGCGGGGCCGGTTCCGCGCCGCCGTGCGACCAGAGCAGCGGATGGACCTGCGCAGAAACGGCAGCGACGACTTTGGGAAACGTGCGCGTAAAGTGCTCGCGAAACCGCGCACGCACGCGCGACTCCTGTTCCCTTTCCGCAGCCGTTGCGCCGGGCCCACGGAACGCCTCGCTGCCGCCAATGGCGGTGACACCGTCAAGCGCCCTCCAGAACGCGCCAAGCCTGCGCGCGTGGTGGTCATCCTCCGGCTCAATAAGCGCGAGCACGGCCGACGTCGACCCTTCGCTCGGTTTGACCATGAGAAAGGCGAAGAGCGGCTGCTTTGCTTCGCGGGCCACGCCAAGCGCAGCGAGTTGCGAACGCGGTGTGTCAGTCTGGGCGATGACCGGCCCGTTGATTGTGATCCGACCAGCAACGTCTTCGAAGCGACCTTCGTGAAAGTCGGACTGCAGGCCGCTGAGCGCCGTCTCCTCTGCGGCAAGGCGAGCCCTGCCAGCGACGGGGTCTACGGAGACGCAGCGCAAGGCGACCGCGTCGCTCGACCGATTGACCGCCTCAAGCGCCGGGCGGAGTTGCCGAGCGCCCTCGCCACTACCGGCGTTGTAGACAGTGATGAACGTTGGTTTGGGATTCATGATTTATTCTCCTCGGTTTGGATAGTTTTTGACTTGGAATCAGGACTGCTTGCGCGCAAGGGCGATCTGGTAGGCGCGCTCATAGATCGCCGCGACCCGAGTCGCGCTGGCGTCCCAGACGGCCGGCGCAACGTGCATCGTGTCCAGCAGGCTGTCGGCGGCCGTGAGCGAGCGAACCGTCTCACCGTGACGACGGACAGAACTCTCATGGGAGAGCTTGGTCAGGCGCGTGGACTGCCATTCCTTAACGGCCGCCTTAATCATAAACGCAGGACCGATCGTGCTGGTCGCGAGGACGACTGCCGATGCGATCCGTTCGGCGATGGACGAGTCGTCCACATCACCCGCCTGCGACAACCGCAAAATCGCGACGGCCGCGACGAGCACGCAGTACCCGCCAAGGATCAGACGTCCCCACCGGCGCTGCGCCGCGTCCTTCGGATTGCTGCGCATGTCCGCAACCGCATCCGACGCGACGGCGCTCGCGATGACGACAAACGCCGCGGCCGCAAGCGACACGATGACCTGTGTCAGCATTGGCAAGTCGATGACGCGGATAAGGTCAAAGTTTCCAGCAACTTCGATGATCGCGAGCAGAATCACAGCCGGCACAATCAAACTGTGGTACGCGGGCAGATTCTGGCGGTGTGACAGGATGTCAGCCTCGAGCTCGGGGACGATGCTGCGGTTCGCGATGGACTCCTGCGCGCGCACCACGCGCGGATCCGCGGGGTCGAGTTCAAGTGGGCGGGAGCCGAGCAGCGAGAGCACGATATTTTTGCCACCGACGGCCAGTGGCACACCTGCCTGAACGTCGTCGATGGCGGCCTGGACGATTTCTTCGATATTGAAATTCATTGCACATTCTCCTGCGCGCTGTGCGCGCTCTTGGAAATCGGCGCGGTCGGCGCGCCGATGAAAAAGACGGCTTCGGCACCCGCCGCTGCCGCTGCTTGCGTGAAGGCATCCGCCTGCGCGCGAGTCTTTTTGTCCGTGGCGACGCAGTGTTTTCGCTGCGGCGACTCGCCCGTGACGAATACAAATTCGATTCGGAGGCCGGCGAGGGAATCCTTCGGCCAGGCCTTGAGGACGCGCTTCGCGAACTTCGCCGGCCCTGGAAGATGGCACTCAAAATCCCCATAACGCTTGCTGACTTCTGCGCCGGTCGATACGACCGTGAGCGTCCGCGGGCCATGCCCGACGTGGCCGATCTGCGCGACGCTCTCGACGATGGGCTGGTCTTTGCCGGTCAGCTGTGTGCGCAGCGGCGCGACGATGTGGACCATGCGGTCGGTCTCGTCCTGAGCCCATTGGTCCAAGGACTTCTTCTTGGTGTGGTCGCCGCCGCGCTTCGGCGTCGTCCACTCGCCAGCCGTGGCAACGAGTTTTGCCGGGCCAGTTGACGTCGGAGCCCAAAGGCGGACCGGGCCCCCTGTTCCTTGGGCGGTCAACGCAAGCTTGCCGCGCAGGACTTCGGTCAAGGCGGCGGCCGTGCAGGTCGTGTGCTTGCGCAGCGAGCAGTAGACGTCCTGGGGCGTCAGGACGGCGTCAGCGTGCTTTGCGCCAATCGAGGCCAGCGCGCGGTCTTTGAACGACACGGAGCCATCGCAGCCAACGTGAAGAACAAGGACAATCAACGTCATGATCGGATGTTTCATCGCTATGCCTTTCGGGTGATAAGGGTGGCCGCGGACCAGTTCTGCGCCGCGCGGCGGCACTGTCGGTTTCCACCGAACTGGAGGCGTCGCCAGCCCGAATCTGGACGGAAGGTCTCGTTCTTGGCCGGCGATCGTTGTGCAACATGCTGTTATAGTAGCGGAACGCAATTTAGTTCAGTCAGCCTGAATCTTTTCTTGTCCAGCTTCGTTAGTTCGCTGCTCCATGCTGTCGAGGGCCGCGCGCTCTCGATCGCTTGGAGGGATTCTCCAAGGAACAACAACAGTCTCGTCCCGAGGTAGCGCAGAAGGCGCCGCTCGTGTTCACCCCGACAACTCGTTCGCTCTGCATGTCGACAGATTCGCCCAGGTGTAAGAGGGGCCCTGAGGGGAGAGGTTCTCTCCCGGAAGGCTGTCGTTCCGGATCCGGTGCTCCTCCGGTCCGACGTGTGGAGAGGTACGCAATGACGGGAGAAACTCGTGCAGAGGTTGTGAAGCGTGAACTGTCCTCGAAAGACGGTCGAAGGACGTACGGGCTTGCAAGGAGGAAAGCGCAGTACGCAGTTGGTAGTGGCCACCCGGACCCGGCATTCGACGCCGACGACGCGACCCAAGAGTCGTTCGTGCTGCTCTTGCAGGACCAAACACCCTGCACGGGCGAATCGACGCCGTCGATGGTCCGGGTGCGTGCCGGCAGCATGGGACGGCGAACCGCCAAGCGCGGCAAGGTCCTCGGTCGCGGCGTCGACGATGTCGCAATTGAAAAGGCCAGCTATCGCGACCCGGCGGTGGCCGATTCGGGCACGCACTGGAAGCGCGAGGCGCTCAGGGCGATGGTCCGCGAGTGGTTCAAGGAGAGCGTCTCGGCCTGCACGAGTGCAGAACGCGCCGCTGTGACGAAGTGGTTTCGTGACGCGTGTCCGGAACTGCGGTCTTGGGAGCGGGAGGAGGCCACGAAGAAGGCCGCAAAACGTGCGTTCGCACGCCTTGCCCTTCAACGAATTCCGGGCCGAATTTGGGATCTCAACCGCGAGTTGAACCCAGACGACTACCCGATCGAAGGGCGTCGTCGCCCGCTGAAGTTCGTACGTGGCGGTTGAAGAAAGTGTCCCGCGCGGGCGGCCCCGGACCACGGGGCGCCGGCGCGGGACTTTCACCGTT
>CAIPXZ010000372.1 GCA_903869075.1 uncultured Myxococcales bacterium | reverse complement strand
GCTGGAACACCTCGCGCCCGTGGTTTCGCGCGCGCGTGCGGACGGTGTCGGCGTGCGCGGCTATGTCTCCACGGTTTTTGGCTGTCCTTATGAAGGCGCAGTGCAACCGGAGCAGGGCATTGCCGTTGCCGAGCGGCTTTTTGCCATGGGTGTGCAGGAAGTCTCGATTGGCGACACGATTGGCGTGGCGACGCCGGGCGACGTTGTGCGCTGGCTGCGCGCCGCCGACGGGCGCCTGCCGTTTGACAAGCTGGCGCTGCATTTCCACGACACGCGCGGCACCGCGCTGGCGAATGTGCTTGTCGGCCTCGAATTCGGCATCCGCACGTTTGATTCGACCGCCGGCGGCGTTGGCGGCTGCCCATTCGCCCCGGGCGCCAGCGGCAACCTCGCCACGGAAGACCTGATCTACACGCTGCACGGCCTCGGCTACGACACCGGCGTCGACCTGAACAAAGTGATGCTCGCCAGCAACATCATCGCCAATAGTTTGGACCACATGCTGCCCAGCCGCGTGTACCAGGCGGCGCGGGTGACGAGCTGCTTGCCGATCGGCCGCGCCTAGCTCGCTCGCCACGCAACCGCTTGTGATGTTGGGTGAATTCGCTCACCCAGCTTCCCTTTGCGCCGCACCCGCCTATCTTGGGCGCGCTGGGCCATGCCCACCGGAGTCGTGCCATGCCCGATAGCCCGCCGGAACGCGAAATCCCGCTCAACCTCTACCGCCATGGCGATCCGCTTGTCGTGCGCGTGCGCAGCAACCGCCGGCTGACGGCGGCGGCGAGTGGCAATGACGTGCACCACGTCGTCGTCGAATTCCCGCAGGGCGCGTTTCCGTTTCTGGAAGGCCAGAGCGCCGGCTTTGCGCCGCCGGGGCTGAATGCGCGCGGCCGGCCGCACGTGCCGCGGCTGTACTCGATTGCCTGCGACCGCAGTGGCGACGACGGCGCTGGCGATTCCCTGGCGATCTGCGTCAAGCGCGTGCTGTATCGCACGGAAAGCGGCGATGAGGCGCACGGTCGCGCGTCGAACATGCTCTGTGACGCGCAGCCGGGCGACACGCTGCCGATGACGGGGCCGGCGGGCCGCGAATTTGTCCTGCCGGCAGACCCGGCGGCGAACCTGGTGCTCATCGCGACGGGCACCGGCGTGGCGCCGTTCCGGGCGTTTGCCCAGCACCGCGCCACGCTGCCGCACGCCGGTCGAGGCCAACTGTGGCTGTTCTTTGGCGTGCAGACCCGGGCCGATGCGCTCTACGCCGACGAGTGGGACGCGCACGCCGCGCAGCCGGCTACGCGCGTGACGTACGCGCTCTCGCGCGAGGAGACGACGGCCGATGGCCGGCGCGTGTACGTGCAGGATCGGCTGCGCGAGGCCGGTCAGCCGCTGCTGGCGCTGGTGCGCGACCCGCGGACGCACGTGTACGTGTGCGGCATCAAGGGCATGGAAGTCGGCGTCGAGGCGGCATTCGCGGCGCTGGCGCAGGACGCGGGGCTGGACTGGCAGGCGCTGCGGCAGGCGCTGTGGATCGCCGGGCGGTGGCACGTCGAGGTCTACTGACCGCGTGGAATCCGCCAGCTATTCCCGGTACTTGACGCTACAGCCGCGCGGTTGCGTCTTGGCCTTGGCGACCGGCTTGCCGGCCAGCACCGCGTCGAGCGCGTTGGCGAGATAGGGCTCGGCTGCGTCGCCCTCAGCCAGCTCACCGCCGGGCAGGTTGTCCGGCGCGCCGTGATAGACGATCGTTAAATCCTTATCCAAAACGAATACTTCCGGCGTGCGTGTTGCGCCGTACTGCTTGCCAATCAGCCCGGTTTCGTCCAGCAGGATCGGGTGCGCCAGGTGCCAGTTCGCCCGCGCCGCAACGTTCATCGCCTTGTCCGCGCCTTCGCGCCCCGGCGCGCTTGAATTCACCGCCAGCCAGACGACGCCTTTTTCAGCGTAGCGCGCCGCGAGGTGCTTGAGCGGCCCCTCCTCGTGCGCGTATTTCACGAATGGACAGCTGGGGTTGAACCACTCCAGCACGATCGGCTTGCCCTTGAAGGCGGCGAGCTCGACGACGGCGCCATCGGTGTCGAGCGCCGAGAAATTCAGCGCGCGGTCGCCGACATCGCTCGGCGGCAGGGTCGGCGGCGGCGGCGCAGCGGGCGTGGGCGGCGCCGGCAAAGCGGTCACATCCGGCGCGGCAGCCACGACCGGCGGTGGCGCGGCGGGCGCCGGCAGTGGCGGATGGCGCTGGCAAGCGGCGGCAAAAACCAAGGCGGCAAGGACCCAACGACGCACGGCGACCTCCTGCGGGCGACAGCCCGGGGCAAAATGTGACCGAGGCGCGGCACCGGCGCAAGCCTATTTCTTGAAGGCGTCCGGCGCGCCGTCCGGGCGGTGAAAGCCCTGGTACGGCGGCAGCTTGTCGTGCGGATCCAGCGGCCAAGTCGGCTGTTTGGCGAGCGACGAGCCGCCATCGACGCGGATCGTCGCGCCGGTGATGTACGCCGCGGCGGGCGTGAGCAGGAACACGGTCGCCGCGGAGACCTCAGCCTCGGTGCCCAAGCGCGCGGAAGGATTGAGCTTCATCCAGTTCGCGGCCATCTCCTGCACCGGCTCCGGATAGTTGGCAAGACCGGACGACAGGATGCCGCCGGGCGCCACGGCGTTGACGCGGACGCCGCGCGACGCCCACTCAATGCCCAAGGATTGCGTGAGGTTGACGACCGCCGCGCGCGCCGCGCCGGTGTGCGCGAGGCCGGGAAAGCCGTTCCACATCTCCGCGACGATGCTGACGATCGCGCCGCCGTGCGCTTCCATCGTGCGGTTGAAGACGGCTTGGGTGACCCAGAACGTGCCGTTCAGGTTTGTGTCGATGACGGCGCGCCAGCCCTTGGGGCGGATGGCCTCGGCTTCGCAGACGAATTGGCCGCCGGCGTTGTTGACGAGCAGATCGATCCGGCCGTGCGCGCTGACGATGTCGGCGATGACGGCGTCGACGTTGGCCTCGTCGCGG
>CAIPXZ010000371.1 GCA_903869075.1 uncultured Myxococcales bacterium | reverse complement strand
CTGCAGGCCCCACAGCTGCAGGATCGGGTTGGCCATCGCCGCCAGCAAGCCGTCCTCACTGCGCGCCACGACGTGAAAGCCCTCGGGCAGCACCGCGACCGAGTCGCCGTGGCTCATCCACACCGGCTGCGGCTCGGCCACCTCGAAATGCGCAAACAGCGCGTCGGGCACTTCCACGCACACCTGCGCAGGCCCGTACTCGCGCGTGTGCCCGGGCGCGACCTTGCCGCCCAGCGCGTGCGCCATCGTCTGCATGCCGTAGCAAATGCCCAACACCGGCACGCCCAGCGTCCACACCGCCGGCGTCGGCGGCGCGTCCACGTCGTACACCGACGACGGACCGCCCGAGAGGATGACGCCCCGCGGCGCCCAAGCGGCGATCTCATCCAGCGGCTTGGTACACGGCCAGATCTCGCAGTAGACCTTGAGCTCGCGGATCCGCCGCGCGATCAGCATCGTGTACTGCGAACCAAAATCCAGGATCAGGATGCGCTGGGCGTGCAAGGCATCGGCGGGCGGCGTCTGGGACATGGGAACCTCGGCAAGGGCAGGTCGTGTACCACGAAAGCCCGGCGGACGGGGAGCGCCGTTGCGGAGGTGTTACAGGTTTTGCCGCGGCGCGCGCGGACGGCGCGGCGGGTGGCGTGGCGTGGCGTGGCGAGAAGAGAGCCCACCCTCTGTCGGGTGGGGTACTTGTATTCGCATCCCGCCGAATTTTGCCGCGGCGCCGCGCAAAATGTCACACAGCCCCCCCGCCGTCACGGCTGCAGCTTGTACAGTCCCAGCGCAAATTCGCCGACGTCCGGATACCAGCCGTACTCGTTCTGCCCGTGGTTCGCGGCGCGCTCCTGCAGCACCGGCAGCCAGCGGTGCTCCGCCAGCGTCTGCGTGCAGATCGGCAGCTGCGCCGGCGCCGCGGCCGGGTGGTGGAAGATCGCCCAGCAGCGGTGCTCGACCAACAGGAACGTCCCCGCCGGACACTGCGGCGCGCCCGCCGCCTGCCACTGCGCCAGCGCGTAGCGCGCCACCGTGCGGTGCGGCGGCCGCAACAGGTAGTCGGGAAAGGCGCGCTGGACCTTGCCCTTGTCCGGCGGATCTGACTCGTGCAGGGTGACGAGACACGCGTCCTGCGCCGGCAGCTTGGCCAGCGCCGCGCGGGTGAAGCGCGCCGCGTCGTCCTCATTGGTCGGCGACCACAGCTGCAACGTCGGCAGCGTCGCCAGCGCCACAACCGCGACCAGCCAACGCTGGGCCGGCAGCGCCAACTCCGCCAGATGCCACGCGCCCAGCAGCAGCCACAGCGCCGCCAGCGGCGCCTCCAGCCGCGGCACGGACGTCTGCGGCAGGTCAACGAGCAGCGTAAACGCCCAGGCGTACGTGACAAGCGCCAGCTCCAGACGCGCGCGGTGGCGGCGCAGGCCATGCAGCGCCAGCAGCGTCCACGGCAGCGGAAACACCAGCGGCCAAAACGGCACAAAGCTGCCGACAACCGCCAGCGGCCCCAGCGGCACCAGCTTGTGCAGCCGGTTTGTGCCCTGCGCGGCGTCCTGCGCCATCCGGTCAACGCTGTGCCAAACCTGCGGCAGCACGAGCAGCGCGAAAAGCACCGCCAGCGCCGCGTGCCGCCGCGTCAGCGGCGTCCCCTGACGGCGCAGCACCCAGAGCGACAGCAGCGGCGCGACGATCGCGAGCTCCGGCCGCGTCATCCCCGCCGCCGCCAACAGCACCGCCGCGCGCCAGCCATCGCCCGGTCGCGCCGTCTCCAGCAGCAGCAGCCCCGACCACAGCCACAGCGCGCCGACGACAAGGATGCTCTCGCTCGCCGCGTCGTGTACCAACAACGGCAGCGTCGCCAGCCCCCATGCCGCCCACGCGATCGCCCGCGGCGGCGGCTGCCAGCGGGCAAACCAGGCGAGCAGCGGCAACAACGCCAGCCAGCCGGCGAGGCGATGCACGCCAATCAGCGTCGCGTCGTCCGGCGGCAGGACTGTGAAGAGCAGGCGGTGCAGCACCTGCGACCCGGCGCCATAGCGGTGCACGGCGGTCAGCACGGCGGATCGCTCGGTCAGCTCGTAGCCGGAAAACAGCATGACCAGCCGCGCCGGGGCCAGCAGCCGCAGCGCCAGGGCCACCGCCAGCGCCGGCGCCACGGTCCGCGCATGCGGCCGCAGCGTCGCCAGCGCTGTCGTCAGCACCCGCGGCAGCGCGGCGATCGCCAGCAGCATGCCGAGCGTCGCCACGGCCACTTGCACCGCATCCGTGGGCGACAGCCAGGTCAACTGCGCCGCCAGCGCCGTCGGCGCCGAACCGGCGTGATCGATCAGCCCAAGCGGCACAGTCATCGGCGGCGACGCCACCGCACAAGCGCGAAAATCGCCAGCACCACGACGAGCACGCCCGGCAGCGCCTGCACGGTCAGCCGGCTCAGCTGGCGCAGTTGGCGGCAACGCGGCACGCTCTTGGCGCCCTGACACGCCTGCAATTCCTGCAGGATTTCATGCACATGCGCCTGCTTGCCCGGCGTCTTGTCCTGGGTGTCCACCATCGCCTTGTCGTACGCCAGCAGGTCAGCGATGGCCTGATTGACGTTGCCGTCGGCGAAAATCATCGCCCGGCAGTACAGCACGTCCGGGTCGGTGCTGCCCATCGCCGCCGCGTGGCCGACGAGCTGCTCGGCGTCTGCCTGCCGGCCCTGGTGCCACGCGTTCATGGCGCGGTAGAGGTACTCGCGCGGCTCGGCATGCATCAGCGGCTCAGCGCGCAGCAGATAGCCATCTGATTCCGACCACTTGCCGTCGTGGTGCAGGATCGAGCCGACGACGAACGCGGCGATCGGGTCCGGCGGCGTGGCGTCGGCGCGCGTGCGCATGGTCGCCAGCAGCGCCGGGTCCGGACAGTCGATGAAGATGCGCGACAGTCGCGCCAGCTCCTGGGAAATACCAGGAATTTTCGGGAGATCCAGGTCGTGCAGCACCGCCAGCGCGTCGCCACAGCGGCCTTCCTGCCGCAGCAGCAGCGCCAGATCCACCTGCACAAGCGGCTGCGGCCCCGACTTCAGTAGCTCGCGGAGGATCGCCTCGCCCTTCGCCGGCTGGCCCAGCGTCGCCGACCAGCGCGCCACCGCCCCCAGCGCACGCGGGCACGCCGGCGCGTAGCGCGCGATGTCGTTCGCGAGCGCAAACTGCGCAATTTGCCGGCCGTCGATCAGCGTGGCGACCCAGTGCAGCCGCGTGTCGCACGAAATCGCTGGGTCGCGGGCCAGCAACGCCAGCAGTTCCACGGGCTTGGTCGCCGCCAGCAGCGCATCGCCCGCCGCCTGCGCCGTCGCCGTCACCGCTGCCGGCGCGCCCGCCGGGGCATCGCCCGCGCGATCGTGCAGCTCCAGCCACGTGAACGCGGGCACTTGGGTCAGCTGCAGCTTGATCTGCGCCAGCACATCGTCCGGCAAATCAGCAGAAACATTGGAGATTTCAAATTGACCCGCCTGCCGCGGCCCACTGGGTCCGGCCGGATGCTGCAGCCGCACGCCCAGGCCGACGCCCTGCGGGTTCCGGTACCGCGCGTCCACGGCGCCGTGGTCAATCTGCGCACCGGTGAACTGCCAGCCTTTGGGCCACGCCGGCGTCGTCGCCAGCGCCCGCTCCAGCACCGCTTCCTGACCGGCGGGAATGCCCCATTGCTCCGCCGCCCGCAGCGGCAGCGGCGCCACCAGCAGCAGCATCCACGCGACTTGCAGCAGCCAGCGATTGCGCATGGTTATCCGCCGCGCCTAGCGCGAGTAATTCGGCGATTCCTGAACGATCGTCACGTCATGCACGTGGCTCTCCGTCAGGCCCGCCGCGGTGATGCGCACAAAATGCGCGCGCTGCAGCTCCAGCAAATCCGCGGCGCCGCAGTAGCCCATGCCAGCGCGCAGGCCGCCCATCAGCTGGTGCACCGTCTGCGCCAGCGGGCCCTTGTACGGCACGCGGCCTTCCACGCCCTCGGGCACCAGCTTGCCGGGATCCGTGGTTTTGTCCTGGAAATACCGATCCTTGGAGCCGCGCTGCATGGCGCCGAGGCTGCCCATGCCGCGGTAGGTTTTGTACGACCGGCCGCCGTAGAGCACCGTGTCGCCCGGCGCCTCTTCCGTGCCAGCCAGCAGCGAGCCGATCATCACGGCGTTGGCGCCCGCGGCGATCGCCTTGACGAGGTCGCCGGAGAAGCGGATGCCGCCGTCGGCGATGACCGGAATGCCGTGAATGCGCGCCTCTTCCGAGCAATCCAGCAGCGCGGACAGCTGCGGCATGCCCACGCCGGCGACGACGCGCGTCGTGCAGATCGAGCCGGGGCCAATGCCGACTTTCACAGCGTCCACGCCGACTTCCGCCAGCGCGCGCACCGCCGCCGCCGTGGCGATGTTGCCAGCGACGATGTCCACCTGCGGATAGCGCGCGCGGATTTTCGCCACCGAGGCGATGACGTTGCGCGAGTGGCCGTGCGCCGTGTCGATGACAAGCACGTCCACGCCCGCCGCCACAAGCGCCGCCGCGCGCGCATCCGAGTCAGCGCCCGTCCCGATCGCCGCCGCGCACAGCAGATGCCCGCGCGCGTCCTTGGCCGCGTTGGGATGCCGCTCGTTCTTCTCGATGT
>CAIPXZ010000370.1 GCA_903869075.1 uncultured Myxococcales bacterium | reverse complement strand
GGCCAATGCGCAAAAATGGACGGGAATGGGCGCGCTGGCGCACGGTGGCAAGGTCGCGTTTCGCGTCTGGGCACCGTATGCGCGCCACGTCGCCGTCGTCGGCGGGTTCAACGCGTGGGATGCGGGCAAAAATCCGATGCGCGCGGAGGGCGACGGCCTGTGGTACGCGGACATCGCCGGCGCCAAGGTCGGGGATGAATACAAATTTCACCTTGTGACGCCCGCCGGTGCGTTCGACCGCATCGACCCGTACGCGCGCGAGGTGACGAGCTCGGTCGGCAACGGCGTCGTGCACGATCCACGTTTTGACTGGGACGGCGACGACTTCCAGCTCGCGCCGTGGAACGCGCTGGTGATTTACGAGCTGCACGTCGGTACGTTCAACGATGCCGACGCTGCGGACGACAAGCCCGGGCAGTTCGCGGCGATCGCGCAGCGCCTGGGCCACCTGCAGAAACTGGGGGTAAATGCCATTCAGATCATGCCGATAGCGGAATTCGCTGGCTCGCGCTCGTGGGGCTACAACCCGGCGCACATTTTTGCGGTGGAGAACACATACGGCGGTCCGTTGGCGTTCAAGCGCTTCGTCAAGTGCGCGCATCAGCACGGGATCGCTGTCATTTTGGACGTCGTCTACAACCATTTTGGCCCGAGCGACCTCGACCTGTGGCAGTTCGACGGCTGGAACGAGAACGGCCGCGGCGGCATCTATTTTTACAATGACGACCGCGCCGTGACGCCATGGGGCGAGACGCGGCCCGACTTCGGCCGCGCGCAGGTGCGCCGCTTCATCCGCGACAACGTGTTGATGTGGCTGGAAGAATACCACGTCGACGGCCTGCGTTTTGACTGCACGCAGTACATCCGCACCGTCAACGGCATCGAGCGCGACCTGCCCGACGGCTGGAGCTTGCTCGGCGCCATCAACAGCGACGTCGCCAGCCACTTTCCCGGTCGCATCACCATCGCCGAGGACCTGCAGAACTACCGGCGGCTGACGCAGAACGTCGAGGCGGGCGGCGCGGGCTTTGGCGCGCAGTGGGACGGCAACTTTGTGCATCCCATCCGCCAGGCGGTCATCACGCCGCAGGACGAGCAGCGCTCCATCCTGGCGATCCGCGACGCGATTCTGTACCGCTACAACGACGACGCGTTCGACCGCGTCATCTACAGCGAATCGCACGACGAGGTCGCCAACGGCAAAGCGCGCGTGCCGCAGGAGGTCGATCCGGGCGACCCGCAGGGCTGGTACGCGCAGAAGCGCTCGACGCTGGCGGCGGCGCTTGTGTTCACGGCGCCGGGCATCCCGATGCTGTTCCAGGGCCAGGAATTCCTGCAGGGCGCGTATTTCCAGGACACCGTGCCGCTGGATTGGGACCAGCGCGAGGCGTTTCACGGCATCGTGCGGCTGTACCGCGATTTGATTCGGCTGCGGCTGAACGCCACCGGCGTCTCGCGCGGGCTGTGCGGCCAATCCACGCAGGTCTACCACCTGGATGACGCCGGCAAGGTCATCGCGTTCCACCGCTGGGCGACGGGCGGACCGGCGGACGACGTCGTCATTGTCGCCAACTTTCACCACCTGGCGAAGGACGGCTACGTCATTGGCTTGCCGACCGGAGGCACGTGGCAGCTGCGCTTCAACAGCGACTGGCAGGGCTACAGCGACGCATTTGGCAACCACCCGAGCGCGGACGTCGCCGCCGAGGCGGGCGAGTTCGATGGGCTGCCGTTCCACGCCGCGGTGGCGATTGGCCCTTACAGCGTGCTGGTTTTTTCGCGCTGAGCGTTCTGCCGCCTGCGCGCGCCCTTGCGCTCGAGGCTGGCAGCGATGGAGCGGACGGCCAGTCGCCGCTGGGTCGAACGCGTGCTGGCGTCCGGGTCAGTTCGGCTGGCAACTGACCGTGGTCGCGTCACATTGGTCGTGCGTGCCGGACGGGCAAGTGGACCAGCACTGCCCAAGGCAGGGAAAATTGTAGCCATTGCCCACATTGGAGCACGAGCCCTTGCCGAATACGGTGTCGTACCCACCGAGGCAGGTGTCCGTTGTGCAGTAGTTGCCGTCATCGCACGAATACGCGGTCCCGACGCACGCCCCGTTCACGCATTTGTCGGAATACGTGCAGGCGATGCCGTCATTGCAGCTCTCGGCCGTCGGGAGCGGCGCGTGGGCGCAGCCGGTGAGGTGGTCGCAGGAGTCCAACGTGCAGAAATTGCCGTCATCGCAAAGGTTCGCCGTGCCAACGCAGTTGTTCGTGGCATCGCACTTGTCGCTGATTGTGCAGGCGTTTCCATCGGAGCAGGCCTTGCCGACTTGGGCGGTGTACTGACAACCGGCCGCCGCGTCGCAAGTTGCCGCAAAGCAATGGTTGTCGCACGTGCCGCCATGGCAATTGTCCTGGCACACCTTCGCGGGCCCGGGCACGCACGCGCCCGCGGCGCAGTGGTCATCCAGCGTGCATGCGTTGCAGTCCGAACATGCGACAACGTTTGGCGTATGGGCGCAGCCACTCGGCACCACGCAGGCGTCGTCCGTGCAGACATTGCCATCGTCGCACTTGTCGGCCACGCCGGAATTGCAGGCGCCGCTCAGGCAACTGTCGCTCAGCGTGCACACGTTGCCGTCGCTGCACGCCACGCCGTTGAGCAGCGGCGTGTTGATGCAGGCGCCAGTGCTGCCGTTGCAGGAGTCCGTCGTACATTGGTTCGCGTCATTGCACAGATTGGTCGTGCCCTTGCAGGCTGTCAGCG
>CAIPXZ010000369.1 GCA_903869075.1 uncultured Myxococcales bacterium | reverse complement strand
CGCCGACCTCGAACGTGCGCAGCTCGCCCAGCGTCAGCGCCGTCGCGCTGCCCGCCTCGCCCATCGCCGGCAGCTTGGCGACGTCGGCCGCCCGCGCCGCCAGCGCCTCGACAGCGGGACCCGCGCCTGACACCAGCAGGCCATCGAGGGTCGCCAGCGCCACAGCGTGCACGCCCGGCTGGGTCGCCCGCGCGGCGATCCGCTGCGCCGCGGCCGCCAGGTTCAGCACCGTCTGAGGCGCCGCATCCACCTCGCTTTCACCTTGTGGACGATGCACTTGCAGCTCGGCTGCCAGCAGCTTTGACCGCGTCTCGCGCAGCTCCGCCGCCAGCTTGCGCGCCCGCGCCCGCGCGCCCGTCAGCGCCTGCAGCTGCACGTGCAGCGCCGCCGACACCGCGCGTTCGGCGTGCAGCGCGCCCTCGGCCTTCTCCAGGTCCGAGGAATCCTCGGTGGTTTCATCCACTTCCGGCTCCGGCTCTGGCTCGGGCTCCGGCGCGGTGGCAACGACGACCGGCGCGATCGCATCCGCCAGTTCCTTGCGCAGGCGATCCGCGTCCCGCCGCAGCGCATCGCGCTCGCGCTGCGCGTCGGTCTGGCGTTCAAGCGCCGCCGCTTCGCGCTGCTGTGCCGCCGCCAGCGCCTGCTCCAGCTTGTCGCTCGCCGCCGCCGTCGCCGCCGCTACCACGTGCAGCTTCTCCTCAGCGCGCTCGCGGTCCGCCCGCGCTTGCGCCAGCGCGCCGTCCGTCGCGCTCATCGCATGTTCCAGGTCCGCGAGCCGCTCCTGCAGCGCGTCCCGCTCCCGCTCGCTGGCCGTCGCCCGCTGCTGTGCGGCGTTGCGCAGGCTCAGCGCCTCATCGCGCTCCACGAGCAGGTTGTCGCGCTCCGCCACCGCGGCCGCCTCCGCCCGTCCGGCCACGTCCAGCCGCGTCCGCAGCGCCTTGACGTCACTCGCCGGCAACTCGACTTGGGTGTGTTCAGCCACCGCAAAATCTGAGACATCGTCAACGACTTCCACCGGCGCCGCCGATTTTTGCTCCGGCGCCGCCACCGGCTGAGGCGCCGCCATCGGCTCCGGCGTTGCCACGGGCGGCGTCACCGGCTGCAGCTGAATCTGCCGCGGCGGCCGGGCCAATACGCGACCCACGACCAAGCCAATGGTGGTCGAAACGCCAGCGACGAAGAGCAGTTCTGCGAGCACGACCGCCTCCTACGCCACCCGTGAGAGCTCAGCCACAGCCTGGCGCAGGCCCAGCTGTACGAGGCCAGCATTCGCCGTCGCCCGCACCATCAGCAGCAGCGCCGCGTCGCCCGGCAGCAGCGCGATCGCCACCTGGCCCTGACTCGTCATCAGCCACGTCTGTCGCAGCTCGCCGTGCAGCCACTCGCGGGACAGCCGCTCCGCCGACGCGATCGCCGTCGCCGCCATCGCGCCGACAAGCTCCTCATCGGCATCCTCCGGCAACTCCGAGGCGATAATCAGCCCGTCGCGGCTGACAACGCACGCCCCGGTCACGTCCTCACTGGCGGTGCGCAGGCCCAGCAGGGTCACCTGCATCCGTCGCGATCGATCCTTCAGCGCCACTTTACCCTCCGCCCGTCACGGTTCATCGCGCCGGCCTTCCAGCCGTTCCCGCGCGCGTTGCAAATTGAAGGCCCAACCGCGGTTCTCCGGGAACGCCGCCGTCGCGCGCTCCCACAGCTCAATCGCCTGGCGCCACTTGGCCTCGCGGTAGAACCGCAGCCCTTGCTCGAACAGCCGGTCCGCCTCGGACTCGGACAACTTCGGCACCGGCGTCGGCTCCGGCGTCGGCTCCGGCGGCGGCGGCGG
>CAIPXZ010000368.1 GCA_903869075.1 uncultured Myxococcales bacterium | reverse complement strand
CGTGGACAAGTTCGAGTACCGCCGCGGCTACAAGTTCTCGACTTACGCGACGTGGTGGATCCGCCAGGCCATCACCCGCGCGATCGCGGATCAGGCGCGGACGATCCGCATTCCGGTACACATGATCGAGACGATCAACAAGCTGGTGCGGACCTCGCGGTATTTGCAGCAGGAATTGGCCCGTGAGCCGCTGCCGGAAGAGGTCGCGGCCAAGATGGAGATGCCGCTCGACAAGGTCCGCAAGGTCCTGAAGATCGCCAAGGAGCCGATTTCCTTGGAGACGCCGATCGGCGAGGAAGAGGACAGCCACCTCGGCGACTTCATCGAGGACAAGCGCGCCATCAGCCCGGTGGACGCAGTGACCATGGCGGCGCTGGAAGAAAAAGTCCGCAAGTCGCTGGCTTGCCTCGCGCCGCGCGAGGAGAAGGTCATCCGGATGCGCTTTGGCATCGGCGAGCGCAGCGATCACACGCTGGAAGAGGTCGGCCAGCAGTTTGGCGTGACGCGCGAGCGCATCCGGCAGATCGAGGCCAAGGCGCTGCGCAAGCTGCGGCACACGGCGCGGGCGAAGATCCTGAAGCCGTTCAGCGATGGCTGATGTGATGCGGCGGTTCGGGTGGTTGGTGTTCGTCGTGGCGTGTCAGAGCGCGGCGCCGACAACGACTGCGGATTCGTGCCATCACGACAGCGGAATCGTCTGCTTCGGCTTGGATTGCGCCTGGGACAGCATGGTCAAAGTCGGGTGCAAAGGAAGTCCCGTCGAAGTGCATGCATTCGCTTGCAAGGACGGCAGCGGCCGGGCAATCCAGGGCATGTCCTATGGGCCATTTGGCTTTTGGTACGACGGCAAAGGGAAGTTGATCGGCAGTTGGGTCGTGTCAGACGATGGTGGCTCCAAGTGTCAGACGGAGTACTGGGGCACCCAGCTCGCCTGCGACCTCACGCCCATTGATCTGCCCTGCGCCACCACGCCGTAGGCAACCAGCCCGCACCGGTGGGGCGCCGCCACGCGTTCGGTTCAAGCGTGGCGGCGCCTACGCGGCGGCGTCGAGGTCGGCTCCGGGTGCGGAATCAGACTGCGTGCTACGGACCGCAGCGCACGCAAGCGCCGGAACCGCAAGCTGCAACGGCCGCTGACTCGGTCGAATAGCAGCTGTTGTTGCAATAGTACGGAGTTGACGACAAGCAGCACGTCGATCCTCCGCAGAAGACCGCGCCCGCATTCTGGCAGGTTCCAGATTGCGTGTTGACGGAGCACTGCCCGCCACCCGAAGGCTGACAGCACTTGTCCGCCCCGCAACCGTTGCTTCCCGTACCGCAAATCGTGCCGCTGCCGCAGCAACCGCTGCCGTCAGAGCACTCGTATTGGCCGCTTGGACAGGAATTGGGAACACAACACTTGTCGATGGAGCAGCCGTTGGACCCGGTGCCACAAACGGTGCCGAGGCTACAGCAACCGCTGCCATCGCTGCACTCGAATTGGCTTGATCCACATGAGTTTCCACTCGTACTGTTGCAGCCAGACAATACGGGCAGCAAAAGCAGAACGAACATGACAAGCCAGTTGAGTCCAGCCCGCCTCGGACCACGCGCCTCGGGAGACGAACCTGAGGCGACAAAACGACAAGAAACGTACGGTGATTGTCTCACGCGGAACCTCCTGAAGATACTAAAGTTGTCGACGAACAGGACCATCGTCCTGAGTTTTAGATGGGTGCAATACTGACAGGGGCGGCGGGTGAAGGCAAGCGCTGTCGCGGGCGAATGATCGGGGTCAAGTGGCGGATTGATCCGGATCATCCGATGCTTCGCGTGACCCGATCGAGGAGCCAGATTGGCCAGTGGACTTCCTGCGG
>CAIPXZ010000367.1 GCA_903869075.1 uncultured Myxococcales bacterium | reverse complement strand
CTGGCCGCCACCTGCGACGACGCGAGCGCCTGCACCAGCGGCGACGCCTGCGCCGCCGGGAAATGCCAGGGCACCGCCATCGGCTGCGATGACGCCAACCCGTGCACCGACGACAGCTGCGCCGCCGGCAGCGGCTGCGTCCACCTCAACAACGCCGCGACCTGCACCGACGGCAATGCCTGCACGTCCGGCGACATCTGCGCCGCCGGCGCCTGCACGCCCGGCGCGCCGATCTGCGCGTGCAGCAGCGACAAGGACTGCGCGCCGCTGGAAGACGGCAACCTCTGCAACGGCACATTGCACTGCGCCACGAAGCTTGCGTTCGCCGTGTGCGTCGTCGACCCGAAGACCGTCGTCGCCTGCGATTCGGCGCTCGAGACAACCTGCACGACCGGCAGCTGCGACCCGGCAAGCGGCACCTGCGGCAGCGTCAACCGCGCCGACGGCCTGGCCTGCGACGCCGACGGCAACGCCTGCACCGTCGGCGACAGCTGCAGCGGCGGCGTCTGCACGCCCGGCACCAAGGCGACGTGCACGGCCAGCAGCGGCTGCTTCGCGGCGTCCTGCGACCCGGCGCAAGGCTGCACCGAGACCGCGGTGAGCGCCGTTTGCGACGACGGCAGCGCTTGCACCCAGGGCGACGTCTGCCAGGCCGGCACCTGCACGCCCGGCACGCCGGTCAACTGCGCGGACAGCAACCCGTGCACGCTCGACTCCTGCGACACCGCCAAGGGCTGCGTCCACGGCCCCGCCGGCGACACCGCGCCGTGCGACGCCGACGGCAACGCCTGCACCGCCGGCGACCACTGCTCGGGCATCACCTGCATCGCCGGACCGCCCGCCAACTGCGACGACAACAACAGCTGCACGACCGACTCGTGCGACCCGCTCGGCGGCTGCGTCAACACAATCATCGCCAGCGGACCGTGCAGCGACAACAACGCCTGCACCGTCGGCGACCACTGCGCCAGCGGCTCCTGCCTGCCGGGCGGCGGCGCCAGCTGCGACGACGGCAACCAGTGCACCGCCGACGGCTGCAACCCGGCCAGCGGCTGCTTCAGCACGCCGACGACAATCCCGTGCAACGACGGCAACGCCTGCACGCTCGGCGAAGTCTGCGCCAACAGCGCCTGCGGCGGCGGTACCGCGCCCAACTGCAACGACAACAACGCCTGCACGAACGACAGCTGCGACCCCGCGCTCGGCTGCGTCAACGCCTACAACACCGCGCCGTGCCCGGACGACGGCAACGTCTGCACGTCCGACCTCTGCCAGAGCGGCGTGTGCAGCCACGCGAACGTCGACGGCGGCGCCTGCGCCTCCGACAGCAACGCCTGCACCGACGACCTGTGCAAGACCGGCGTCTGCCAGCACACCGGCAACACGCTGCCATGCGCCAGCGACGGCAACGTCTGCACGAGCGACGTCTGCGGCGGCGGCACCTGTACGCACCTCCCGGGCAACAACGCCGGCACCTGCAACGACGGCAACGCCTGCACGACCGGCGAGACCTGCACGAACGGCACCTGCATGGGCGGCACGCTCGCCGCGTGCGACGACGGTTTGCCGTGCACCGTCGATGCCTGCACGCCCGCCACGGGCGCCTGCACGCACACGGTCGACGCGACCTGCGCGCCCGGCTACGCCAAGAACGTCGCGCCGCTGCTGTCGGGCTGCAAAGGGTGCCACGGCTATCTGGGCTCGTACGCGTCGATTGTCAGCAACACCAGCTCCTGCGGCGCGTACACAAAGCTCGTGAATTCAGGCAGCCCGGGGACGAGCTACCTGGTGGACAAGGTCGACACGACGATGGGGCTGTGCACCGGCTCGCGGATGCCCAAGGGCGGCACGGCGTGGACGGCGGCGCAGGTGAAGACACTGCGGGATTGGGTGACTTATGGGCTTTTGCCGTAGGGCGGACGGCGGCCGGAACCGGCGGCCCCGAGCCTCGGGAGACACGCCAACCGCTGCGGCAGAATCCGGGAACGCGCGAATACGTCCTGACGGCCGGGGTGCCGTCGGGAGGGCGCCGTGGTCATCGCGAAGTTCGTGTACAAGCGTCGCGAGCCAAGCAAGTCTTCCGGCGGCGAATGGCTGGAACCGCAATCGCGAAGCGATTCGGAAGGCGCGGCAGGCGGCTGTTTTCTTCGTTCGACCGGCCGTTCTTTGCAGACGACGCGGCGTAGGCGCGCTCGGTCGCGGTCGCGGGCGGGCGAGTGGACGAGCGGAGGCTCGCCGCGGGTGCCGAGACCTGCCTGAAGTGGGCAAAATCGTGCGGTTTTGGGAATTGACGTAGCCGGCGGACAGGGGAAAACCGCGGGCAAGCGGCGATTCGGACGGTCCGAGGCTGCGGAGACGGTGAATGTGGACGGGAAGTTCAACACTCGGATGTGGCCGGAGTTCCCATACGCGGCATGTGTACTCCTTAATATCGAAGTTTCTTGGATGCGAGCGCGCGGTTTTGCCCTGCGGACATCAGAATTTCTGCGTCACACCGGATCCTGCTAGGCAAGCCTACAACCCACACTTCTCCACGCTGAAGTTATCGAACGCCTCGTACATCAAGCCGCCGCTCATGCTGTCGTAGCTGCCGCCTTCGGAGTTCCACAGGAGCACCCAGCCCAGCCCGGTCGGCAGGCTGCCGGCGGTGAGCGAAATGGTCGCCGTGTTGCTGTTTTGCGTCGCGGTCCCGGTCATCGAGCCGTCCGCGCTGATGGTCAGGGTCATGTGAACCGCGGAGCCTGTGGTCCACTG
>CAIPXZ010000366.1 GCA_903869075.1 uncultured Myxococcales bacterium | reverse complement strand
TGGCGCCGGATACCGAGCTGGACGTGCTGGCGCTGGCCGATCGCGACGCGTTCCTGCGCCTGCGCCACGGTCAGGTCGAGTGCCAGGTGGAAAAGCTCAAGCCGGGCCAGCGCTATGGCGTGATGTTCGCCGGCTTCCGCGCTTCGGTCATGGGCACGCGGTTTGTGGTGCGGCACGACGACAACGACTCCGGCGTGGCCGTGCAGGTCACCGAAGGCGCCGTGCGCGTGGACCAGGCCGACGATCCGTACGCGGCGCCGGGCGATACGCTGACGATGGTGCGCGCCGGCAACCGTTGGCAGTACGCCGGTGGTCGCATGGAGCTGGCGCCGATCCCGGCGGTGGTGCCGGCGCAGGCCGGTCCGGTGGCGCCGGTGGCGGAGCCCGTCGTCGCGCCGGTGCCCGCGCTGGCCGCGCCGGTGGAAGAGCCGGCGGCGCAGCCGGTGGTGTCCGGGCGCGCGCCGATCCGCGTGGGCGAGCGCCCGACCGCGGCCGTTGCCGACGACACCGCCGCGCCGAAGTTCAGCTTCCCGGCGGCGACCGCGCTGCAGCCGCACGCGATCGTCATCGAGGTGCCGCCGCAGCAGATGCCGCCGCCCGAGCAGCTGCCGGTGCAGCCGTCGACGCCGCCGCGCGGCGAGAATCCGCAGTTTGATCGCTAAGTTGCGCTAGCGCACCCGCAGAAACATCCACAGCCCCAGGCCGACGCCGGCGACGAAGCCGAGCAGGTGGTCGGTCTGCTGGATGGCCAACGGCGCCAGCGCGATGATGACGCCGGCCAGCCGCTGCGGCGTGTTCTGCCGCTTCTGCCCCTGCCAAAACACCACGAGCCCGGCAAACGCCACAGCCACGGCGCCGCCAAGGCGCAACGGATCGGCCGCCAGCGCGTTCATCGCGCGAGCCAATCCTGCACGGCGTAGCGTTCCATGCCGCCGGTGCGCGCGCGCTGCATCGCCTCGACCGCCGCTTCCGCCGCCGACAGCGTCGTCATGCACGGCACGCCGTGGGCGGACGCGGCGACGCGGATCGCCTTGTCGTCAAAGAAGCTGACGTCGCCGAACGGCGTGTTGATGACCATCTGAATCTTGCCGTCGCGGATCAGGTCGGCCACGTTCGGTCGGCCCTGGTTGACCTTGAACACGAGCTGCGCCGGCAGCCCGGCGTCGAACAGCGCCAGCGCCGTGCCGCGCGTGCCAATCAGGCCAAACCCCAGCTCGTGCAAGGACTTGGCGACCGAGACAACGTGCGCCTTGTCGCGATCGTTGACCGAGATGAAGACGCAGCCGGCGGTCGGCAAGTTGATGCCCGCGCCCTGCAGCGCCTTGAGGAACGCCTCGCCCGGCGTCGCACCCACGCCCATGACCTCGCCGGTCGAGCGCATCTCCGGCCCCAGCAGCACGTCCACGCCGGGAAATTTCTTGAACGGGAACACCGGCGCCTTGGCAAACCAGTGCTTCGGCTGCGGATCTTCGGTCAGCCCGATCTCCGCCAGCGTCTTGCCCAGCATCAGCAGCGTCGCCTGTTGCGCCAGCGGCAGGCCCATCGCCTTGGCCAGGAACGGCACGGTGCGGCTGGCGCGCGGGTTCACTTCCAGCACGTAAAGCTGGCCATTTCGCTCGGCAAACTGCACGTTCATCAGGCCGCGCACGCCGATCGCCTTGCCCAGCCGCCGCGTCACATCCTTCATTTCCTGGAGGATTTCCGGCTTGACCTTGAACGGCGGCAGCAGCGCCGTCGAGTCGCCGGAGTGCACGCCGGCTTCCTCAACGTGCTCCAAAATCCCAGCGATCACGGTATCTTCGCCGTCGCAGAGCGCATCCACGTCGTACTCGAACGCGTCTTCCAGATAGCGATCGATCAGCACCGGCCGGTCCGGCGTCGCCTCAGTCGCCACTTCCAGCCACTGCGTCAGCGCCTCGGGCTTGTAGACGATGCGCATCGACTGCCCGCCCAGCACGTAGCTCGGCCGCACCAGCACCGGATAGCCAATGCGCTCAGCGACTTGCAGCGCCTCCTGCGCCGAGCGCGCCATGCCGGCTTCCGGCTGCCGCACGCCCAGCTTGTCCATCAGCGCGCCAAAGCGCTCGCGGTCCTCGGCGAGGTCAATCGCGTTGGGCGACGTGCCGAGGATCCGCACGCCGGCCTGCTCCAGACCGTGCGCGAGCTTCAGCGGCGTCTGCCCGCCCAGCTGGACGATCGCGCCGATCGGCTGCTCCAGCCGCGCCACTTCCAGCACGTGCTCCAGCGTAACTGGCTCAAAATACAGGCGATCCGCGGTGTCATAGTCGGTCGAGACCGTCTCCGGATTGCAGTTGACGAGGATCGTCTCGTAGCCGGCTTCCTTCAGCGCGTAGACGGCGTGGCAGCACGAATAGTCGAACTCGATGCCCTGGCCGATGCGGTTCGGCCCCGAGCCGAGGATCATGACCTTGGGCCGCGCGCTCGGCTTGGCTTCGCACGCCGATTCGTAGCTGGAATAGAGGTACGGCGTGTGCGACTCGAACTCGCCGGCGCAGGTGTCGACGCGCAGGAACGAGGCGACGATGCCCTTGGCGTGGCGCTCCGTGCGCACATCGCGTTCCGGACGACGCAAGAGCCGGCCGAGCTCGGCGTCGGTCATGCCCTCGCGCTTGTAGCGCAGCCAGTCGTGCGCGCTGACGTCCGCGTGCGTCCCCGCGGCCACGCGCGCGCCGACTTCCGCTTCCATCCGCGCCATCAGCGTGAACTGCTGCAGGAACCACGGATCGATGCGCGACAGGTCGAAAATCTCCTGCAAACTCCGGCCGTTGCGCACCGCGGCCAGCACCGCGTAGATCCGCTGCGGCGTCGGCGTGCTGAGGTCGGTATCCAGCCACTTTTTGTCGTCCGGCGGCAGCTTGGCCTCCAGCGACGCCAGGCCTTTGCGCAGCGCTTCACGAAACGTCCGGCCAATCGCCATGACCTCGCCGACCGATTTCATCTGCGGCCCCAGGCTATCCTTGGCGCCCGGGAACTTGGCGAAATCAAAGCGCGGAATCTTGACGACGACGTAGTCGATCGACGGCTCAAAGCACGCCGGCGTGGTCCGCGTGATGTCGTTGGGGATCTGGTCCAGCGTGTAGCCGAGCGCCAGCTTGGCGGCGATCTTGGCGATCGGAAAGCCCGTGGCCTTGGAAGCCAGCGCCGAGCTGCGGCTGACCCGCGGATTCATTTCAATAATCGCAAGTTGGCCATCCGCCGGGTTGACGGCGAACTGGATGTTGGAGCCGCCGGTCTCAACGCCGACCTTGCGGATGATCAGCAGCGCCGCGTTGCGCATGATCTGGTATTCGCGGTCCGTCAGCGTCTGCGCCGGGGCAACCGTAATGGAATCGCCGGTATGCACGCCCATCGGGTCGAGGTTTTCGATGCTGCAGATGATGACGACGTTGTCAGCGCGGTCGCGCATCACTTCCAGCTCGTACTCTTTCCAGCCGGCGATCGACTGCTCGACGAGGATCTGGTTCGTCGGGCTCTCGTCCAGGCCCTTGGCGATCGCCGCGTGGAATTCCTCCGGCGTGTACGCCATGCCGCCGCCGGTGCCGCCCAGCGTGAAAGACGGCCGGATGATCGCCGGCAGCCCGACCTTCGCCAGCGCCTCGTCGGTCTGCGTCAGCGACGTCACGATGATGGAACGCGGCGTCATCAGGCCGATTTCCGCCATCGCCTGCGCAAAACGCTGGCGATCCTCGGCCAGCTCGATGGCATCCACGCTCGCGCCGATCAGCTTGCAGCCGTACTTGGCCAGCACGCCGGCTTTGTGCAGCGCCAGCCCCAGGTTCAGGCCGGTCTGGCCGCCGACGGTCGGCAGCACGCTGTCCGGCCGCTCCTTGGCGATGATGTCGGTCAGCGCTTCGACGGTCAGCGGCTCGATGTAAGTGCGATCCGCCACCGACGGATCCGTCATGATTGTCGCGGGGTTGGAGTTGACGAGGATGACCGTCGCGCCTTCCGAACGCAGCGCGCGGCAGGCCTGCGTGCCGGAATAATCGAACTCGCATGCCTGACCGATGACGATCGGCCCCGAGCCAATGACGAGAATCTTGCGACCTTGACCCTTCATCGCGGACGCTCCATCAACTCAGCGAAACGTTTGAACAAATGATGGCTGTCGTGCGGCCCGGGCGAGGCTTCCGGATGGAACTGCACCGAGAACGCCGGCCAGCGCTTGTGGCGCAGGCCCTCAACCGTGTCGTCGTTCAAGTTGGTGTGCGTGACCACCACTTCGCGGCCGTTCAAGGACGACGCTGCGACGGCAAAGCCATGATTTTGCGCGGTAATCTCGACGCGCCCGGTGTCCAGATCGCGCACTGGGTGGTTGCCGCCGCGGTGGCCAAAGCCCAGCTTGTAGGTCTTGCCGCCACACGCGATGCCCAGCAGCTGGTGGCCCAGACAGATGCCGAAGATCGGCACTTTTCCCAGCAGATAGCGAATGGTTTCAACCGCATACGTCACCGGCTCGGGATCGCCGGGACCATTCGACAGCAGCAGCCCGTCCGGCCGCAGCGCGAGGATCTCGATCGCCGTCGTCGTCGCCGGCACGACCGTCACGCGGCAGCCCAGCGCCACCAGCTGATGGACGATGTTCAGCTTGATGCCAAAATCCATCGCCACGACGTGCTTTTTGGCGTCCGCCGGGCCCAGCGTCCACGGCTTTTTGCAGGTCACGCGGCTCGCCAGATCCAGCCCGGCCATCGACGGGTGCGCTTGCGCCTCGCGCGCCAGCATCGTCACGCGCGGATCATCCGTAAAATCGCCCACTTCGTCGGCCAGACGCACGCGACCGGCGATCGGCAGATCGTCGCCGTCCGGAAACGCGCGGATGACGCCGCGCAGCGCGCCGACGTCGCGAATCAGCAGCACGAGCCGCCGCGTGTCCACGCCGCACAGCGCCGGCACGTTGGCCGCGGCGAGGTAGTCGCCCAGCGAGCGATCCGAGCGCCAGTTGGACGGCACCGGGTGGTAATCGCGGCAAATGAGGCCAGCGGCACGCAGGCCGGACGACTCCGAATCCTCTGGATTTACGCCATAATTGCCGATGTGCGGATACGTCAGCGTGACGATCTGCCCTTCGTAGCTCGGGTCGGTCAGGATTTCCTGATAGCCGGTCAAAGACGTGTTGAACACGACCTCGCCGGCGCCGTGGCTGGCCAAATGGCTGAACGCGCCGCCAAATTGCTTGCCGCGGAAGAAATGGCCGTCCTCAAGTACCAGGATGCCGTCCATCGCGACTCCACTCCCCCGTCATTGGCGGGGCGGGCGGACGGTAGGGGACCGCCGCGGCAGGGTCAAGGGCTTTGGAGTGAACGTTTGGTGAACCCGGTGACAGCGTGGTACAAGTTGCCGCTCTCGCCTGTCAGACCGGACCAAGCCGATGCGCACGACCTCTCCCTCCAACGTCCTCGTCACCGGCGCCGCCGGCTACATTGGCACAACTTTGTTGCGTCGCCTGCTCGCCGATGGCGCACGGGTGATCGCGCTGGACAGTCTGGAGCGCGGCCACGCCGACCAGCTGCCGCGGGAAGTGCCGCTCGTCGTCGGCGATGTGCGCGATCCAGACGCGGTGCGCCAGGCGCTGCGGCTTTTCGATCGGCCGCCGGACGCGTGCATCCACTTGGCAGGGCTGATTCAAGTAGGCGAATCGACGCTGTTTCCCGAGCTGTACCGCGACGTCAACGTCGTCGGCACGCAGGTCGTCGCCGATCTGTGCCTGGAAGCGGGCGTGCCGGCGCTTGTGCTGGCGTCCTCGGCGGCGGTGCTGCGGCCACTCGCGGGCGTCGCCGATCGCCTGGACGAGGACGCGCCGGTCGGTCCGGAGAGCCCGTACGGCGCCAGCAAGCTCAATGGCGAGTATACCCTGCGCGCCGCGGCGGACCTCGGGCGGATGGCGACGGTGGCGCTGCGGCTGTTCAACGTCTGCGGCGCGGCGTACGGCCTGGCGGAGCGCCACGATCCGGAAACCCATTTGATCCCGCTGTCCTTGCGCGCGGCCGCCGGTGAACTGCCGCCGCTGCACGTTTTTGGCGAGGACTTTGACACGCCCGACGGCACCTGCCTGCGCGACTACGTGCACGTGCGCGACGTCGTCGAGGCCTTCGTGCGCGCCGCGCGGCTGGCGATGCACCAGGCGGCCAGCGGAGGCTGTGAATTCAACGTCGTCCACGTCGGCACCGGTCAGCCGCGCAGTGTCCGCGAGGTCATCACGGCGTGCGAGCAGATCCTCGGCAAGCCCGTGCCGCGGGTCATGCACGGTCGGCGGCCGGGCGACGTGGCAGCGCTCGTCGCCAATCCGTCCAAGCTCGCGTCACTGCTGGGGATTCACCCGGATCCGGACCTGGCGCGCATGGTCCGGGATGCCGCGGCGAGCCTGGGGCTGCTGGACGGCTGACCGCCGCTACCACGGCAGCTTGGGCGGCGCGCTGAGGATCCACCGCGCCCGCGATTCCACGTACGGCGTCTTCGGCGTCCACACCCGCGGCGACGGCAGCAGCGCCAGCAGGTGCGCCGACTCCGCCGGCTTCAGCTTGGCCGCCGGCTTGTGGTACCAATACTGCGCGCCAGCCTCGATGCCAAATGTCATCGGCCCCATTTCCGCAACGTTCACATAGACTTCCAGAATCCGCCGCTTGGGCACCAGCAGCTCCAGCCAGATCGTGTACCAGGCCTCCAGGCCCTTGCGCAGCCACGAGCGGTGCTGCCACAGGAACGCATTGCGCGCCACCTGCTGCGAAATCGTGCTGCCGCCGATCAGCTTGCCTTTCTCGTGGCCGTTGTACGCTTTCCAGGCGCGGCGGATCGCCGGCACGTCAAAACCATTGTGGCTGAAGAACTTGCGGTCCTCGCTGGCGATCGCCGACGTCAGCACCGAGCGCGGCAGATCGCCCAGCGGTACAAAAGTGTACGTCGGCCACTGCCACTCGCCGTTGGTCCAGGCGTTGCCAATCGCCCGCGCCAGCATCGTCTCGGTCAGCGGCGGGTCGACGACGTTCAGCAGCGCGCACTGGCACGCCGGCACCGCGCACGCCAGGCCGACAAAAATCGCCAGCTTGACGAGGAAATAGCTTGTGAGCGGGCGCTTGCGGGCAAAAACCTGCGGCGGACCATCCATCTGCGCTCACCGCGCCCGTTGCCGCAGGGTCGCCTGCAGCACGCGCCGGGCGCGTTGGCCGGTCAGCGCTTCCTCGGGCTTTTGCAGCGCCAGCGCCGCGATGTCCCGCGCGTCGGCCAACTTGCCTTGCCCCAACAGGAATTCAGCGTAGCGCACGAGCGGCAGCGAGATCCCCGCGTCCGGATCGCGCGGCCCCGCCGCCACCGACGCCAGCGCCCGCAGCTGCGCCTCCAGCGCGCCCGGCTGGTTGCCGAGCGCCCAGCGCAGGCTCGCCACCGTATCCAGCGTCGCGTACGCCGCCTCGCCACCGGTCTGCACCGCCGCCTGGTTCGCCAGCTGCAGCGCCGCTTCGGTCGCCGCGCCGCCGAGAAACTGGGCGTACGCCAGGTTGTTGCGCTCGCTCCTCGCGCCCGGATCCCGTTGCCAAACAATCTGTTCCAGCGCCACGCCCAGATCGCCCAGCCCCAGCGCCGCCAGCTCATCCAACTGCACCACGATCAGCGACTCGCGCTCCGGCGTCGGCAACGTCGCCAGCCACTGCCGCAGCACCGTCCGCAGCCGCTCCAGCTCCGCCGGCGCCAGCGCCCAGACGCGCCCCGCCGCCGCCACAACGAACTGCCCCTGCGTCTGGTGCTGGGCGCGGCTGAGCTGCTGCAAAAATCCAGTTGTTTCAGTCGCATCCGCGCCGATTGCCAGCGCCATCGCCACGTCGCCCAGCGCTTCAGGCGTCAGCACATCCGGCGCGCGGCCGCGCAGGCAAGCCGCCAGCGTCCCGGTCCGCTCCAGCCACAGCCGCGGACACGCTTGCAGCGCCGCCGGCGCGCCCATCGCCCGTGCCTGATGCAGCGCAGTCAACGCCAGGTCGCGTTCGGCAAATTCCACCGCGGTGTCCAGCAGCTGCTGCCACACGCGCCACGGCTCCTCGTCCACGCGCGCCCGCGCCTGCGTCCAGCGCACCGCCTGCGCCGGGTCCGCCGCCACCGCCAGCTGCAGCAGCGCGTCCGCTGTCTCGGCGTTCAGCGCCGCCGGGTTCAGCTTGAGCAGCGGCAGCGCGTCGGGCCGGAACGCGCGGGCCAGCGCCAGCGTCGTGGGCAGCTCGTGCTCGGTCGTCGTCGCCGCCGTCATGAGCGGCAGCGACTGCAGCCCCGGTTCCACGTCGTGCAGCGACTGCGCCAGCAGCCGCGCCGCTTGGACGCGCCCGGTCCGCAGCAGCTTGCCCACTGCGACCTCGGCGGTCTCCAGCGACGCCTGCTGCCCGTGCAGTGCGCGCTGCCACTGCGCCGCGACAACGCCGTCATCGGCGCCCGCCAAGCCCACGAGCGCCCGGCGCGACTGCGTCAGCGCGTTCGCCTGCAGCTGCGGCACCGGCTCCGCCTGCAGGATCGCCGCCGCCAGCGGCAGCTGCCCCTGCCGCACCAGGTCCTGCGCCACCGCCGCGCGTGTGTCCATGCCGCGGCCGTGCGCGAGCCACGCCTGCAGTTGCGGCAGCGGATCGCCCAGCGCCAGCGCGCCCACCGCCACCGCCGTGACCGCGCGTACTGCTTCGTCTTTTTGGCTGTCACTGATGTTGCCACTCAACGGCGCCTGTCCCAGCGCCGCCACCGCTGCGGCCGGCTGACCGCGCGCCGACCACTGCAGCGCCAGCGCCATGCGCAACGCCGGCAGCGCCGGTGCCAGAGCCTGCACCGCCGCCCGGACGTTGGCGGCGTCGTGCGGACCGTTCGCCGCCGCCCGCAGTTCGCCCGATTCCGCCGCCTGGCTCGCAACGACACCCGCGGCAAAAGCCAGAAACCACGGCTCGGTGCGCAGCGCCTCGCCCTGCTCCGCCAGCCATGCCAACAGCAGCGGCCCACCGCCATCGCGCTGCAGCCGCTCGCACGGCCGCTGCCAGTCCTGCTCGCGCAGCTCGGTCAGCGTTTGCGCCGCCGCGCGCAGCTCGGCCATCGCCGCCGGCACGTCGCCGCGCAGCAGCTGCAGGTGGAAAAGCTGCGCCCGCAGCGGTGAGGAATCGGGCGCCATCACAAGCAAGTCGTGCAGCCACGCCGAAAGCTCCGTGTATTCATGCGATTCCGTGAGCCCTTCCAACAGGCACTGCTTTTCCAGCGCGACCTCGTCGCCGTCACCGTCGCGCGTCTGCGCCACGCCCATGCGCAGGTAATCGCGCAGCCGCGGGTCCAGCAGCACGCCGGCCATGGACTTGCGCCACAGCGCCATCGCCACGTCGTGGTGGCCCGCTTCGTGCTCAAAAGTCGCCAACATGCAGGTGCGCAGCGGGTGATCGCCGGGGTTGGCCACCGTCGCCAGCGACCGCGCCAGCTCGGGTAGGCCCGCGCGCGCCAGCTCCACCGCTGCCTCCATCGCCGCGCGCTGGCCATCCAGCGCCCGGCCAACGTAGTACCGCGTCAGCGACAGCGCCTCGGCGTCCGAGGTCGGATCGCGCCGCTCCGCCAGCGCCAGCCGCAGCGCCAACGGCCGTTCCTGCGGCGACGCCGCCGCGTCCGGTGACGCCAGCAGGTCCTCCGCCACCTCCCGCGCCAGCCGCCGATCGCCCACCGCCAGCAGCCAGCGCGGCACCGCCGCCGTCTGCACCGAGCGCTTGCCGCGCAGCCGCCGCACGCTCGCCTCCACCGCGTCGCGCAGCCCGAGCTTGGCCGCCAGGCTCATCGCCAGCCGTTCAGTCGCACGATCCGGGTCCGGCACCGCCAGCAGCGCTTCGTAGACAAGCCGCGCCTGGCCGGTGCGGATCGCCAGTACCTGCAGCTCGTCCAGCATTTCCTGCGGCGGTCCGGCGCGCAGCAGCGCCTGCAAATCATCCGCTACGTCGGTGGTCTGGCCCTGGCGCAGCGCGTTGGCGATCACGCGAAACCGCGCCATCGGCAAATCCGGCTCGATGCGCAGCGCCCCGCGCCAGAATGCGCTCGCCGCGGGCCACTCGGCAAATTCCTCCAGCATCATCGCCGCGCGCTGGTGGATCTGGCTGTTGCGGCCGCGAATTTGCAGCGTCGCGCGGTTCAGCGCCTCCACCGCCTCCGCCAGCCGCCCCAGCCGCAGCAGCGCCTGCGCCCACTGCAGCAGCGCGTCGGGCAGCAGCGGACGGATCTTGTCGGCGGTCGCAAAAGTCTGTGCCGACCGCTCGAAAAAGCCGAAATTGCCGAGTTCGCGGGCGAGCGCC
>CAIPXZ010000365.1 GCA_903869075.1 uncultured Myxococcales bacterium | reverse complement strand
TCCAAGCTGAGCAAGGCGCACTTCGCGCTGGCCGGTAGCGAATTTGCCCAAGCGTTGCGCGTAGTTTCGTCGGGTGTGACGATCAAGCCGGACTCGGACATCGAGATCAAGGCGGACGTGGCGCTCGGCGATGCGCCGGGGCAAAAGCTGGCGATTACCGGCGATTTCATGGTCAAGAAGGTCGGCTTTGACTGGTGGCGGCTGGCGCCGCGGCCGATCGACGACCTGTCGGCGTCGGGCAAGGTCAGCATCCTCGCGCAAAATGACGGGACGCTGCGGGCGGATTTCACCGATCTGACGGTCGGCCAGGCCAAGGCGCACCTGCTGCTGGAGGCGACGGGCGTGAGCGACAAGCCGGTCGTGCACATCCGCGCCGAGATGCCGAAGCAGGACTGCGGCGCGGTGGCGAAGTCCATCCCGCCGGCGATGCTGGCGACGATTGGCAGCATCGAAGCGAAAGGCGAAGTGTCCTGGCTTGTCGATCTGACGGTGCCGCTGACGAACGCCTACAAGGCCGACCTGCAGCTGGCGCTGGACGACACGACGTGCGAGGTGACGAGCTTTGGCAACGTGAAAGTCGAGGAATTGGCGCAGGATTTCTCGCGGCCGGTGAATGAGAACGGCACGCTGCTGGATGACGTGCAGGTTGGGCCGACGTCCGGGCAGTGGGTGCCGCTGGCGGAGCTCAAGCCGTGGACGCCGTGGTCGATGATCGCCACCGAGGACGGCCGGTTCTACAAGCACCGCGGCATCGCGCCGGGGCTCGTGCTGCGGGCGATCCGCCTCGATCTTGACTACGGCCGCTTCGTCTACGGCGGCTCGACGATTACCCAGCAGCTTGTGAAGAACATCTTCCTGACGCGCGCCAAGAACCTGTCGCGCAAGTTCGAGGAGCTGCTGATCGTCTGGCAGATGGAGCGCAAGCTGCCCAACGCCAAGGACCGGATCCTGGAATTGTACATCAACTTCATCGAGTTCGGACCCAAGCTCTACGGCATCCAGCGCGCCGCGCAGGCGTATTTTGGCAAGGACGCGCGGCTGCTGACGCCGCTGGAGTCGGCCTTCCTCGCCGCCAACAAGCCCTGCCCGCGCTGCGGCTACGCGCGGTTTATCGGCAAGAAATGGGACCCGTGGTGGCAGGAGCGGATGATCGGCATCATGACCAAAATGCGCGACGAGGGCATCATCAGCGAGGAGCAGTACGTCGCGGAAGCGCCGTATATTCCGCACTTTGTCGGCTGGCCGTCGAGCAACGTGATGCCGACCGCGCCGGTGGACGACGGCGGCGGCGCCCCGGCAGTCAAGCCCGCGGGCAACGGCGGCGCCGAGGAATGAGCGCGCGGCGCGCGATTTGTGTGACATTTTCGCCGAGGCCGCGGCAAAATCCGCGGAAACGCGAACACCACCTCGTCAGCCACCCTTGAGGGCGGGCGTCCGCGCGCGCGTCCTGGCGCGCCGCCGCGTGGCCAAGTCCGAGAACTGGGTGTAGAATCCCGCGCGCCGCGGCAGCTCTGGCCGCACCCTCTCGCGCCAACAGGTGTTGCCATGGACTTCGCGCTCAATGAAACCCAGCAGATGATTCTCGACACGGCGCGGCGGTTCGCCAAAGACGAGCTGACGCCGATCGCCCACCACACCGACAAGTCCGGGCAGTTTCCCGCCAAGCAGGTCAAGCAGCTGGCGGATCTCGGCTTTTTGGGCATCGCCGTCGATGAGAAATGGGGCGGCGCCGGCCTGGACCACCTGAGCTATGCCATCGCCATGGAAGAAATCTCCGCGGGCTGCGCGTCCACCGGCGTCATCATGTCGGTGAACAACTCGCTTGTCTGCGACCCCATTGGCAAGTTCGGCAACGACGAGCAAAAGCGCAAGTTCCTCAAACCCTTGGCAGAAGGCAAGATTCTCGGCTGCTTCGCGCTGTCTGAGCCCGGCTCCGGCTCCGACGCCGCCGGCATGCGCTGCACGGCGATCCGCGACGGTGACAGCTACGTATT
>CAIPXZ010000364.1 GCA_903869075.1 uncultured Myxococcales bacterium | reverse complement strand
CTTCAGAGCCGCGACCTCGGAGGGGCCGAGCTTGCCCGGCGCTTTTTCGATCGCCTTCAAATCCGCCGCCACCCCCGCGTGGCCGGGCTGCTTCACGTCCGCGCTGGGATGCGCCAGCTGCAGCTGCAGATTATATTTTCCCAGCCGCGCCGCCGCCCGCTGCTCCTCGCGACGCACATCCATCATCTGGGCATCCGCGATCGACGCGTATTTCCCCGCGCGGGGCGAACCCGCGCCGTTGGTCACCGTCACGCCGGTGAAAAACCGGTCCGCCCGTCCGTAACACTCCGCCACCGCCGGGTAGGCGTTGATCTCGATGTCGTCCTGGTGCGCGATCACGCAGAGGTGCGTCGTGCGTGCCAGCGCCTTCGCCGGATCACCACCCTCCGGCACAAACACATCAGCATCAGGGCGGGAAAATTTCATCGGAAGTCGGATTTAACCACGAAACCCACGAAATACACGAAATCTTGCAGAGAAGAAGCTTCGCCCGGTGCACCCGTGTTCCTTTCGTGTGTTTCGTGGTTACCCTCGGCTGGTTTCCACGATGATCCGCACCATGTCGTGCTGGGCGGCCTCGATGCTCCGCACGAGCGCGAATTGCGTGCGACACCGGTCCAGATTGTGCCGCGGGTGCTTGATCTTGTAGTAGGTGTCGCCCTGCAGGTAGTCCGTGAGAAACCGCAGGCCGTTCTCGTAGGTCATCAGCTTGCCCGCAAAGCCGAGGTGCGCGCGCTCGGTGCTGTTGAGCACGCGCCCCACCGCCGAGCTGAGGTAGCCTTGGACGAGCGCGCGAAACGGCGGCAAGAGCACGCGCATGTTGTCGGGGTTGGGATCGTCCTCGAGCGTCGAGCTGGCCGACGTGCGGACCATCTCGCCAAAATCGTAGAGCGGCAGCCCGGGCATGATGGTATCGAGGTCGATCACCGCCACCGTCCGGCCGGTGGCGTCGTCCAGCATGACGTTGTTGATCTTCGTGTCGTTGTGCGTGACACGCTCCGAAATCTCCCCGCGCGCCAGCAGCCCGAGCAGCAGGTCCGCATCTGACTCGCGCGAGAAGGCGAACTCGATCTCCGCGCCGACTTCGCCCGCACGCTTCGCGGCGTTTTCCGACACCGCCCGGCGGAAGTTCTCGAAGCGGCTGCGCGTGTGGTGAAAGTTCGGGATCGTCTCAACCAGCCGCCCACCCGGCAGGTCGGCGAGCTGCGCCTGGAACTCCCCAAACGCCGCCGCCACCGCCTGCGCCTGCGCCTCGGTTGTCACCCGGTCCACCGTGTGCGCCCCTTCGATGAAATCGTACACCCGCCAGTATCCGCCGCCCTCGTCCTGCGCAAACGTTCGGCCGTCGCCCGCCGGGATGAGATGGAGCACGCGCCGCGCCGCCGCCTCGCCCGCTGTCGCGCGCACCTTCGCCGCGATGTGAGCCGTCACGCGCTGCACATTCTCCATCAGCCCCGGCACATTCTTGAAGATGCGGTGGTTGATCCTCTGGAAAACATACCGGCGCGTCGTCGAGCCGTCGGCGAACTCCGCCGCATACGTCTCGTTGATGTGCCCGCTGCCGTGCGGCGCGACCGACACGAGGCGGCCGGGCAGCGAAAAGGCGGGGAGGATGGCGTGGAACTCGGGGGGAACCGGCAGGGAACTCATTCGGCAGGCGCTATTTCAATCGTGAGCGACCGGCCGGATGCGAGGGTTTTCTCCGCCTTGAATTCCTTCTCTCCAAATCCCGTCAATGTGAACCGG
>CAIPXZ010000363.1 GCA_903869075.1 uncultured Myxococcales bacterium | reverse complement strand
TTCTGGGCGCCGGGCTGGCGACCTGGGCGGTCATCGATTGGTGGCAATCTGGTGGCGCGCCGGAACAAAAAACGCAAACCAAACCTGCCCTCAGCGTGTCACCTGCGCCGGGAGGCGGTATGCTTAGCCTGCAGGGTACGTTCTAGCGGGGTGAATCGGCGATTCACCTGGCGGGCGGCCGTGTTGGGGGTCAGCCGCGTCAGCGGTTCGCGGAGCAATTTCGCGGGCTTGCGCTGCGCTTGGCCGACCTGACTGTGGCGCGGGACGGTCCCCGGGGCGGCGATCTTGGGTTTCAGGTGGACATGACGCTCTCGCGGATGGCAAAGCAGCAGCGACGGACGACGCGCACGCTCGGGTTGGCGTGGGCGTGGCTGTTCCTGCTGCCGGGCTGCGTCGGCGATTTCCTGACCCGCGATCAGCTTTTGGCGCAGCTGGACGCCACACCGGACGATTCCGTGCTTGGCGATGGCGATGCCGCGTCGGACGCCGCCGTGGACGGCGATGCACTTGCCGATGCCGATGGCGCCGCTGACGGCGACACCCCGGGACCCGATGGCAGCGATGCGTTGCCCGACGACGGCGATGCGGCGACCGATGCCGCCGATGGCGATGCGACAGGCGACGTGCCGCTGACGTGCCCCGCCGCGCCCGGCTGCGCCTGCAAGGACGGCAGCAAATGCGCCACGGGCGTGTGCCTCACCAGCGTCGATTTCACAACGTCCGAGCTGAGCAAAGGCTGCGCTGCGCCCTGCTCGCCAGAGATGCCGTGCGTCGACCCGGACACCGTCTGCCAGCCGGTCGACGTCAGCCCGACGGTGACGAGCACGCTGTGCGTGCCCAAGTGGGAGACGCTGTGCGCGCCGTGCCTGACGAGCGATGCCTGCACGCACGTCGGCCAGCCCGGCGCCAAGTGCGTGAATTTCGGGGCATCTGGCAACTACTGCGGCACGCCATGCCAGTCCGCGAAGGACTGCTACAACGGCTACGACTGCCTCGGCGTCACAACCGTCGAAGGCACGCCGTCGCTGCAGTGTGTACCGCTCCCCGCCGACGCCACCGGCGGCATCGGCGAGTGCACCTGCAGCAACATCGCGCTGCACAAGAAGCTCTCGACGACGTGCTACGTGCCCAGCTATGACGGCAGCGGCGCGCTCGTCGGCAAGTGCACCGGCGTGCGATCGTGCGACGTCGACGCCCTGACGGCGTGCAGCGCGCCCAAGCCCAAGGCCGAGGTCTGCGACACTTTTGACAACAACTGCAACGGCCTCATCGACGAAGGCACCTGCGATGACGGCAACCCGTGCACCACCGATTTCTGCGCCGGCGCCGCCGACTGCACGCACACGACGCTCGACGGCAACGCCTGCGACGATGGCAGCCAATGCACCGTCGGCGACGTCTGCATCGGCGACAAGTGCGTGGGCGCCGCCGCCACCACCTGCGTCGGCAGCGCGTGCGTGACGATGGTCTGCGACCCGGTCGACGGCAGCTGCGACTCGGCGCTCAAAGCCGACACCGCGCCGTGCGACGACGGCAATGCCTGCACCAGCGGCGACATCTGCTT
>CAIPXZ010000362.1 GCA_903869075.1 uncultured Myxococcales bacterium | reverse complement strand
CCGGTCGCGTACTGGAGCCAAGCGGCGCGCGAGGAACTGCGCTGGTCGACGCCGTTCACGCAAGGGCTGGACTGGACGAACGCGCCGCACGCGCAGTGGTTCGCGGATGGCCAGCTCAACGTCAGCGACAACTGCCTGGATCGCCACTGCGAGGGCGGCCGGCTGCACAAGGCGGCGCTGATTTGGGAAGGCGAGCCCGTCGCCGACGGCCAGCCGGAAGTGCGGACGCTGACGTACGGCCAGCTGCGCGCGCAGGTGCAGAAGGCCGCGCACGTGCTGACGCGGCTGGGCGTGCAGGCGGGCGATCGCGTGGCGATTTACATGCCGCTGATCCCGGAGGCGGCGATCGCGATGTTGGCGTGTACGCGCATTGGCGCGGTGCATTCGGTGATTTTTGGTGGCTTTTCCGCGGAGTCGCTGCGTGATCGCATCAACGACGCTGGCGCCAAGGTGGTCATCACCGCCGACGGCGGCTGGCGGCGCGGTCAGGCGCTGCGCTTGAAGGACGTCGTGGACGAGGCGCTGGCGCACGGCGTGCCGTCGGTGACGGGCGTGCTGGTCGTGCAGCGCACCGGCGACGCGATCGCCATGGCGCCCGGCCGCGACCACTGGTGGCACGAGCACATGGCTGCCAGCCCGGCGACCGGCGCGCCGCTGCCCGTCCCCGCCGAGCACCCGCTGTTCATCCTCTACACGAGCGGCACGACCGGCAAGCCCAAAGGCATCCTCCACACAACCGGCGGCTATCTGACGCACGTCACCCGCACGTTCAAGCAGGTCTTCGACATCCGCGACGACGACCTGTACTGGTGCACCGCCGACGTCGGCTGGATCACCGGCCACAGCTACGTCGTCTACGGCCCGCTCTCGGCCGGCGCCACCGTGTTCCTGTACGAAGGCGCGCCGGCGTTCCCCGACAAGGACCGGTTCTGGGACATCATCGAGCGCCACCGCGTCAGCATTTTCTACACGGCGCCAACGGCGCTGCGGACGTTCATGTCCTGGGGCGAAGCGCCGATTCTCAAACACGATTTGAGCTCGTTGCGGCTACTCGGCACCGTCGGCGAGCCGATCAACCCGGCGGCGTGGGTCTGGTACCACGAGGTCATCGGCGGCGGCCGCTGCCCGATCGTCGACACCTGGTGGCAAACCGAGACCGGCGGCATCCTGATCGCGCCGCTGCCGGGCGTACAATCGTGCGTGCCGGGGACGGCGACGCTGCCGCTGCCGGGCATCCTGCCAGAGATCGTCGGCCCTGACGGCGAGCCGCAGCCCGCCAATGCCGGCGGCCTGCTCGTGCTCAAGCATCCGTGGCCGGGCATGGCGCGGACCATCTGGGGCGACGACGCGCGCTTCAAAGAGACCTATTTTTCACGCGTTCCGGGCATCTACTTCACCGGCGACGGCGCACGGCGGGACGGCGACGGCAACTTCTGGATCATGGGCCGCGTCGATGACGTCCTCAACGTCTCCGGCCACCGCATCGGCACGATGGAGGTCGAGTCGGCGCTGGTCAGCCACGCGCTTGTCGCTGAAGCGGCGGTCGTCGGCCGGCCGGACGCGCTGACGGGCCAGGCGCTGGTGGCGTTCGTGACGCTGACAGTGGGCACGACCCAGAGCCCGGCGCTGGCCGAGGAGCTGCGCCACCACGTCAGCCGCGAGATCGGCGCGCTGGCGCGGCCGGCGGAGGTGCGCTTCGCCGCGGCGTTGCCGAAGACGCGGTCGGGCAAGATCATGCGGCGGCTGCTGCGCGAGCTGGCCGGTCAGGGCACCGTGTCGGGCGACACGTCGACGCTCGAGGATCTCGGCGTGCTGGAAGCGCTGCGCACCGCCGACGAATAGCGGCTACGGCACCGGCGGCGCGTCCAGCGTCTCAACCGCATGCACCGCTGTGTGCGGCACCGTCCACAACTCCAGCTCGCCGATGACCAGATCCGGGATCGCCAGCATCAGCGCGCCGCCCGGGCGGTTGTCGTGCAGCCAGACGTACGCCCCGGCGCCAACCGCGACGAGCACGCACAGCGTGTGGTCGACCCAGCCGCCGACCTGGCGTTCGCGCCGGGCGCGATCGCGCAGCTCCGCCTCCGCCAAGCGCAGCTGCAGCTCGACCGGCGCGTCCAGCAGCGTCGCCCAGCGCTGCTCAGGCTTGACCGGGGTCAGCGCCATGCCGGCGACCGCGAGCCAGGACGTCGTGGCGCCGACGAGCGAGTCGGTGCGAAACGCCGGGTCGCTGGTGATGGCCGCGAGACCGGTTTGCACGCCGCCCGAGCCCGCGAACAGGCCGCCCCAGCCGTACCACCACAGGCGGACGTGGAATTCGTCGGCGTCCAGCGCGCTGCGCAAGCGGGCGAGGCGCTCCGCGGGCTCCTCCGCGCGGCACGGCAGCGAGGCGCCGAGGCTGAACAGCAGGACCAGGGAGACGAGCGACGCGCGACGGTGGGTCATGCAGGCCTTTTCTTGAGTGCCGATGCCATCTTTGGCTGGTAGCCGAGTGTGCCCACGCCGGCGCTGGCGGTCAACGCGCCACGGCTGCATACTTGCGCGCAGCCACAGCCGGGAGCGCGAACGATGCAACAGAAGCCGACCCTTGCCTTGGTGACGCTGGCGATCGCCGCGCTGGCCCTGCCGCTGCTGGCCGACGCCGCGCCGCCGCTGCACGAGCACGCGCGGTTCGCGCTGGGCGGGGACGGCGGCTGGGATTACCTGACGGTCGATGCCGCCGCGCGGCGAATGTACGTGGCGCGCGCCAACCGCGTGATGGTGATCGACGCCGACGCCGGCACGCTGCTGGGCGAAGTGCCAGGCTTGGACGGCGCGCACGGCGTTGTCCCCGTGGCGGCGCAGGCGAGCGGTTACGCGACGTCGGGCAAGACCGGCGAGCTGGTGGCGTTCCGCCTGCAGGACCGGGTTGTGACCGGCCGCGTGCACGTGGGCGAAAACCCCGACGCGCTGCTGTGGGAGCCGCTGAGCCAGCGCCTGCTTGTGTTCAACGGCAAGAGCCAGGACGTCGCCGTCGTCGATCCGGTGGCGCTGGCGGTGGAACAGACACTGACGCTGGGCGGCAAGCCGGAATTCGCGGTCAGCGATGGCGCCGGGCGTGTGTACGTGAACATCGAGGACACCAGCGAGCTTGTCGTGCTGGCGGTGACGCCGGGCAAGCCGCTGACGGTTCTGGCGCGGCATCCGCTGGCGCCGTGCCAAGAGCCGACCGGGCTGGCGCTGGGTCCGCACGGCAAACGGCTGCTGGTCGGCTGCAGCAACCGCACCGCCGTGGTGGTGGACGCGCACAGCGGCAAGGTGCTGCAGCACTTCACGACCGGCGCTGGCGTCGACGCGGCGGCATGGGACCTGACGCGCGGGCGGGCGTACGTGTCCGCGCGCGAAGGCATCCTGACCGTGCTGCAGGACCGCCACGGCGCACTGGCGGCGCTGGCGGACGTCAAGACTGTGCTGGGTTCCCGGACGCTGGCGGTCGATGCGAAGTCGGGCGCCGTCTACCTGCCGGCGGCGGAGTTCACAACGTCGCAACCGCCGGCGCGACCGCAGGTGCTGCCGGGCAGCTTCTTGGTGCTGGTGCTGGCGCCGTAGCCGGTCAGGCCACGACGTCGCCAGGACCGTAGGCGGCAGTCGCGCCCAGCGACAACCGCTTGAGACCCGGGCAATTGCCCGCCACAGCCACGCGCACCGGACCGGCCATGGCCCGCAGCCCGGCCAGCCCAGCCGCAAAGCGCCGCAGGAGAGGCGGAAGGAGCCGTCGCCGGCGCGCCGCGGCTTGACCAGGCGCTTGAGCGGCGGCACGAACGGCTTGATCTCGTCGGCGTTCAGCGTAATCGCAGGAATGGACACTTCGCGCGATGCCGGCGCCGCGGCTGCTGGCAGTGTCGAAGTACCGGGAACGGGACTTGAACCCGTACAAGCTTGCGCTCTGGGGAGTTTAAGTCCCCTGCGTCTACCGATTCCGCCATCCCGGTGCGCGCGCCACCCAGACGCGAACGGCCTGCCGAGTTTCCCCGACAGGCCGCCGCATCATGCAAAACCTAGGACTGAATTACCAGTTCTTACCGATCGTGTAGCCCCAGACGCCGCCGCTGCCGGTGCCGCCGTAGACGCCGTTGGAGATTTCCAAGCGGTACTGCGAGCAGACGATGCCGGACGTGCGGTAGACGTGGATGTAGAACTGGGCGCTGTCGTCCAGGCACTGCGTCAGGTCCCAACCGGACGGGATGTACGCGGCGCCGTACTGACCCTGGTCGTAGATCTGGCTGTAGCCGCTCCACGGACCGCGACGTGAACCCAACGGACCCCATTCCGGGCTGCCGTAGCTCAGGTTCATGACGTTGATCGGGTACTCACCGCCGTAGGCATCACCCGTCCAGCACGGGCACTCGCCGTACTCAGAGTAGTGCGACGACGGATTGCGCGCCGGGTTCGCGTCCTTGAAGTACGTGAACCAGTTGAAGTCCTGCTGGCCGCAGCACACCTGGTTCCAGCCCGGCGTCGGCGACGGCTGGCCGGTGCCGCCCGTCGGATTCGGCCACGCCGGAGCGGAGGCGAAGGCAACGTTACCAGCCGGCGGCGTCGCGCTCGGCGGGCAACCACCGCGGTAGATGTCGAACACCACGCCAGACACCGCAGTGATGAACACCGCGCGGACGTTGTAGTGGTCGCAGCCGCCGCTGCCGTCGCCGTAATCCTGGCCGTAGAACGTGAACCAGTCGTGGTCGTTGGTGTCCGCCACGATGCCCTGGACCGCCAGCAAGGTGCCGGAGTTCAGGGTGCCGCTACCGCCGTTCGAGCCGTCGTACAACGTGCCGAGGTTGGTGCTGGCGCCGCCGCACGAGTCGTTCGGCTCGTACTGGTCAACCGCGTAGCATTCGCAGCCGGCGATGCTGGTGTTGCTGTCGACGTAGCCGGTCTTGCACGCCGCCTGGACGCACGCACCCGCGCTGCACACGCCCGTGGCGTTCGGGAACAAGGAGGCGCACGCGGCGCTGGCCTGTTCGTCGATCTGGCCGTTGCAGTTGTCGTCGATGTTGTTGCACAGCTCCTGCGCGCCGGGGTTGATGCTCAGGTTGGCGTCATTGCAGTCGCCGCCGCCCTTGGTGCAGATCGCCGGCCACAAGCCCGTGCTCGGGTTCTTGACCGTCGTCAGCGTCGAGGTGCAGTAGCCGTCCGCGTCCGCGTTGCAGCCTTCGTCGACCGTGCCGTTGCAGTTGTTGTCATAGCCGTCGCAGCGGTTTTCCGTCAGCAAGTGGCTGCAGTTGGCGCCGCAGGCGAGGCCGTTGTCGTCGCAGTCAAAGGTCGCCGGAGCGCCCTTCACCGCCACGCTGTAGCTCCAGAAGCCGGACGCCGCGCACAGCGACTTGTTGCTGTTGATCGGCTCGCCGTCCTGGTCGCCGTCGTAGTAGAACAGCGTGCCATTGGTCGGGCTGTCGTCAGTCAAGCCGTTACAGTTGTTGTCCTTGCCGTCGCAGATTTCCGCGGCGCCCGGGTTGATGGTGGACGTTGTGTCGTTGCAGTCGCCGCCGCCGGACGGGCAGACCGACGGCGTGCCGACAGTGACCTTCGCCGACGTGCAGTACGCGTCGCCATCGGCATTGCAGCCTTCGTCGATGCCGCTGACGCAGTTGTTGTCCTGACCGTCGCAGATTTCGGTCGCGCCCGGGTTGACGAGCTTGTCCGCATCATTGCAGTCGGTGCCGAGACCGACGGCCTGGTTCGGGCAAATCGTGTTCACGGTCACGGTCAGGTTCAGCGCGCAGTAGCCGTCCTTGTCGTTGTCGCAGCCTTCGTCCACCAACGCGAACGCGTCGCAGTTGTTGTCCTTGTTGTCGCAGATCTCCGTGGCGCCCGGGAAGATGGTCGCCGACGCGTCATTGCAGTCGCCGCCCACCGTGGCGCGGTAGAACGGCGCGGAGGCCGACGGAATGCACTGGCAAGCCGTGCTCGCGGTGACGCCGAAGCCGTCGTTGTCCGCGTCCAGGTAGTACGTGATGCAACCGTTGGCGTTGGCGGCGTTGAGGCTGCCGTCGCAGTTGTCGTCGTACGCCGTGGCGCAGTTTTCCTTCTGGCCCGGGTTCACCTGCGCATTCAGGTCGTTGCAGTCATTGCCGGCGCCGATCGCCGCCGTCGACGGGCAGACCGCCGGCGAGGCGACGGTGACGGTCATCGTGCTGTCGCAGTAGCCGTCCTTGTCGTCGTCGCAACCTTCGTCGATCTGGCCGTTGCAGTTGTCGTCGGCGTTGTTGCAGACCTCGGTCTTGCCGGGGTTGAGCAGCGCGGCGGCGACGCCGTTGACGGTGCCCGCGTCGACGCAGTCGTCGCCCTGCTTGGTGGCGCCCACGGCCGGCTTGGAGCTGTTGGCGCACAGCGCCGTCGACGTGATCAACATGGTCGCGTCGCAGTAGCCGTCCGTGTCGTCGTCGCAGCCCTGGTCGACGCCGAGCTTGCAGTCGTTGTCGATGCCGTCGCAGATTTCCAGCGCCGACGGGTTGATCGCCGCCTTGGTGTCGTCGCAGTCCGTGTTGACCAAGGACGTGAACGAGCCGAGCTGGAAGCAGCTGACCTGACCGGCGCCCGTGCCGTAGCCGTCGCCGTCGGCGTCGGTGTAGAACCGCGTGCCGCCGGTGAGGTTGGTGATCGGGTTTGTCACGCCGTCGCAGTTGTCGTCGTACTGCGTGGCGCAGTTCTCCGGAATGCCCGGGTGGACGTTGGCATTGCTGTCGTCGCAGTCATTGCCGCCGGACGGGCAGGCAACCGGGTTGCCGACGACCGCGCCGATGCAGTAGCCGTCGTGGTCGGTGTCCTTGCAGACTTCGTCCACGCCGCCGACGCAGTTGTTGTCGATGCCGTCGCACAACTCAGCCGCGCCCGGGTTGATGGCCGAGTTGGCGTCATTGCAGTCGCCGCCGCCCAGGGTGCACGCCGGCGGCTTGCCGACCGTCTGCAACGTGCTGTCGCAGTAGTGGTCGCCGTCCTTGTCGCAGTTCTCGTCGGTCTGGCCATTGCAGTTGTTGTCGATGCCGTCGCAGATTTCAACCTTGTTCGGGTTGATGGCCGCGTTGGTGTCGTTGCAGTCCAGCGTCGCGGCGTTGGTCGTCAGCGGGCACACGTTGTTGTTGGCGTAGACCACCGTCATCGTGTTGTCGCAGAACGAGTCCTTGTCGTCATCGCACCCTTCATCCGTGATGCCGCTGCAGTTCTGGTCGACGTTGTCGCAGATCTCGGGGCGACCCGGGTAGATGAGGTTGTTGGTGTCAACGCAGTCGCCGCCGCCGTTGACGCAGAGGGTGACGGTGCCGGTGGCGCCGACGATGGCCATGTTGGCATCGCACCAGTGGTCGCCGTCATCGTCGCAGCCTTCGTCCGTGCCGGTCGCGCAGTTGTTATCGAGGTTGTCGCACTTCTCGACCATGCCCGGATTCACGTTGGCGTTCGCGTCATTGCAGTCGCCGCTGATGGAGGCGACGTACGTGCCCTGCGCGAAGCACTGGCACGCGCTGCCGCCGGAGGTCGGGCCGTAGCCGTCCTTGTCCGCGTCAATGTAGAACGCGACGCAGCCCGTGGCGCCGACGTCGTTCTGCGTGCCGTTGCAGTTGTTGTCGACGCCGTCGCCGCAGACCTCGGCCTTGCCCGGGTTGACGTTGGCGTTGGTGTCGTCGCAGTCGCCCAGCAGGCCGCCGGTCAGCGGGTTGATGACGTACTTGTTGGCCGCGACGCAGGTGCACTGCGAGACGCTCACGCCGTAGTTGTCGCTGTCGTTGTCCAGGTAGAACGTCGTGCAGCCCGTGGCGCCGTTGTCGTTGGTGCTGCCGTTGCAGTTGTCATCGGCCAGCGTTGCGCAGATCTCGTTGACGCCCGGGTTGATGGCCGCATTGCTGTCATTGCAGTCGCCACCGCCGTTGGTGCAGATCGGCGGCTTGCCGATCGTCGTCATGGTCGAGTCGCACCAGTGGTCGTTGTCGTCGTCGCACCCTTCGTCGATCACGCCGTTGCAGTTGTTGTCCTTGCCGTCGCAGAGCTCGGGCAGGCCGGGGTGGACGAGGTTGTTCAGGTCGTCGCAGTCGCCCGGGTTGGTGCCGGTGTTGACGCCCGTGGAGACGCAGTAGCACGTCGTCGGCTTGTTCTTGTCCGAGTACGTGTCACCGTCCATGTCGACGCCAAACGCCGTGCAGCCCAACGCGTTGATGTCGTTGGTGTTGCCGTTGCAGTTGTCGTCCCACGTCGTGGCGCAGTTCTCGGTCTTGCCGGGATTGATGGCGACGCTGTTGTCGTTGCAGTCGCCGCCGCCGAGGACGCAGACCGCCGGCGTGCCGACCGTGACCATGTTTGAGTCGCAGTAGTGGTCGCCGTCGTCGTCACAGCCTTCGTCGACGCCCGCGCTGCAGTTGTTGTCGACGCCGTCGCACAGTTCCGCCTGACCCGGATTGATCGCCGCGTTGCTGTCATTGCAGTCGCCGCCGCCGTTGGCGCAGACGTTCGGGAAGCCGACCGTCGTCATCGCCGCGTTGCAGTACTTGTCGCCGTCGGAGTTGCAGCCTTCGTCGACGCCGTTGACGCAGTTGTCGTCGATGTCGTTGCACTTTTCCGTCGCGCCCGGGTGGACGGCGGCGTTGTTGTCGTTGCAGTCGGCGCCGGCGCTGGGCAGCGCGGTGTAGGTGTTGGCGCCCACGCAGTAGCACTTGGTCAGCGCGGTCAGGCCGTAGCCGTCGACGTCGGCGTCGAGCGCGAACACGGTGCAGCCCGTGGCGTTTTCGTCGTTGGTGTCCAGGTTGCAGTTGTCGTCGTACGCCGTGGCGCAGTTCTCGTTCTGGCCCGGGTGGACGCTGGCCTTGGTGTCATCGCAGTCATTGCCGGTCGGCGCCGAGTACGAGCCCGCGGACGTGCACAAGCACTTGGACGCGTTGAGGCCGTAGCCGTCGCCGTCGCCGTCCTGGTAGAAGTTCGTGCAGTTTGTCGCGCCGATGTCGTTCTGGCTGCCGTTGCAGTTGTCATCCTTGGAGTTGCCGCAGATCTCGGGCGCGCCGGGGTTGACGGTGTTGTCGTAGTCGTCGCAGTCGTTGACGCCCTTCGAGCAAACCAGCGGGGTCGGCGTGATGACGGCGTAGGTCGCGTCGCAGTAGCCGTCGCCGTCCTTGTCGCAGCCGTTGTCCGTGATGCCGTCGCAGTCGTCGTCGACGTTGTCGCAGACTTCCTGGTTCAGGCCCGGGTGGATGTTGCCGTTGGTGTCGTTGCAGTCACCGCCGCCGTGCGGGCAGATGTTCGGGATGTTGACGAGCTGCTTGGACGCGTCGCAGTAGCCGTCCTGGTCCTTGTCGCAGTTCTCGTCGGTTCCGGCCACGCAGTTGTTGTCGATGTTGTCGCAGATTTCCTGCGCCGCCGGGTTGATCGCCGGGTCGGTGTCATTGCAGTCGCCGTTGACGGGCGCGGTGAATGAGCCGGACGGCGCGCACTGGCACTTGGCGCTCGCGCTGCCGTAGCCGTCCTGGTCGACGTCGGAGTAGTACGTCTGGCACAGGAGCGCGCCGGAGTCGTTCTGCGTGCCGTTGCAGTTGTTGTCGATGCCGTCGCCGCAGATCTCGACCTTGCCGGGATTGACGTTGAAGTTGGTGTCATCGCAGTCGCCGCCGCCGTTCGGGCACGCGGTGGTGCCGGCGGTGATCAGCTTGCCGCTGGCGCAGTAGCCGTCGCCGTCCGCGTCGCAGCCGTTGTCGATGATGCCGTCGCAGTCGTCGTCGATGCCGTTGCACTCTTCCGCGACACCCGGGTTGATGGCCGAGTTGTTGTCGTTGCAGTCCGCCGTCTTGCTGGCCTTGAACAGGCCGACCGCGGTGCAGAAGCACTTGAACGACTTGGTGCCGTAGCCGTCATTGTCGCTGTCGCTGAAGAAGATGTTGCAGCCGATCGCGTCCTGGTTGTTGTAGTTGCCGTCGCAGTCGTCGTCGTCCGCGGTGCTGCAGTCTTCCTGCGCGCCGGGGTTAATTGCCGCGTTCTGGTCGTTGCAGTCGCCACCGCCCGCCGGGCAGACAAGCGGCGCGCCGATGGTGATCATCGCGCTGTCGCAGAAGCCGTCGTGGTCGTCATCGCAGCCCTCGTCGACTTGGCCGTTCGAGTTGTTGTCGATGTTGTCGCAGATTTCCTGACCGGCCGGGTTGATGCTCGGATCGTTGTCGTTGGTGTCGCCGGGGCCCTTCGGGCAGACGCCGGGCGGGGTGCCGCCGGAGCCCATGCAGGTCACCTGCAGGTCCAACGACTTGGGCTGGCCGCTGCAGCCGTCGCCGAGGAGCGACGATGCGACGGTGATCGAGCACGTGTTCTTGCCGAGGCAAGCGGCCTTGAGCGCCTGCAGGGTCGAACCGCCGACGCAGGTGCCGGCCTTGTAGGTGCCGCAGATGCCGGACGGATTGCCGAAGCTGGCAAAGTCGATCGAGGTGATCGTCCGGCCGGGTTCGCAGACCACGGAGACGAGCGCGCCTTCCGGGCCCTGACCGCACTGCTGACTTGTCACGCCGATGGAGACGTAGCCCATCGTCGCGTCGCAGTAGCCGTCGCCGTCGTCATCGCAGCCCTCGTCGAGCAAGCCGTTGCAGTTGTCGTCAACGTTGTTGCAGATTTCGATCGCGCCCGGGTGGACGAACTTGTCGTTGTCGTTGCAGTCGCCCGGCGCCGCGGCCGAGTACGTGCCAGCCGCCAAGCACAAGCACTGCT
>CAIPXZ010000361.1 GCA_903869075.1 uncultured Myxococcales bacterium | reverse complement strand
CATCAGCGCTGCTACCAGCGACTTGTACGCCGCCAGCCACGGCGCGCGCGCATCGTGTACCGCAGTCGTCGCGGTCTCGAGCGTCTTTGTCGCCTTGGCCACCGCCACATCTGCGACCGTCAGGCTCGCCCATAGCGCCGCGCCTGTCTTGTGCGCCGCCTGCAGCGCCTTGGGCTGCGCCGGGTCCGCCAGCGCCATGACGGCGTTGCCGACAATCGTGAACCGCTCCGCCAGCGGCAGCCGCAGCACTTGCGCCGCCGTCTTGGGCAGCAGCGCATGATACGGCGTGCTGTCTGTCTTGCCGGCATACGCCGCCTTGGCGTCGCGCTCCAGCTGGCGATACCACCCCGCCAAGCGCCGCCGCGGCACTGCCTGCTTGGCGCGCGCCAGCGTCAGCGCGTCCTTGGCGCTGTCTTGCCCGGCGATCTTGGCGCGCAGGTCCTTGTCCGCGGCGGCCATGGTGACCTCCAGCCCGGCGGTCTCGTCGTCGGCGCCGACGGCGCAGGCAGCGTAGAAGCCGAGGGTCCGCATGTCGTCGAGCGAGGTGGCAAGGTCGGGCGTTTGCATGGCAGCCTCCGGGATACTGGTAGTGTTGGCTAGGACTTGGTTGTGCCTGACGGTCAAAGCGGACCGCGATATCGCAAAAGATGCCGCCAGCTGGGCGCGGCCGTCAAGCGGCTTTCCCGGCCATTAATCGCGGTTTTGTCACGGCATTGTCACTCCGCCGACGGCCGGTGTCGCGGCGGCGACCGCAGCTTGGACGATGCCCGGGGCCGTTGCGTTGCGCGGGGGCACGCCGGCGGATCCTGAGACTAGACATTCATCAAGTAGACAGATAATCGCTGCATCGACGGCTGCCGCTGCCGGCGGATTGACAGGGAAGCCGACGTTCGCCACATTGCCTGTGTCACCTGCCACGCCGGAGTTCGCGCCCATGTCCGCACCTGCCCATCGCTTTGGCGCCGCCGCTCTGTTGCTCGCGCTCGCTGCGTGCGGCGCGCCCGCTGCCAGTGACGGTGCCGCCGCCGCCGCTGACGCCGCTGCCGACGCGCCGCCGCTTGGCACCGACGCCGCCAGCCCGGACGCCGATGCCGCGGCGCCTGCCGACGCGCCTGCCGACGCCGCGCCACATGCCGCCGATGCCGACGCTGCAAGCGATGCCGCAGCGCCAGATGCCGCCGATGCCGACGCGGGCGAAGACGCGCCCGCTGCCGATGCCGACACCGTGGATGCGACAGTCGACGCCGCCAGCGACGCGGTTGCTGTCGACACAGTCGCCGATGCCGCCGACGCCGCGGACGTGGACGCCGCCGCGGCGGACGCGGCGGATGCCGCGGTGGATGCCGCCACGGACGGCGCGAGCGGACAAGACGCCGCGGCGGATGCCGCCACCGACGCCGACGCTGGCACCGACGCCAGCGCCGATGCCGCCACCGACGCGGACGCGGGCGCTGATGCCGCTGCCGACACAGCGCCTGACGACGCCGCCTTGGCCGACGCGACCGACATCGCCGACGCCGATGCCAGCCCCGACAGCGGCAGCCCGGACAGCGGCGACACCGGCGCCGGCAGCGACGACACCGGTCCGGACGGCGGCACCGACGCCGCCCTCGACAGCGACACCGGCAGCGACAGCGCAGGAGACAGCGGCGGCACCTGCACCTGGTTCGCGCCCTGCGTCCCGGCCAACGCCTGCCACAACGGCCACTGGATCTGCCCGAGCACCGGCGCCAGCTGCGTCGACCTCGGCACGCCGCTCAGCGACGGCGCAAGCTGCGGCAGCGGCGGCACCTGCGTCAGCGGCAGCTGCCAGATCTGCGGCGCGGCGTGTACGCCCAACACAAATCCCTGCCACACCGGCACGCTCGTCTGCAGCGGCGGCGGCGCGCAGTGCGTGGACAGCGGCGGCAACGTCCCCGACCTCACGCCGTGTTGGGGCGCGTTTCTCTGCACCGGCGGCAACTGCGCGCCCTGCAGCGACTTTGCGCCGTGCATGCCCGCCAACCCGTGCCACACCGGCTACCTCACCTGCGGCGGCGGCCTCGCCAGCAGCTGCGTTGACACGGCGCAGCCCGCCAGCGACGGCATCGCCTGCGGCAACGACCAGAGCTGCAGCGCCGGCTTGTGCGCCGCGTTGCCGTACAAGCTGATTCTGGTGAGCGGTGGCGGCCAGAGCGCGTTCGTCGACGCCGATGTCGCCCAGCCGATCGTGCTGCGCTTGCAGGACGCCGGCGGCGCGCCGCTGGCCAACGCGCCGGTGACGCTGCTGGCGCCCGAAGGCGCCATCGCCACGCCGGTGACGGCCAAGACCGACGCCAGCGGCAAGGTGTCGTTTGCGCTGCGGCTGAACCTGAAGGTCAACCCAGCGGTGGCGTTTGCCGCCAGCGGCCCCGGCGGCGCGAGCCTCACCGTCACCGTCGCCGCCACCGCGCCGCCCGCTGACACGATCTTCGCCGTCGTCGGCCGCGACGGTCCCAACGTCGAGGCGATGAGCGGCGTCGGCACCCAGTCCATCGTCGACGCCACCCGCGGCCTCGCCATCAGCAGCAGCGGCACGTTGTACTTCGGCGAAGCCGCCAACGGCGGCTTTGGCAACTGCTACCTGAAGACGCTGTCACCGCTCGGCGAGCTCGCCACGCTCGCCGGCACCGGCAAGTGCGGCTTCGGCGGGGACGGCGGCCTCGCCAGCGCCGGCCAGTTCACAACCATCACCGACATCGCGCTCGACGAGGCCAAGCAGCGCCTCTACTTCGTCGACAGCGGCAACGACCGCGTCCGGCAAATCGACCTCGCCAGCGGCATCCTCACAACGCTGGCCGGCGGCGGCACAACGACCGACGCCGCGTGGGGCGATGAAGGCCCGGCCGTTGCCGCCGTGCTCAAAGCGCCCACCCGGCTCAGCCTGGGCCCCGCGCCCCTGCCCGCCACCGGCAGCGCGCTCTACATCAGCGACGACGGCCATGGCTCGCTCCGCTGGATCGACAGCGGCGGCATCATCCACACCCTGCTCGCGCCGCAGACCGGCGACTGCGCCAAGGACGACCTGCTTTTCGTCGGCTGCACGGTCGGCTGCGACGTGGCCTTTGGCCAAGACGGCGAGCAGTTCATCACCGGCGCCGCCTGCGGCGCCAGCACCGGCACGCCCGAGAATGGCCTGTGGGCTGACGCCATCTTCCGCCGCGCCGCCGATGGCACCTTGACGCGCATCGCCGGCGTCTACGCCTACGACACCGGCGACGGGACGCCCGCCAACACGAGCTTTGTCCAGGCCGACCTGCTGGCGCTCGACGCCGGCGGCAACCTCTTCTTCGCCGGCTACCAGGCGCAACAGGTCCGCCGCATCGACGGCCGCAGCGGGCTCGTCACCACAATCGCCGGCGGCATCGGCCAGTACGGCACAAGCGGCAGCTACGTTCCCGGGCCGCAAGCCAAGCTGATCCTGCCCGTCGGCCTCGCGCTCAGCGCCGACAACAACCTCTACTTCACCGACGGCAACCAGCTCCGCGTGCTGTGGGGCGTCGGCCACCCGGCGCCGAGCGATGTGAAGCTCATTGACGGCAGCGATCCACTGGCACCGGCGCCGCTGGATGCGCCGTTTACGGGCGCGCGGGCGCGGGTTGTGCAAGCGCCCAACGCCCAGCCGGTGCCGGGGGTGGCGGTGCACTGGCAGGCGATGCAGCCCGGCGCCGGTGTGCGCCAGCCGGTGTATCTGACGGACGTGCAAGGCAACTCGACGCCGGCGGGGCGCGTTGGCCTTGTGGCGCAGACGTACACGCTGCGCGCCACGGCGCAAGACATCCACACGAACCCGCTGCCGGGTAGCCCGGTGGACCTTTTGGTGGAGGCGACGCCGGTGGCGGCGGGGACCATCTTCAGCGTGTTTGCCGTCGATCCGGTCGCGGCGCTCGAAGGTGCGGCGACGCTGGCCAAGACGAGCGCCACGGCGGTCGCCGCCAGCGCCGACGGCACGCTGTATGTCGCCGCCACCTGCGGCATTTTCGCCGTGCGGATGCCCGGCACCGCGCAGCTTGTCGCCGGCGACGGCGTGACGTGCGCGTTCAACGACGGCGGCGGCGTCGCCAGCAAGGCGCGCTTCAGCCCGCTCAACCTCGCGTTGGACGACAGCAAACACCTCTTGTACATCAGCGACTTCGTCGCCGCGCGCGTCTACCGCGTCGACTTGCAGTCCGGCGGCTTCAGCACCGTCGCCGGCGGCGGCAGCGCGAGCACCAAGCCGTGGGGCGACGGCGGCCAGGCCAGCGACGCCACGCTCCAGACACCGCGCGCCATCGCGCTCGGCAACGGCGGGCTGTACATCGCCGACACCGGCCGCAACCAAATCCGCTTCGTCGCCAGCAGCGGCGTCATCAGCACCCTGCCCATCGCCCAGGCCGACTGCTTCTTCGGCACCGGCTGCACGGCGGCTGTGCCCGGCATCTGCTGGACGCGCGACCTCGCCTGGGACGACGCCAACGGCCAGCTCCTCATCAGCGCCGCCGCCTGCGGACCTGTCGCCGGCGATGCCTCCGCCATCCTCGCCATCAAGCCGGGCGACAGCCAGGTCAGCTGGTTCGCCGGCGCCACCCTGGGCACCGGCAGCAGCGCCGACGGCACGCCCATGCTCGGCGCGGAGTTTGGCATGTACGCCGACTCGCTCTCCATCGGCTTTGACCCAAGCGGGATCCTGCACGCGCTCGTGTCGTATTCGTATGACGTGCGGCTGCGCAAGATTGTCGACGGCAAGGTGTATACCGTCGCCGGAGTCCAGAACCCGCAGCCGGGCGCAGCGATGGGCGATTACGGTCCGCTCAGCCAGGCGCAGTTCGATTACCCGAGCGAATTCACTTTCGTCCCGCCCGGTGGTCTGGGCAAGCTGGCGGTGATCGACAACGGCGTGCTGCGGTTGGTGTGGTAGCGGAGTAGCCGGCGGAAGTGGCTGCGGCGGCAACGCCGGGCGCTAGCCGCCCGGACGCAGCCCGAGGTCCAGCAGCACCTGCGGAATCGTGTGCAGCTCGCGGCCCTTCGTCACAAACCGCTCGTCGCCCTGCATCGCCACTTGTGACCGCACCGCATCCGACTGCACCGACGTGCAGAACACAACCGGCCCCGTGTAGCCCTGCGCGCGCATTGCCTTGAGCGTATGCATCCCGTCCATGCCTGGCATCAGCATGTCCAGCACCACCGCCGCCGGCGCCGGTTGCTCGCGCAGCCAGTTCAGCGCCGCCTGACCGGACGACACCGTCGCGCAGTGCCAGCCGGCATTTTGCAGAATCAGCCGCAGCAGGCTGCGGATCGACTCGTCATCGTCAATCACCAGCACGCGGCCCAGCACCGGCACCAGCGGCCGCGGCGTCGCCGTCGTCGGCCGCTCGTGCAGCGGGTCGAGCGCCACCGCCTGCGGCTGCTGGCCCTTGCGCGGTCGCAGCGACGGCGATTCGTCCGCCCAGCTCATCTGGTCCTGCGGCGTCAGGCGCAGCGTCAGCTCCGCGGCGCGCACGGTCCGGCTGATGCGGTGCGCCGCCACGTCCGTCAGGTGCGCGCCCGCCCACGCGTCGTGGACCTGGCCGCGCATCGCCTCCCAGTGCTCCACGACCTCCGCCATCGACTGCGGCCGGTCGTCCCGCGACTTCGCCAGCATCGACAGCACAAGCTGGTCCAGCACCGGCGGAATCCAGCGGCCCTTGCGCTGCGAGCTCGGCCGCGGCACCGGGTCCTGCACGTGCATCCGCATCAGCTCCACGGACTTATCGGCGACAAACGGCAGATTGCCGGTCAGCATTTCATACAGCACGACGCCCAGACCATACACGTCGGCGCGCACGTCGATGTCCTGGCGCAGCACCTGCTCCGGGCTCATCGACAGCGCCGTACCCACCACGCGCGTCGCGTCCTGCGGCGTCGCCTCGCCCGGCACCGGCCGCGCGCGCGCGACGCCGAAGTCGAGGATGCAGACGTGAAAGCCGCCCGGCGCCGCCGAGTCCTGGACCAGGTGGACGTTCTCCGCCTTGATGTCGCAGTGCACAATCCCCAGCGCGTGCGCCGCCGCCAGCGCCGCCGCCGACTGCGTCAGCACCGTGTCGATGTCGACAATCGGCAGCACCGTCTCGCGCCCAGAT
>CAIPXZ010000360.1 GCA_903869075.1 uncultured Myxococcales bacterium | reverse complement strand
GTGCGTACTGCCATGGCAGCGAGCTGCCGGACGCCGGGACCGCCAAAATTGTCCCCAAGTGGACGCAGGTCGACGGCACCTTCAACGCCTGCGGTCAGGCGTGCCACACCACGCCGCCCGGCGGCAAGCACCCACAGAACACCAACTGCGCGCAGTGCCACGACGCCGTCATCGCCAGCTTTGACGCCGCGACGCAAACGGCGACGTGGAAGGACGCGACGCTGCACATCAATGGCCAAATCGACGTCAAGAGTCTGGCGTGCACGAGCTGCCATGGCGACGCGGCGACGAACAATCCGGCGCCGCCGCTGGGCACCAAAGGCGAGACGAAGACGACGGATTTGGCCGTGGGCGCGCACGCGCAGCATCTGGCGACGCCGACGTGGCACCGGCAAGTGGCGTGTACGGATTGTCACGCGGTACCGACGTCACCGACGCACGCCAACGGCGTTGTCGATTTTGCCTGGAGCGCGGTGGCGACGGCCATGGGTGCGGCGCCGCAGTTTGCCGCCGCGAGCGCGACCTGCAGCGGTGCGTACTGCCATGGCAGCGAGCTGCCGGACGCCGGGACCGCCAAAATTGTCCCCAAGTGGACGCAGGTCGACGGCACTTTCAACGCCTGTGGACTGGCGTGCCACATGACGCCGCCCGGCGGCAAGCACCCACAAAATACCAACTGCGCGCTGTGCCACTCCGCCGTAATTGCCTCGGTCGCCGCGGGCGTCGCGACGCCGACGTGGGCGAATGCGGCGCTGCACATCGACGGCAAGCTCGAGGTCAGCAGCTACCACACGTTGGCAGGCTGGATCTCGCCGAAATTCGCTGCGACCGGGCTGCCAAGCGCGAACCACCACGGCTACGGCTACTTCATCGTCCACCAGGGCAAGGACGACAAGGGCGCCGCCTGCACCGATTGCCATGGCGCGGACTACAACGGCGGTGTCGTCGGCATTTCCTGCAACAACAGCGCGGTCAATTGCCACGGCGCCAACGCGGCGGGCGGCACCGGCGGCGATTGGCGCGCCTGCAACTTCTGCCACGGCGCGGCGACCCAGGACAACCCGGCGACCGGCGTGGGCAACGAGACGACGAACCAGACGCTGGCGGTAGGCCGCCATGGACCGCACCTGACGGCGAGCACGACGCATGTGGCGTTTGACTGCGCGCAGTGCCACGTCGTGCCCGCGGCGGGCGATTTGAGCCACCTTGCGCAGTACCTGCCGAGCGCGGACTTGACGACGCCGGGCCACCACGGCGACGTGACCTTGCCGCCCGCCGCCAGCGGCGCGAGCAGCACCGGCGCCATGAGCTGGAACGTCAACGCGACCGCCGGCAGCCCCGTGAGCGCGCGCGGAACGTGCACGGGCGCGTGCCACTCGGACGGCCGCGGCGGACCGCCCGCCGTGACGCCGGATTGGGCTGGCGGCAGCTGGAGCGCCGGGAGCTGCGGCAGCTGCCACGCCGCATCGCCGAACACCGGCCACCACGACGACCATCTGGGCGGCAACGGCTTCGTCCTCGCGTGTACGAGTTGCCACCCGGCGGCGTCGTCCGCCAGCCACGTCAACGGCTTACGCGACGTGCTGGCGACCATCAGCGGCACGCCGTACAGCGGCAGCGTCACCGCGACTCCGCCGAACGCCGGCCAATGCGGCAGCCATGTGCAGTGCAGCGGCGTCTGCCACGGCGAGCCGCACGATCCGTACTGCTGGTAATGCGGCCGCGCCCGTCGCGGGCGCAGTGCTTGACGGCCGATCGGCCGCAGTCCAGACTTCTGGGCCGATCGACAACGGCGCGGGTGCGCATGGTCGCATCCCGGCGCCCAGGGACGCCGCCCGGCCTGTCGCTTTGTCGTGCGCAACGGAGCCAGCCGATGACATCCCGGGCGAAACTCGCGCTTCTCACTTCGTTCCTGTCGGTTGTCTTTCTCACCGGCGTGTATTT
>CAIPXZ010000359.1 GCA_903869075.1 uncultured Myxococcales bacterium | reverse complement strand
TGGACCATGCGGTTTTTCTTCGACTTGTACAACGGCCCGTCGCTGCCCGCCGGCTTGCAGTGGGACCTTTCCAGCACCAACCGCATGCCCATCACCGCGCCGCCGAGCTTGAGCACGCAGCAAAACGGCACGTTGGCGGTGGTGCTCGGCAGCGGCAACGGCGACTTGGACACCAACCTGACCGCGCGCGACGTCGTGTTGTCCCTGACCGAGACCTTCACGGTCGCTGCCGACGGCACCGCGCAGCCGCCCTCGGGCGTTGTGAACTGGCTGAAAGTGCTGGACCAGGGCGAGCGCTTCATCGGTCCGCCGCTGATTTTTGCCTACTATGCGTACTGGGCGTCCTACGTCGTCGCCAAGAATGGCCTGTGTGAGACCGGCGGCGCGCGGCTCTGGGGCGTGCGCTATGACCGGCGGCAGTCGCCGTCGGACGTGACCGATACCATCGGCGCGTTCCCGAATCCGCAGTCGCCGAGCACGATTTCCGCCAATCTGGACTTCCAGGACGTCGGCGCGTACCGGCCGTCGCCTGTGGACCTGCAGCCGGAGCCAAGCTGCATCTCCGGTTGTCCGCCCAACAATCCGCAGTGCTTGCTGGCCAAGGGCGCGGCGCTGGGCGGCGGCGGGCCGAAATACGATTTGAGCGTGGCCGTCGCTGGCAACGTCCAGTCGGCGTACCAGACGCCCAAGTCGTCCGGCAACGGCGCCGCGTCGGTGGGCACGATTGCCGCGACGCCGCCGCAGCCGCGCACCGCGGCCGTGATTACCGGCTGGGACTTACTGCTGGATTGACCGTTGCTGCGGGGTTGGATGTCCGTGCGCCTGCCCATCGCTGCCGTGCTGCTGCTGAGCGCGTGTGCCCGAGCGCCCGCGCCGGCGCCGCCGCGTCCGCGCCCCGTGCTGCCTCAGCCACCGCCATCGACCGAATGTCCCGGCGGGCTGCTGTGTGAGGCGCCGACGCCGGTGGATGGCTGGCGGGTGCCGCAGCCGTGCCAGCCGACGCGTCTGGGCCAGCGCGTCGTGACCTGCTGGATGGCCAACGAGCGCTGGCCGCGCGTCGTCGAGTTCTTCCAGTCGCGCTATCCGCAGACAAGCGTCAGCGGTCCGACGCTGCGAATCGCCGGGCAGGGGCCGATGCCTGCTGGCCTGACGCCGCCGTTGCTGCTGGCGCACGAGCGGCCGCAGGGCGTTGAATTGGTGCTGCTTGCCGGCGATCCGGTTGACACACCGCGGCCCGCCACGGAAACTGCACCGGCAAGCTCAGCTTTGCCACGGAGAGCGCCATGACATCCCCAACCGCCTTGCCCGACGTGCTTTTTGACACCGACGCGCTGCCCTGGACCTGCGCGCAGGCCAAGGGCGTCTCCTACAAATCGCTGCGCTATGAGGGCGACACACACGGCGGCGCGGTGCTCATCCACATGTGCCCGGACACGGTCTATCCGGAGAACCTGGTGCACAAGGGCATGGATATTCTGGTGATTGACGGTGAGCTGTCGATCGCCTCGGCGGCGCTGCGCCGCGGCAGCTACGCGCATGTCCCCGCGGGCGCCCGCACCGCGCCCGCCACGCGCGAGGGCTGCGTGCTGTACGTGACCTTCCCGGGTCGCGTCGAAAACCTGCACGGCTAACCGGAGGCAGCGTGGCGATTGCCCCGAGCCATGACCCGTTCGAGCGGCTGACGCTCGATCCGCGCGAGATCCTGCGGCTGCTGGAGACCGTGCCGCTGCTGGCGGAGATGGCGACGCGCGAGCGCGCGGTGCTCGCCGAAGTCGCCGAGGTCGCGCGGTGTGCCCGGGACGTGCAGCTGTTCGGCGTCGGTCAGGAAATGCGCTGGTGGCTGATGGTGCTGACCGGTCGCGTGGAAGAGAGCGTGCGCGCGCCGGATGGCTCGTGGCCAGTCGTGCGCGAAGTCGCTGCGGGCCAGTGCCTGGCGCTGGATTGCGTGCTGGCGGGGCTGCCGACGGTGACGCAGGGCCGCGCGGTCACCGGGTCGACCTTCATCCGTGTGCCGGTGCTCGACTTCCAGCGGCTGTTGCGCGGCCACGGAGCGGCGTCGATCAAGCTGCAGCTGGCGCTGCACGAAGAGTTGGGGCGCGACCTGCGCGAAGTGACGATGACGATGGTCGAATCGCTGCACTGACGGCTACACGCCCGCCACCGCCGCGTCATCGGCGTCCGCCACAAGCCACAGCGCCGGATCCGCCAGCGGCGCCGCGACGCCCTGCGCGATCTGCGCCGCCCGCCCTGCCAACCACGCCTGATATTTGGCCTTTTGCGTGGCGCGCGTCGCTTCATCCAGCGCGTAGGCAAAGCGCAGCGTCACGCCGCCCGAGCGCGCTTCATCGCGGCGGCTGTCGGCGAGGATCGCGTCGAGCGTCGCCCCGGCGCCGAGGTGCAGCCGCAAAATCTCCAGCGCTGGCTGGCCCTTGGCGTTGGCGATGCGCAGCACCGCATCGCGCAGGGAACCGGTCGCCAGCAGCCCGCGCAGGCGCGGCAGCCCCACCGCCGGCGAAAGCGTCCGCGCGCGCGCGCCTGGGGCGTGCACCGGCAGCCACGCCAG
>CAIPXZ010000358.1 GCA_903869075.1 uncultured Myxococcales bacterium | reverse complement strand
GGCCGACCTTCTTCTTCGACGACTTTTTGCGCAGCCGCAGTCGCACCGGCGCGCCTTCCAGCTCCCAGGTTGCCCGCAACTGCGCGATCAGAAAGCGCTCGTACGCCGGCGAGATCGCCGCCAGCGAGTTGACGAGGAACACAAGCTGCGGCGGCCGCAAGCTCAGCTGCGCGCCGTAGTAAATCCGCAAGCCGCGGCCGCGGTGCGTCGGCGGCTGGTGCTCGATCTGCAGCTTGGCGAGCCAGCGATTGAGCTCGCCGGTGCCGATTTTGCGGTTGAAATTCTCAAAAACCCGCTGCACTGTGCCCCACAGCTTGTCGACACGCTGGCCGGTCTTGGCGCTAATCGTCACGCACGGCACGTGCGCCATGAACGGCAGCTCCTCGCGCAGCGTCGTCTCGTAGGCCTTGACCGTTTTGCCATCTTTTTCAATGGCATCCCACTTGTTGATGGCGATCACGCACGCGCGGCCGCGATCCAGCGCCAGCGCCGCGATCTTCGCGTCCTGGTCGGCGATCGGCTGCGTCGCGTCCAGCACAAGCACCACGACGTGGCAGCGCTCCATCGCGCGCACCGCCTGACTGACCGAATACGCCTCAATCGCCTGATGCACCGAGCGCTTGCGCCGCAAACCGGCGGTGTCGACGAGCGTGAACTTTTCGTTTTCCCACTCAAAATCGATGTCGATAGCGTCCCGCGTCGTCCCTGGCATGTCGGCAGTAATCACCCGCGTCTGGCCCAACAGCTGGTTCACAAGCGTCGACTTGCCGACGTTGGGGCGGCCGACAAACGCGACGCGGATGCGATCGACAACGCCGCCGCGCACCGGCTTCTCCTCGCCGGGCTCGTCAAATGAGAATTCCGCCTCCTCGATGAACCGCCCGGACTCCTCGCTCGCCAGCCCCGGCGTCGCGCCGCGCTCGACGAGCTCGCTGGCGACGGCGTCCAGCAGGTCCAGCATGCCGCGGTTGTGGGCGGCCGCGATCGGCAGGACCAGCGGAAAACCAAGCGAATACAGGGACATCGCCTCGGCGTCGATCAGTTCGCTGTCGCACTTGTTGGCGACGCAGAACACCGGCTTGTCGGTGCGGCGCAGCACGTCGGCGATCTCCTCGTCCGCCACCGTCGCGCCGTCGCGGCCGTTGCAGATGAACAGGATCAAGTCCGCTTCATCAATGGCAATTTGCGCCTGCTCGCGCATCAGCGGCAGCATGCCCTCGGTCTCACCTGGCTGGAAGCCGCCGGTGTCCACCAACCGCACGCGGATGCTGTTGATTTCGGATTCGCCGTAGTGGCGATCGCGCGTCACGCCGGGCGTATCGTGGACGATCGCTTTGCGGCGGCCCATCAGGCGGTTGAACAGCGTCGATTTGCCGACGTTGGGTCGGCCGACAATCGCCACAAGCGGCGTGACGCCAGCCAGATACTTTTCAGTTCGCATCAGAGCACATATCCAAATTGTTTCAGCATTTCCATGCGTTCCGACCATTGCGGCTCGACGCGGACATGCACTTCCAAAAAGACCTTGCGGCCTGTGAGCTGTTCCATCCCTTCCCGCGCCGCCGACGCCAGCGCCTTCATCGTCTGGCCGCCCTTGCCGACCAAAATCCCGCGCTGCGCCTGCTTTTCAACGTGGACAATCGCCTTGACGTGCGTCAAGTCCGGCAGCTCTTCCCACAGCTCGATCTCGCAGGCGACGCCGTACGGCACCTCGTCGCGCGTCTGCAGGAACACCTGCTCGCGCAGCAGCTCAGCGCTCAAAAAGCGCAACGAGCGGTCGGTCAGCTCGTCCGCCTCGAACTCCGCGGCGCGCTCCGGCAGCCATGGACGGATCGCCTCGCGCAGGTTCTGCACGCCGTCGCCGGTGCGCGCGCTGATCGGCACAATCGGCCCGACCTGCGGCGCGTTGGCGTAAGCCGCGATAATTGGCAGGATTTTGCGCGGCGCCATCCGGTCAATCTTGTTGATCGCGATCAAGTAGCGGTGGCTGTAGCGCAAGATTTGGCGGATGACGCGGCGATCACCCGGGGCGATCCGCTCGTCAATGCTGAACTTTTTGTCGTCGCCCTTGCCGGCCAGGCGATCGCCGATCTCCAGCTCATCTGGCTCCATCGGCGGCGGCGCCAGCGTCGGCTGCTCAGCGCCTGTGGCTTGGTTGCTGCCGCGTTTCGCCATGCGATCCAGCCACTTGCTGGCTTCCTGGCCGTCGATGACGAGGATGACCACGTCGACCGACTCGAGCGCCTCAATCGCCTGGCCGACCATCGCGCGGTTCAGCGGACTGCGCGCCTGGTGAACGCCGGGCGTGTCGAGGAAAATCACCTGTGAATCCGGGCCGGTCCAGATGCCGCGGATCTGGTCGCGCGTCGTCTGCGGCTTGGGGCTAACGATCGCCAGCTTCTCGCCGACGAGCCGGTTCAGAAGCGTCGACTTGCCGACGTTGGGCTGACCAATCAAGGTCGCGTAACCACAGCGAAAAGTACGTTGGGACATCACCAATCCAATGGGCGCTCAGGCCCGCGTCAGCACGCAAAAGTAAAAGCCGTCGGGGCCGAGCGTCGCCAGCGGCCGCGTCGCGAGGTAGTCCGCGCTCGCCGGGCCCACGCGGGTCTCCGAGAGGCGGCGAAACTGCGGCGAGCTGGCGAGGAAAGTCTCGATAATCGATTCATTTTCGCGCTTCAGCAGCGAGCACGTCGCGTACACAAGCCGCCCGCCCGGCTTCAGCTGCTCGGAAGCGCGGCGCAAAATCGACAGCTGCTGCTCCGGGAAGCGGCCCAGCCAGCTCTCGTCAATCGCCCAGCGCAGCTCCGGATTGCGCCGCAGCGCGCCCGTGGACGTGCACGGCGCGTCGACAAGCACCACATCGCCCGCCGGCAGCGCCTTGGGCGGCTTGGCGCCCTGCAGCCAGCGCGTCTCGGCGTTCAGCACACCGGCGCGCCGCAGCCGTCGCTCGCATTCATCCAGCCGCACGCGGTGCGTGTCCAGCGCGATCAGCCGGCCTTTGCCCGCCAACGCCGCCGCCAGCCCGAGCGACTTGCCGCCCGCGCCCGCGCACCAATCCAGCACCAAATCGCCCGGCTGCACGTTGGCGGCGACGGTGATGCGCTGGCTGCCTTCGTCCTGGACCTCGAAGCCGCCGTCCTCGAACAGCTGCAGCCGCGTCAGCCGACCCGCTTGCAGGCAGTGCAGGGCGCCCGGCAGATCGGCGATGGGCACGGTCTTGACGCCCGCTTCCTCCAGCTCCTGCGCCACCGCGCGCACGCTCGCCCGCAGCGGGTTGGCGCGCACCGTCAGCGGCCCCCGCGAGTTCAGGTACTGCAGCGCCAGCCGCGCCGTCACCTCGCCCAGCTCGGACTTGACCGTCCGCCACAGCGTCGGGTTCACGCCGAGCTCCATCGCGTCGCGATCGTCCGGCGGCAGCTTGGTCATCGCCCACGTCGCGGCCCGCAGCGCGGCGTCCAGACGCTCCAGCGACTCCGGCAAGTTGGCGGCAAAGCCCGGATTGCGCTTGCACAATTCGGACAGCGCGCTGTCGCCCGACGCCTTTGTGCTGTGGTCACGCGGCAGCCCCGCTGGATCGACGTCCGCCATCGCCAGGCACGCCAGCAGCGGCGCTTCATTGCGCAGCAGCGAGCGCGGATCCGGCGCCCGCGAAGGCACGTCCGTGCCGCGCATCGCCAGCCGCGCCAGGTGCAGGAACGACAGCCGGCGCAGCGTGTGCCAGTGCAGTTCCGCGATCGCCGCGCGCTCCTTGGCGCCCAGCTCCGGCCGATCGCCCAGCGCCTGTTCCAGCGCGGCGTCGGCGTGGCGCAGGTGGCGGCCCAGCACGCCATCGATCGCGTGCGCCAGCGCCTGCATGCCCGCGGGCCGCAGGTACATCGGCCGGCCGCGCGTCGCCTGCAGTGGCAGCGCCAGCAAGTACAGGTTCAGCTTGGCAAACGCCCGGCCGCGGTGCGACAACGCGTTCTTGGCCTGCGGGTCGGCCTCGGCGAAAGTGGCGTTCAGGCCGGCGTGGCGAAACAGCGCGTCGTAGCCAAAACCGCCGCTGCCGACTTCTTCGCGCAGGATTTCGCCCTCAACGCAGCCGTCGAACGCGCGCCACGCGATGCCGTCTTCAGTGCGGCCGCAGCCCGGACCTTCCGCTAGCGGTCCTGCCAGCACGAGCACGCAATGGAACGCGGCCTGGCGCTGATCGTCCGGGACCTTGGCGAGGTTCTTGAGCAAGAGCGCGCGGTTCTTGGCGTCCGTCGCCTTCGCGCCGGCATACCGCGCGCTGTGGACGCCGGGCGCGCCGCCCAACGCGACAACGCTCAAGCCGGAGTCGTCGGCAAGCACATTGCCGCCGGTCGTGCGGGCGCCGGACGCCGCTTTGATCAGCGCATTGCCGAGAAACGTCGTCGCCGTCTCGTCCACCTCGGGTAGCGCCTGGCCGCTCTCGGTTTGCCACGCTTGCGGGCCAAAGACCTCGATCGCCAGCGGTGCGCAAAGCGCCTTGAATTCCTCGAGCTTATGGGCATTACCGCTCGCCAGCAGGATGCGCGTGGGCGCAGGTGCAGGCGCGGCGGCAGGCGGCGGCGGGGCTGTCTCGTCTGAAAGATGCGTCATCACAATCCTGACTTGCAGCGGCGCCGGCGGACCACCCGCTACGGCGTGGTCGCGATCGCCATGCCGAGGGCCCGTCGCGCCGCGCGCGTTCGACCCGGCTGCCGTATCTGGCAATCCGGAGCGCGGCAGTGTACCCGATTCCGCCCGGCGTGTCGCCCTGTGGCTTGACCCGACTCGATCTGTGGCCTAGTGTCACCGCGGTGTGTCTGCGAGGTTCGGATGATGCAGTATTTTTGCCCAGCCATCTTTGTCCAGGCGACCACGCGCCGCGTCCTGCTGTTTGGTCTCGCGGTGTGCGCTTTGGCCTGCTCCGGCGCCACCCTGCGCGACCCGGACGGCGACGGCACAAGCGCGAAAGCGCAGATGTTTTCCCGGCTCGGGCCGACGGGCGATAAGCTTGATCCGGCGGCGGGTGACGTCGAGGATTGGCGCTATTTTCAGGCGCAATCGACCGGCACTGTGGAACTCCGCCTGACCCATGGCCGTTTTGGTGCGACGTCGACGCTGGCGGGCACTGTCACTGCCTACAATCCGGACGGCACGACTGCGGCGACTGGCGCGATTGAGGCAGGCTCGGAAAAGACGACGCGCTTCACCTTCCCGGTGCGCGCCGACGGCACCTATGTCGTGCAAATCAAGGCCACCGCTGGCAAAGGCGAGTACGTCGTTGAAATCGGCCCGCCGACCGACGCATGCGCCAGCTGCACCGACAAGCAGAGCTGCGTCGAAGGCCGCTGCGTCGACAAGCCGTGCGGCGGCGCCTGCACCGCCGACGAGATCTGCGACGCCCGCGGCCGCTGCGTGCGCGAGTCCAACAGCAAGTGCGCAGGCGTCCGCTGCAGCAAGGGCGAAGTCTGCCAATCCAGCAGCGGCAAGTGCGTCACCGTCGCGCCTGCCGCGCCCAAGTGCACCGCGACGCAGGTCCTCAAGGACGGCGAGTGCGTGGAAAAGATCAAGGATATCGAGTGCACCGTCGTCGACGTCCGCGAGAGCGGCGGCGGCTCGATGCTGACGCTGTCCGCCGGCGACCGCCAGGGCGTGCAAAAAGGCATGACCGGCAGCGTCAAGGGCGTCAAGGGCGCGACGTTCTCGATCGTCGACGTCTACCCGTCGCGCGCCAAGGCCGTGACCAAAGTGCCGCCCACAAGCTTCAGCGGCAACCTCAACGCCTCGATCAAACGCTAAGGATGGTTGGCACGGTGCATTGGGTCGGCAACCACCTCCTCGCGTCGCGGCAAACGGCGGCGTCGCCACGCGTGCGCAGGCTGGCGGCGGCGGCGCTGCTGCTCGTGGCGGCGTGCTGCAGCAAGCAAAAGGTTGAGGCGCCGCCGATGGCGGAGCCGACGGTCGAGATCGCCCCGACCGGTGACCTGTACCACCGGCCGCATGTCACGATTGTCGCGGTGACGGATTGGCAGAGCGTGCTGAAACCGTGTGGATGTACGGTCGATTTGCAAAAAGGCGGCATCGAGCGCATCGCCCAGTACCTGGACGAGCTGCGCAAGAAAGATGACTCGGTGTTGGTCGTCCATGCCGGCAGCCTGCTGGCGGATCCCGAGGCGACGAACGGCGCGCGCGCTGCGCAGCGGGCCAGCCGGCTGGACGCGTTTGCGGAGTCGCTGGACCGCGTGCAGATCGCCGCCGTGGCGCTGTCGACCTACGACATGGAGATCGGCGGGCAGGTCGTCAACGCCGTGTATGACAACGCGAAATGGCCGCTGTTGGCGTTGCAGGGCGGCTCGCGCAAGGCGATGCGCTCGGCGCTGGCGCGGACGAAGTCGGGCGTGGCGGTGGGGCTGATCGGCGTGGACCCGAAGGCGCCGGAAGACGACACGATGCGCCAGCAGGCGGTGCAGGACGAGGTCGTGCGGCTGCGCAGCCAGGGCGTGAGGGTCGTCGTCGTGCTCTCCAACCTCGGGCTGCGCGGCTCGCGCAAGCTGGCGCGGTCAGTGCCGGGCATCGATGTGTTGGTCGTCGGGCAGCTGGACGAGAAGATTGAGCCGGAGCTGGATCTCGAGCGCGAGGGCGACACGCTTGTCGTGCACGCGGCGCGGCACGGTGCGTGGATCAGCGCGCTGACGCTCGCGCCGAGCGGTCAGGACCACGCGTGGAAAGAGGTGAGCGAGGCGGTGCCGGGCGTCATTGGCGACCTCGAGGAGCGGATCGCCGCGATGGACAAGTCGCTGGCGGACATCAAGGGCCGCTCGACGGCGGCCAACCAGAAAGCGCTGCCGTTTTTCGAGGCGCGGCTGGCGGACATGAAGCTGCGGCTGGATGCGGCGCGGCGCGCGCAGGGCAAGCCGCTGCCGCCCGGGGCGCTGGCGGCGTTCCGGCCGATTGGCCTGCCGTGGTCGATGCCGGTTGACCCGGTTGTGGCGAAGATCGTTGCGGAATATGACGCCAAAGTCGCGGAGGCCAACGTCAAGGCCGCCGGCGACGTGCTGCCGGTGCCGCCGGGACAGGCAGGCTACGTCGGCCAGCAGGCGTGTCTGGAGTGTCACGATGACGCGGCGGCGTTCGCCAAGGCGGACTTGCACCAGCTGGCATGGAAAGGTCTTGAAAAGGCTGGCAAAACCAAAGACTTGGACTGCGTTTCCTGCCATGCGACTGGCTTTGGCCAGCCGGGTGGCTCCAACTTGGCGCACCTCGACGGCAGGACCGACGTGCAGTGCGAGTCCTGCCACGGTCCAGGCTCGCTGCACGTGAAAGCGCCGACGCGCGGCGCGAATTCGCACATCATCGCCCAGCCCGACGCGACGCTGTGCGCGACGTGCCACACGGCAGTCCACTCGCCGCGCTTTGATTTCACCGACTACCGCAAGCGCCTGCTGGTGCCCGGCCACGGGCTGCCGCTCAAAGGGGCGCAGGCGCCATGAGGCGAGCCGCGCAGACAAGGCTTGGCGCGCGCTTGGCGAGCGCAGTTGCCGCAGCGGTCCTGGCGTTGAGCGCGACCGCCGCAGCCGCGCAAACGCCTGATGCGCCTGTCGATCCCGGCGATCGCCCGCCGCTGCAGACCGCGCCGCCCGAAGGCCCGCCGCCGCCGCCCGAGCCGCACTTGTGGGACGGCAACCAGACCAGCGTCATGCTTGGCCCGGTCATGAATTGGTTGGACCACGCGCCGTCAATGGTTGACCAGCAGGGCCTTGGCTTTCGCGTCGCCGGTCGGCTGAGCGCGATTTCGCAGTTCATCGACGTCGAGCTGGGCTTCGAGCGCGTCAGCCATGGCGGCACCAGCGGCGCCGGCTTGACCCGCAGCGAGCTGGGCTTCCAGGTCGGCACGCACCCGGGGTTTCCGATCATCGTCTTCAACGACTGGTGGAACGACGTTTTTTCAGGCTTTCACGGCTACGTCGGTGCGTCGGTCGTCCGCGCCACGCTCACCGGCGCCGAAGCGCTCGCGCAGGCGCACGTCACCGACGGCACGGAGCACTCCGAGTGGCAGCCGTGCATCTACGTCGGTGCCGCCGCGGATTTTCCTGTCAGTCCGCGCAATAAGGACTGGGGAATTTGGCTGACGGCTGGCTACAACCTGCGCTGGATGTGGTTTGGTCCCAAGGAGCCGCAGTTGTCGCTTTCCGATGGCCAAGCCGTGTTGCTGCTGAGCTTTCGGTCGAATTCGACGAGCTGGGCCAGGATTCCCAAGCCGTTCTAGCTGCCGCGTGCTTTGCGGGATTCGCCGCGGCCGGCCGCGCGGAACCTTGCCCAGCTGCTGGCAACGTCCCGGCGCGGCGCGCGCCGCTTGGCGACTTTACGGCGTCAGGCTGGTGATCGTCGCGCTGACGGTCGCGAGCTTGAGGCCCAGCGACTTCGCGTCCTTCGGGCCGCCCGGCGTCGACGCGATGTCCGACGGCGCCAGCATCGGCAGCAAGCCCTTGACCGTCGCCGCGCCGCCGAAGCTGGACAGCGCCGAAGCGGGCAGGGCGTCGATCGCCGCGTTCAGGTCCGTGTCGGTGACGTAGCCGCACAGGAGGCCGTTGGTCGTCGTCTTCCAGCTGGCGCTGTCGGCGACGGTGCCCGAGAGCTGCACCTTGGAAATGGTCAGCGTCAGCGGCGCGCCGCTCAGGCTCAGCGTGATCTCAAACTTGTCGGCGCTGGCCTTCAGCGCGCTGCCGTTGATCGTCGCGTCGGGGAAGCTGACCTTGGAGGTGCAGCTGGTGGCGTCGCAGGTGTCGTTCGTGTAGCTGGACGGCTTGACGGTGAATTCGCAGCCCGCCGACGGGTTCTTGCAGGTGCTGCCAGCCGTGGGCGCGCCCAGCAACACGTTGAATTGGAACGGCGTGCCGGTGGTGTTGTAGCTCTTGGGGTCAAACAGCATGTCGACCGAGTCGGCGTTGACCGCGTCCTGCAGTTTGGAGCCGATGATGCCGCCCAAGCCTGCCATCGTGTTGTCGACCGTGCCGTCGCCGTTCAGGTCGCAGCCGTCGGTCTTGGCTCCGAACGCCAGGGTGACAACTTTTTGCACGCTGCCGCTCTTGTTGTCCGTGCCCCACACCGGGCCGCCCGACTGGCTGACGTCGGTCGTGGTGCCCGTGTCCGTCGGGCCGGTATCGACCGGGCCAGTGTCCGCCGGTCCAGTGTCCGCAGGTCCAGTGTCGCTCGGGCCGCTGTCGGGGTTGCTGACCGCGTCGGCGGGGATGTCGGTTTGGCCCGAGGTGTCGCCAGGCTGGGCGGCGTCCTTCGGTGCGGTCGCGTCCGCGCCGGTGTCGTTCGGGACGATCACGTCGACGCTGTCCGTGCTGCCGCTGTCGCTGCTGCCGGTGTCACCCGTCAATCCGGCATCGCCGCCGGAGGTGTCGCCGCCGGCCAAGCCGGAGCCGCCGCCGCCCGCCGCTGTGCTGGAGCAACCGGCTGCGAGACCGAGAACCGCGACGCTGCACGCCGCAGCAAGGCGAACCAAACCATTTTGCGAGAGGACCAAGTAGCGATTCTGCATGGAGGACTCCTGTGGAAGTTCCTTCACCATACAAGGCCTGCCGGCGGATCACAAGAAGCTGCACGTCCGTTGAATTGCGCAGTTTGGTAAGCGCCCGCGTCAGTCCACGCAGTCTGGCTTGTCGCGCTCCGGGCAGCGAAAGCGCACGTGGAAGTGGTCGGCGTGGCCGGTGGCGTGGCGGATGACGCCGCGGGCGACGTTGGCGCCGGCGGGGTATTGGAAAATCGGCGCAAGCCCTTGTTCTGTCCAGCCATTGTCGAGCAGCGCCTCGTACAGCAGCGCCTGGATTTCGTAATCCATGAAGACCCAGCCGACCTCGCCGGTGCTCAGCAACGCCTCCAGGAACGCCCAGGTCCGCTCCATGTCGAGGTTGCTGGCGTCCGTGAGCTCAAAGCGCCGCGGCTGGCCCTTTGTCGTGCGCAGGTAGGCGATGTCGACGTCGCGGCCAGATTGGTGCGACTTGTGCGGCTTCAAAAAACCGCCGCCGTCTGCCGAGATCGCGCCGATGACGACCGCCGGCACGCCTTGAAACTGCTGGGTCACGCGGTACGCGGCCATCTGCAGCAGCGCGACCGTGTTGTCGGTGCCGAACACGTTGGCGCCGACGGCGATGTAGCCGGGACCCTGCGCGGGCATGCGGCAGCCGGCGACGAGCTGGCCGTCCGTCGGCGGGCCAATCGAGCGCGACGGCTCGTCCTTGCCGGGCTGGCACACCGGCGTCGGCATCTGGAACGGCGGCGCGCCCGCGACGTTGCCGACCGTCGCGCTGTTGGGGCGCGCCTGAACGCGCACGCGCTGGGGTGGCAGCGGGATCCGCTCGTAGGCGTTCTCTTCGGGCGCGTCGCGAAACACCATGCGATCGACCGGCCGGCGTTTCTTGCGCTGCGGCGCCTCGTCCGAGCAGCCGAGCAGCGACGCCAGCGTCAGCAGCAGCAGTGCGCGCAAAAACAGAGGCAGCATCAGACCTTGGACTTCAAGTCGCGGTGGCTGACGGTGACGCGGCCCAGCCGCATCGTGCGGACGTGCTCAGCCATCGCCTCCGCCAACGCGACGCTGCGGTGCTGGCCGCCGGTGCAGCCGATGGCCACGCTGACCATCGCGCGGCCCTCCTGGGCGTGCAGCGGCAGGACGTAATCCAGCAGATACCACATGCGCTTCATCGCCTCGTTGCCGCCGCGCTCCAGCACAAAATCGCGCACGGGGGCGTCCAGGCCGGACATCGGCGACAGCGCTGGCACAAAATACGGGTTGTCGACGTAGCGCACGTCAAACACGTAATCAGCGTCGCGCGGCAGGCCGTGCTTGAAGCCAAACGACTGCATGGACACGATCAGCCGCACGTCCGCCGAATACTCCGGGTCGAAGATCCGCTGGATGTGTCGCTTCAGCTGGTGGATGTTCATCTCCGACGTGTCCACCACCAGCGTCGCGCGCTCGCGCACGGGCATCATGTGGTCGCGCTCGAAGCGGATCGACTCGCTCACGGTGCCGGCTTGCCAGATCGGATGCTTGCGGCGCGTCTCAGCGAAGCGGCGGATCAGGATGTCGTCGTCGCAGTCCAGAAACAGCAGCTCCGCCTGCACGCCGTCGTTCTTCAGCGCGACGATCGCCGTGTCCAAGTCGCCCAGCAGCTCACCGGCGCGGATGTCGATGCCCACCGCGACCGGCGTCGCCGTCAGCCGCTCCGCCATCATCGTTTCCAGCGACGGCAACAGCGCCGTCGGCAGGTTGTCCACGCAGTAGTAGCCGAGATCCTCCAGCGCGTGCAGGCAGGTCGAACGGCCCGAGCCGCTGATGCCGGTCACGATCACGAAGCGGGCGTTGCGGGCCATGGTCAGCTCCTGGCGCGGGCGCTTGGCAGTCTGCGATCAGAACTGCTTGCGGCGCTGCGAAGACGGCGGAATATTCAGCGCTTCCCGATACTTAGCCACTGTGCGCCGCGCCACCGTCATGGTCTCGCGCGGCCGCAGCGCCTCCAACTGCGTCTCCGTACACGAGAGCCGCGCCAGCATCTTGCCGCGTTCCCAGTCGCCGTGAAGCATTTCGACGATTTCCTGGTCGGACAGCGGCGAGCTCGGCTGCTCGTGGTCGATGAAGCGCTTGATCGCGCTCTTGACCGCCTCAGACGCCACGTCGCTGCCATCGCCGGACGGCACGCCGGCGCCGAAGAAGAATTTCAGCTCGAAGATGCCCTGCGGCGTGTGCACATATTTCGCCGTCGTCACCCGCGAAACCGTCGATTCGTGCAGGCCTACGTCTTCGGCGACCTCGCGCAGCACGAGCGGCCGCAGCTTCTCCACGCCGCGGTCGAGGAACGGCCGCTGGAAGCGCATGATCGACTCGGTGACGCGCTGGATCGTCGACTGGCGCTGGTGGATCGAGCGGATCATCCAGGTCGCGGCGCGCATCTTTTCCTGAAGATATTCCTTGGCTTCCGTATCGCCCTCGCCGGACAGCGCGTGCTTGTAGAAGTTGGACACACGCAGCCGCGGCATGCCGTCCTCGTTCAGCACAACCGTGTAGTCCTCGCCCAGCTTGTACACGAACACGTCTGGCGTGATGTAACGCGCTGTTTCGCCAATGAAATGTCGGCCAGGCCGCGGCTCAAGCGACGCCAGCAGCGCCATCAGCCGTTGCTCTTCATTCGGCCGCAGCCGCAGATCGCGCCGCAGCCCGGCGTGATCGCGCGCCTCGATGTACGGCAGCCCGACCTCGATCAGCTTGTGCAGCCGCAGCTCTTTCGGGTGCCGCGCCAGCGCCTGGGTCAGCAGGCATTCGCGCAGGTCGCGGCTGGCCACGCCCGGCGGGTCCAGGCTGCGGATGACGCCGAGCACGCGGGTGACCTCGGCGACGTCGACGTTGTGGGTAATCGCCAGCGATCGCAGGGAGTTGCCGTACAACGCCTCGGTCTTGCAGCCGCGGCTCTCGGCCTCCTTTTGCCACACCGCGACCTCGTCGTCGGTCAGCCAGTACAGCGCCAGCTTGCCCTTGGACTCGATTCGCTCAATCCCTTGCGTTTCCGCGAGCTTGGAGAGCTGCCGCCGCGCCGCGTCGCTGCCACCGAGGATGTCCAACCGCGTCGGCCGGAAATAGCCGTCGTCGTCCAAATTGCCAATGATTTCTTCAACCAGTAGCCGATCGGCCGCCGCCAGCGTCGTCGAGGCGATCTGCTCCTCGAGGAATTCCGGCAGCGTCGACGCGCGGGTCAGCGTCTGCGACAGCGCCGGTCGCTCCTCGTCGTCGCCATCGCGGAACGCGCCGCCGCCCTCGCTCGGGCCGCGCGCGAGGTCGGTAAAGTACTCCTGCCAGTCAATTTCCGTGCGTTCATCCCGGGTTGGCGGCGCCTCGATGTCGGTGACCGCCGCTTCGCCGCCCGTCAGCGCCGACGGCAGCGGATCTTGCGCCGTCTCGGTCTGCATCTCCTCTTCCAGCAACGGATTTTCGTTCAAGGCGTCGCCGACGGCCTCCATCAGCTCCGTGCGCGACAGCTGCAGCAGACGAATCGCCTGTTGCAGCTGCTGCGTCATGACCAGCCGCTGTTCAAGCCGCTGTCCAAGCTGGAGACCTTGTTTGAACTCCATGCGCTCCGCGGCGGTAGCCGCCAGGCAGGGGCGGCAAAGGCCGGCTGCTGGCGGGTGGACACCGCGAGTGTACCGGCGCCGCTGGGGCGCGACAAGCGAAAGCGCCGTCCATTTAGCGCTTCGCCGCGAAAAGTTGACGAGGTTGGCGCGAAATGTGCATGACCGCTCTTCGCCCGCCGTGGAACCTCGCAGGGTTGGCCGTGATGTCCTTGACAGCCGGGCGTTTGCCGCTTATTTGGCGGCGCGGCTCCGACAGCCGTACCTGCCCCCGTTTGCGCTGAGGACTGTCCGGATGGCCAAGACTGACTTTTACGAACTGCTGGGCGTGCCCAAGGACGTGGGCGAAGGCGACCTGAAAAAGGCCTTTCGCAAAGCGGCCATGCAGTACCACCCGGATCGCAATCCGGGCGACGCGCACGCCGAAGAGATGTTCAAGCAGTGCGCGGAAGCCTACGACGTGCTGTCCGACGCGCAGAAGCGCGCGGCGTACGATCGCTATGGCCACGCGGCGTTCGAGTCCGGCCGTGGCGGCGGCGGTGGCGCGCAATACGGCAACATGGATGACATGTTCAGCCATTTCGGCGACATCTTCGGCGACATTTTTGGCGGCCGCCGCGGCGGCCAAAAGCGCCCGGCGCGTGGCGGTGACCTGCGCTATGACCTCGGGCTGTCGCTGCGCGAAGCCGTCCAGGGCGTCAAGCGCGAGATCAACGTGCCGCGCGTCGACCCGTGCGGCACCTGCAACGGCAGCGGCGCCAAGGCCGGCACCAGCCCGGAACCGTGCGGGCAGTGCGGCGGCCGCGGCCAGGTCGGCCACCAGCAAGGGCCGTTCGTCTTCGCCGTCACCTGCCCGCAGTGCCAGGGCCAGGGCCGGACGGTCAAGGCCGCCAACCGCTGCGGCACCTGCGGCGGCGCCGGCCAGCAACGCGTGGAAAAGAAAGTCACGGTCAAGATCCCCGCCGGCGTCGACTCGGGCACGCGCCTGCGCGTCACGGGCGAGGGCGAGCGCGGGCAAACCGGGCAACAGCCTGGCGATCTCTACGTCGTGCTGTCCGTGCAGCCCGATGACGTGTTCCAGCGCGACGGCGACGATCTGCACTGCGAGATCGAGGTCGATGTGGTGCGCGCCGTGCTGGGCGGCGTCGTCAGCGTGCCGTTGATCGAGGGCGACGAGGAAAAAGTGAAGCTGCCGCCGGGGATCCAGCCCGGCGAGCAGGTGCGGATCCGCGGCAAAGGCGTGCCGCACCTGCACGGCAACGGCCGCGGCGACCAGTTCGCGCACGTGCGCGTCGTGGTGCCGCGCAAGCTGACCGACCGGCAGCGCAAGCTGTACGAGGATCTGGCGCGCGATTCCTGAACGCCGATTGAAAATCCGCCCCGGCGCGGCTACCGTCCCCAGCCTGCGCGCGCGGCTCCAGCGCGCACCAAAGGCGCCATGCTCACGCTACTTCGGCCGATTTCCCTGCGGCGCCTGACCGAGCACAAGCTGCGTGCGGCGATGACCGCCGTCGGCATCTCGCTGGGCGTCGCCGTGCTGGTGGCGGTGGTCACCGTCAACGAGGGCATCGTCGGCTCGTTTTCCGACACGCTGGACCACATCAGCGGCCGTGTGGACCTCGAAGTGCGCGGCGGCGACACCGGGCTGGACGAATTCCTCATCGACAAGGCGCTGGCGGTGCCGGGCGTGAAATACGCGACGCCGGTGATCGAACGGACGCTGGACCTGGCCGATGGCAGCGGCGAGTCGCTGGCGATCCTGGCGATCAACTTTACTGAAAATCCCAAGGCGCTCGAGCACTTGTACCAAATCGACGCGGCGACGCTCAAGCGCCCGGACGCGCCGGACAAGCCGAAGAAAGACGACGAATTTGCCGACGATCCGTTCGCCATGCTCGATCAGCCGCGGCAGCTCGTGGTCACGACGGCGTTCGCCGCCAAGCACCACCTGCAAAAGGGTGGCACCGTCGAGCTGATGACGCCGAGCGGTCGCCAGAGCTTCACCGCGTTCTCGATCGTCGAGGCCAAGGGGCCGCAAAAGGCGATGGGCGGCAACCTGGCGATCATGGATTATGTGGACGCGCAGGAGGTTTTTGACCTCAAGCACCGCGTCGATCGCTTCGATATCGCCCTCGACGATGGCAAGCGTCCCGGCGAGATCGAGCGCGCGGTGGCGGCGCTCAAGCAGGCGGTGGGCGCCCAGTACGACGTCGAGCGGCCCGGCAAGCGGCAGCAGCGGCAGGAACAGTTGCTGAAGTCGTTCAAGCTGGCGCTGGCGATTGGCGCAGGCGTCGCGCTGATCGTCGGGATGTTCCTGATTTACCACACACTTTCGATCACGGTCGCGCAACGGCGCTCCGAGATCGGCATCCTGCGCGCGGCAGGCGCCACGCGGCGGCAGATCGTCCAGCTGTTCACGCTGGAGGGCGTGATCTTCGGTCTGGGCGGGTCGCTGCTGGGGCTGGCGCTGGGCGCGGTGCTGGCGCGCGGCATGATGGAGACCTCGGCGCAGTCGGTGACCGATCTGTATCTGCGCGTGCACATTCAGGAAACGCGGGTGGCGTGGAGCACGATGGGCTTTGGCCTCGTGCTCGGCACGCTGTCGTCGGGGCTGGCGTCGCTGCTGCCGGCGTGGCAGGCGAGCCGGCTCTCGCCGGTGGAGACGATCCGCACGGTGGCCTTCGACTACCGCGGCGTGCCGACGCTGCGCTGGGAAGCCCGTGAATTCGCGGCGTTGGCGTGCTACGTGCTGGCGCCGATCGCCGCCCAGGGTCCGGCCATCGGCGGCTTTCCGGTGTTCGGTCTGTCGTCGATGTTCCTCATCGTGCTCGGCACGACCCTGCTTTCGCGCTGGCTGATGTTGCTGCTGACGCGCGTGCTGGGGCCGATCGCCACGCGGTTTGGCGGCATCGAAGGCCGGCTGGCGGCGGACAACGTCACGCGCGGCGCCAACAAGTCGGCGGTGACGGTGGTCTCGCTGATGGTCGGGCTGTCGATGGTCATGGGCAGCGCGATCCTGACAAGCAGCTTTCGCAACAGCATCCAGACCTGGATCGAGCAGACGGTGCCGGCGGACTTGTTCATCACCTCGAACGCCAACATGGGCGGCATCAAGAACCAGCCCGTGGACTTCGCGCTCGCCGCGGAAATTGGCAAAATTCAAGGTGTTGCGTCGGTGGACACGGTGCGGCTGCGCAACGTCGACTTCAAGAACGCGCGGATCCTGTTGTTGGCGCTGCAGACCAAAATCCGCTTCCAGCACACGTCGGCTTGGCCGAGTTCCCGCTGCGACGGCGACTGCAACACCGTGACGACGCGGCTGACCGCCGGCGCGGGCGTCGTCATTTCCGAGACGCTGTCGCACCGCTTTGGTACCAACCCGGGCGAGACGATCGGCCTGCAGACGGCGCACGGACTTGTGCAATTTCCAGTGATTGCGGCGATGCGCGACTATTCAAGCGATCAGGGCTCGGTGTTCATGGACCGCGCGCTGTACCTCAAGCACTGGGATGACACCAAAGTCGACACGTTCGAGCCGTACATGCTGCCGGGCGTCGATCCCAAGGTCGTGCGCGAGCAGGTCTTGGCGAAATTTGGCAAGCAATACAGGCTGTTCGTGCTGACCAACTCCGAATTCCGCGACGAGATCGGCCAGATGATCGAGCGCGTGTTCAGCATCACCCGCGCGCTGGAGCTCGTGACAATCTTCATCTCGCTGCTGTCGGTCGTGAACACGCTGCTGACGGCGATTTTGGACCGGATGCGCGAGATCGGCGTGCTGCGCGCCGTCGGCATGAAGCGCAACCAGCTCGTGCGCGTGATCCTGACCGAGTCGCTGATCCTCGCGCTGATCGGCGCGGCGATCGGCATCGTCGTCGGCACCGTCCACGGCTTCATCATCCTCAAGGTCGTCAACACGCAGGACACCGGCTGGGACGTGCCGATGCACTTTCCGCTGCACCTCGCGGCGATCTACGCCGGCGCGCTGGTGCTGGTCGGCGTGCTGGCGGCGATCTACCCGGCGCGCGTGGCGGCGCGCGTGCCCGTGGTTGACGCGCTGAATTACGAGTAAAATCATGGATATTTCTTGCCCGATCTGTCGCAAGCGCAGCGCGCCGCGCAGCGAAAACAAGGCCTTCCCGTTCTGCTGCGAGCGCTGTCGGCTCATCGACCTCGGCGGCTGGCTGAGCGAGGCGTACCGCGTGCCCGTCGGCCCCGACGAGACCGAGCGCGACGGCGTGAGCGAAGACGAGGCCGCCGGCAGCACCCGCGCGCCCGATGATTTGCCCAACTGACGCGATTGGAGCACGCTGATCACATGGCTGAGGGCGACGTCAACCTGTTTACAACCATCGCCGTGTCGCTGACGGGCACTGGCTTGGCCGTGGCGCGCGACGTGACGCACATCAGCCGCGTGCTCGGCATCGATGACGACCGCACGCGCCCGGGGCGTTACAGCCGCCACGTCCAGCTGCGGCGGCAGTTCAGCGATCGCAAGCTGGACGGTGCGTTGGCGGCGGATCTGGCGCGGTACGCCCAGCAGCAGGAGCTGCCGACGGTGCTGATTCCCGCGGCGGACGACGCCTGCGAGTGGGTCATTGCCGAGCGCGCGCGCCTGCTGCCCCACGTGCGCGTGTCCGCGGGCTACACGCCGGAGCGCGCGGGCGTGCTGCTGGACAAGTCGGCGTTTGCCGAGCG